>DJXD01000074.1 GCA_002449585.1 Ruminococcus sp. UBA7013
ACTGGAAGAAAAGAAATCTTCTATTTCTGAAAATTTCTCAGAAAAGCCTGTAAATGAAGATTCTCCTTATCAGAAATCTGTGCAGGAGCATGAGAAAACAACAAGATTCCGCCGTCAGGAGCTTCAGGAAGAAGCCCTCAAAGTATTGGAAGCACCACCAAAGAAAAAGAAATCCAGCACACAGATCTATTCTGTACAAGAAATCCGTCAGGAAGCAGCACAGGCAAAACCGCCTGTTTCTTCACCAGCATCACCCATAACAAAGCCACCAGTGAAAGAAGAAATGCCTGCTCCTGTACAGGAAACAGCACCTTCTATTTCTTCTCCTCCTGCACCGCCAGTGAAAGAAGAAATCCCTGTTCCTCCTATGCAGGAAGCATCTGCGCCCCTTCCTCCGCCTCCTGCTGTCATAAAAGAAGAAAAGCCTAAGCCCACACCAAAGCCAGCTTATAAAAGCACTTCACCTAATATTGATGATATTCTCAAATCTTCTGATCATAAAGCCGGAAAATCGGATATTTCTTCTTCTGATTCTATTGATGATCTGATCCGGATGCTGGAAGAACAGAAAAAGAAATTATAATCAGAAAAACACCCTTTCAGGGTGTTTTTCTTGACTTTGCCTTGATAATATGCTATAATAAAAACTAGTAGCTGAACTGCCCATTGCCAATAAATTCACAAATTAGAGAATCAGGTGTCACAGCTTCCAGCGGCAATGATACAGCTTGTTCCAGAAAAGCAAGCATATCCCTAATAATCGGATCATCCCGCATATTCCGGAAAGCTTCTATCAGAAAATCACGATAAGCACAGATCTCATAAGCCATAAAAGTATTGACATCATATGTAGATCTGTATTTATATGGCATGATATATTTATTTTCGCCATCTTCAACACTGTGAAACATCATCAATGTATCACGGAAAGAACGTTTCCGAAAAAGCATATCACGGACAAGCCGCCGCATCAGGCGGATTTTGGAAGGATGCAGCACAACGCCATTTCTTGTGATTCTGGTTCTGACACTGACATAAATTTTTGCTGTGCGGCTGTCTTTGAAATCAATAATATCCGGATTCAGGCTATGAATGCCCTCCAGGATGACTAATTCTCCGGGTTTTCTGTGCAGAATTTTTCCGCTGTGGATTCTGGTGGATTCTCTGAAATCATAAATCGGCAGTTCTACCGGCCTACAATGATAGATTTCCCGGAGCTGTTCTGTCAGAAAGGGGCTGTCAACACGCTTGGGGGATTCCAGATCTAATTTTCCAGCGGCAAATAATTCTTTTTCTTGGTCAGTCAGCGGACTGAAATAATTATCTAGTGACAATGTATGTGTTTCAATGCCTCTGTCATCTAAAATTTTTTCAATCATAAGAGCGGAAGTTGTCTTACCAGAACCAGAAGGCCCTGAAAGCAGAATAATTGGTCTTTTTTCACGATGAAGGACAATATCATCTGCAATTTTTGTAAGATCAGCCAGATAGGCTGCATTGGTATTTTGAATAAACTCTGACCGATGCATTAGCATTTGTCGATTGATGTCAGTTAATTCTATCTGCATAAAAATACCTCCTGTAGATGGTTAAAAATATGTCCGGGATATGTATATTATAACAGATTTCATGTCAGAAGTCAATATTTTTTGTCAAATTTGAAGAAAAAGAAAGGGAGCGGATGTATGCAGACCAAACTCACAAAGACATGGACAGTTGCATTTATAGCACTGATATGCTGTCTGCTTTGGGGGAGTGCATTTGCAGGCGTAAAAACAGGTTATGCAGAAATGGGAATTGCCCCAGAAGATTGGGCATCTCAAATGATATTTGCAGGCGTTCGATTTTTAATAGCCGGATTGATGGCCTTGACGGTCGGAAGCCTGACAGAACGGAAATTATTGCTTCCTGAAAAGGAAACCATTCCCCGGATCGGGGTGATCAGCCTGTTTCAGACGATACTGCAATATTTTTTCTATTATATTGGCCTGGCACATACAACAGGTGTCAGGGCAGCAATCATTGTTGCAGCAAATGTTTTTGCGGCTATTTTAATTTCAAGTGCATTTCATCAAGAAACGCTGACAATCAGGAAAATCATTGGCTGTGTGCTGGGATTTTCAGGAATTGTGATTGTCAATCTAACCGGATTGGATTTTCATCTCAATTTTCTTGGTGATGGATTTATCTTTCTATGCACAATAGCAAGCGGATTTTCCAGCGTTTTCATGAAGAAATATACCAGTCCGGAATATCATGAAAATCCGGTATTATTAAGCGGCTGGCAGTTTGCATTTGGTGGGGCGGTGATGTGGATTCTGGGAGCAGTCTGCGGCGGCAGTTTGCATATGACCGGAAAAGCATGGCTGATTTTAGGTTATTTATCATTTGTATCAGCGGCGGCCTATTCTCTTTGGGCGATTCTGCTGAAATATAATCCTGTTTCAAAAGTCACTGTATTTGGCTTTTTAAATCCGTTATGCGGCGTTATGATTTCAAGTATCATTTTGCATGAGACAGGGGTTTTCAATTTGCAGGGCATGACGGCTCTATTATTAGTATGTACAGGAATTCTGATTGTAAATTATGAAAAGAGGGAATCAACATGAAAAAATTAATCTCTATGATTCTATTTTGTTTGCTTCTGACCGGATGCAGTCAGAAAGCAGAACCGGAAGAACAGGAAGTTGTTGTAAGTCTCACTCCGGAAGAAGACAGCAGTCTTGCGGATATGATTGAAAGTGCATTTGAAGATTATACATTTCCCAATCCAGTTTCTACGGATGAATCCGGAGGAGTCTCTACAAATGTGTATTATCTGACCAGTCACGGGACACAAGATTCTGCCAATCTGACGAAATTTATTTCTCATCTGGAGGGAGATCATTTTATCTGGCATGAAACAGAAAGTATTCCTTCGGATGCTGATATTTTGATTATTAATTCTCCACAGGAAGATTTAACAGCGGAAGAATTCAAATCACTGGAATCTTATATGAATCAGGGCGGAGATCTGCTTTTTCTGCTTCCGGCCTCTGAAAGTGACACCCGTTTCCGGTATTTTAATTTTTTACTTGAAGAATTTTATATCCAGATTGATTATGATAAAATTTCTGAAACAGATCAAAGCCGTATACAGGCAGATGGCAGTATTCAGCTACAGGCTATTAATTATCCAGATAGATTTTATTTCTATAATGATACCATGTCTGATGGAATTGTGTATCTGAAAAATAGCAGAAGTTTTCACATGCTGAGCGAAGAAAGCAGTCTTTCCGTTTTCATAGATGCCATGCTGGAAACAGAAAAATCTGCCATCGGTGAACCATGCGGAGGAGAACAGGATGATCCTGTCACTTATGAGCAGGAAGCACTTCCGGTGATGCTATATGTCCGGGATGAAGCAAAACAAAATGCAAGCCTGATTGCTGTAGGCAGTGCAGATTTTCTGCTTGATCAGAATTTTGATGCGGATACTTCTAAAGCCGCACAATATTGGATTTATTCCTCTTTGAGCTGGTTCACAGCCTATGCAGCCTATTAATCAGAATCACGGCAGGATTTTACAAGATCCTGCCGTGATTCGTTTCTATAAGAGATGGAAAAGGAATTGCCTTCAGATCAGCCAGCCTGTAAATTTTCATCCTGACTGGAATCAGATGATTCATTTTTATCATGAATTCTATTTTTCATACCTCGATTTCCCTGCATTTTAGAAGGATCGAAATCATCCGGAAAAACAGCATTCCCATTTTCATCTGTAGGAAGCTGCATATTATCTGGTCTCTGATCGCCGGGATGCATCTGGGAAGGATCGAAATCATCCGGAAAAACAGCATTTCCATTTTCATCCGTAGGAAGCTGCATATCATCCGGCCTTTGACCGCCACGGCCGCCGCCGGGCATTCCGCCGCCCATTCCCCGGACTGTTCCGATAAAACATACAGATTCTTCCTGTGTGACAGATCCGATCTGTGTGCCATCATTCTGATAGCCGCCGATTTCATAGAGACCATTTTTCTGTTCTGTTGAAGATGTGCCGCCAGTAGAAACCGTATAGCTTTTTCCGGTTGCAATCCCATCTGTACTGATGATGATAGAATTATATTTCTTAGAAGGTGCATAACTAATCAATTCTGTTCCATCATCACTGGTGAGTGTGAAGAGCGTGCCGCCTTCTTGATAATCATCAAGAGTAACAACAATTACATTTTGAGTAGCTTCGTCTGGATATTCTGCCATGCCGGAGCTTCCTGCCGCAATCAGCAGACCACCGCTGACAGTAATACCATTATTAGAATCTAATGCGCCATTTCCATCATTTGTAGAGCCATTTACCAGAACTGTTCCGCCGCTGATAGTGATTGAACCATTGCTATCAAGTCCATCACCATCCGCATCGACACAAACATAACCGCCAGAGATCACAAGAGAACAATCACAGATCGTTCCCATTCCGGATTGATCTGTTTCACCATCGCTGGCATTGAATCCATCATCAGAAGAAATGATAGATACCTCTCCGCCGGAGATGAAAATATCTTTGCCCTCAATACCTTCATAAGAATCTGTAATATTCACAGAGCCGTTCTTGATTGTTACAGTTTTATCTGCATGAATGCCCTTATCTCCTGCCGCAATGCTGAACGTACCGCCGGAAAGATAAAGATCTCCATTAGAATGTAATGCATCATCAGCAGTATCAAGCGTAAGCGATCCGCCGGAGATATATAGAAGCGAACCAGCTTTAATGCCTTTTATACTAACTGTCTGTGTTTCAGAATCCGTGATAACATTCTGCTGATCTCTACGGCCAAACCCGCCGAAATCATTATTTATTTTCTTTTGCGCATTTTCTTTTCCGCCGCCGGATTTGATCTCGAAACTGCCATTCTGAATGATGATTTCAGACTCTGCCTGTATACCATCCTGTTGTGCATCAATGCTGAAAGATCCGTCATGAATATAAATAAAGCCTTTGCCTTCTTCCTCTGCATTGGAAGCTTGCAATCCGTTGCCGCCGGCAGTAATATTAATATTGCCGTCATAGATGGCAATGCTGTCTTTGCCTTTTATGCCATTTCCAACAGCATTGATATTAATCATTCCGCCTGTTATCACAAGCTCATCTTTTGAAACAATTCCCTGCTGATAATTTCCATTGATGGTAAGCGTACCTGTACCGTTGAGCGTCAGGCTATCTTTGCTATAAATAGCCGCATTGGGAGCATTTTCACTAGTATCGGCATAAGAAGAGCCATCAGAAATGATATTCTGTGAATTTTCTGCTGTCGTGATAAATACTTTTTTGGCATTTTCGATATAAATAGCAGAGCCATCAGAGCAGGAAATATTTGCCTGATTCAGCACAAGCTGAATTTTTTCCTCTGTATTAATATAAATCTGGCCATTGAAAGACCCGGTTAATTCATAAACACCTGCTTGAGTAAGCGTCAGAACCGGATCAGTGATTTCATCAAGCACAATGGTTTTTGTAATTTCATAATCTGTTTTGAGATCACGTTCTGTAAATAGATTACTAATATCTGTAGAAAATACAGCATCTTCTGAAACCAAATTGCTCATTGGGGAAAGCGTCAGACCAGAATCAGAATTTTCCTGATCCATAAGACTGGAAGTCATTTCTTCTGTTGTTTCGATCTGATCAGAACTTGAAACATCTGAAACTGTTCCGCACCCCGTGAGGAGAACTGTAAAAGTCGCTATCATGGCGATCAGACTAGTGAAATTTTTATTCTTAATTGTCATTATCAACACCACTTTCTGTAAAATCAATTCCCCTCAGTGATCTGTTTTTTTCTCTGTGAAGCTATTATAGTATCTTAATGTGAAAGTCTGGTGATCATTTTAAAAAAAACTCATAAAAGCTGGATGTTTAATTTTTAAGATCATTCCAATCCGGCTCTTGGTCACTGCCTCTGAGTGTTACATATTTGAGAATACGGGCGGCATCTGTGGCATTTAGAAGAGAACCGTCCTCACCTTCATTGACAGATTCGCCATCAATATCAGCCAGAAAATAAGCAAGCCGTTCTGAAATCGGATCAGATGTTCCGGAAAGAGAAGCTTCTTTTGCAAGTCCTTTCTGTGTGGCATAAACAAGAACCTGTGCAGCATCCCGTGCATTGACTTGTCCATCCAGATTGGCATCCCCTTTCAGGCCAATGTGATACTCCAGCTCAGCCGGATTTCCTTGTGTATCCTGAACATCTACGCCGGAAAGCGTAAGAGGCAAACGCCTTTCTTGTGGAGTGGTAATAGAAAGATCTGACGGGCTACCAGCTTCAAAAGTATCGAGAAGATCAGAAGTATTCAATAGCAGACTATCACCGCCATAAGAAAGCGGCAACTGTTCCTGAAAATCCTGCACAGAGAATGGTGTGGAATCTTCTGCGAAACGGAAGCAGGGCACAGGATCAGCTTCCAGCATAGGCGGATCATCTGTGATAATAATTTCAGCAGGTTTAAGAGCCGGAATCATATCAGCATAATGTGTGATAAAAGTGCCTTCTTGTTCCGGATTAGGCGTATCCGCATTACTGGAAACACAAGTAGCTTGATCAGGATATTCTTCATTTGTCAGAAAATTAATAAAATATCTGCCGGGTTCTGTGCCTGAATCAATCTGCATATCAAATTCAATAAAACTGAAATAATCAGAAATGCCCCCCAGAAAAGCGGCTGTTTTCGAATTAGGATCTGAAGAATAGCTATACATCCACTGCACTTTGAATTGATTTTCTTCAATAATCGGAAGGAATGTGCCGCCAACAGTATAATTCCCGGAAGAATTCAATCTGCCAAAACAATAGGGTTTAAAATTGGTATAGAATGCAGTACCATCGGGGAGAGTAAATTCCTGTGCTGCATCATAGAAACGGCTGGAGGGGCTGTGAAAAGAATCATGATCAAATTTGATATGCTCATTTTCTGACTGCATCAGCAAAGTCAGAATGACAATATCAGGATATTCTGCTTCTGCATAAGTACCGAAATGCACCGTTGTACCGTTCTGGGCATCCTGAGAGCTGATATAAATTCTATTAGGATTCTCTGCTGGAATATAACCGCCTGAAAGTGCCCGGAGACTGACTGTAAAATCTTGTGAACTTGCATATTCCGCACCCACAGGGAGCGCATTCAGAAGCGAGCCGCACAGAATAAACGCCGCCATGCCGGAAATTATTTTTTTCATAATAATATACCATCCTTCTTTATGTAAATAAGTATTTTTATTATAGCATAATCGGAACAGATTGTCAATGTCATAAATTTACCCAAAATCGGCATAATATCTGATTTATTTAAAATATAGTTTATATTTTTATGCAAAATATAAAATTTTAAAAACAGATGTCAGATTTTTTATTTCTGATTTGTTTTATAATATAGAACAGACAGAAATTAAAAATTTTATTAAATTTATCAGTAGTCTATTGACAAATTTCTCTGAGTGTGCTACGATAGGTAATACAGTCAATCATTTTTAAATTGAGGTGGTGCTTTTTGGGTGTGAAAAAAAAATTGATCCGAGGGCTTGCGCAATGGAGCTGGCTGATCCCTAGTTTGATCGGTGTTCTGATCTTTTTTCTAATTCCGTTTGGTGTCGTTGTCTATTATTCTGTCTTAGACAATCCCATTTTGTCTAATTTCGTAGGTCTGGAAAATTTCAAAAAACTGTTTCAGAATACAGCGTTTCTCAGAGCGGCCAAGAATACCGGGATTTTTACAGCAATTGCCGTTCCTTTATCAGTGGTTTTATCTTTGGCAATGGCATTCGGATTAAATTCTCGTATTCCAGGAAAAAGCTGGATCAGATCATGCTTTCTTTGTCCGCTGATGGTGCCTATTGCATCTGTCGTGCTTGTGTGGCAGGTTATATTTCATTATCATGGAACGCTGAATCAGATTATTGCTTTATTCGGCGCAGAGCCTGTAGACTGGCTAAAAACAGAATGGTCTTACACAGTATTGACAGTGATGTTTCTATGGAAAACATTGGGCTATAATATGATTTTATTCATGTCGGCAATTGCAGGGATTCCCGGTGATCTTCTCGAAGTGGCAGAACTGGAAGGCGCAAGCGAACTTTATCAGTTCTGGCATATCAAATTAAGATATTTATCACCGACAATTTTATTTGTCACAATTCTATCAATTATTAGTTCATTCAAAATGTTCCGGGAAGTGTATCTCTTGACGGGGGACTATCCTTATGAAAGCATGTATCTGCTTCAGCATTTTATGAATAATACTTTCAAGTCACTGGATTATCAGAAATTATCCAGTGCGGCGGTATTGCTGGCATTGGTTATGGTGATTATTATCGGCATTTTGTATTTGATCGAACGAAAATATGGGGAGGATGTGGAAGAGTGAACAGACATATGAAAAAAAATATCATGACAGGACTGCTGTTTGTGATTTCCATGCTGGCGGCTGTGCTGTTCATCCTGCCAACGGTTCTGACAATTACAAATTCATTCATGACAGAAAGAGAAATTAATACTAATTATGGCGCAATGATCGAAAGTGCAAACACAGATAAGAAAAATTATATTTCCGAAGAATTGAATTTAAAATTTATTCCGGATAAAGTCAGCATTCAGCAATATGCGGCTGTATTATTCAAAAGTCCGGATTATTTGCTGAAATTCTGGAATTCTGTGATTCTCGTTCTGCCAATTACGATTTTTCAGATCATGCTGGCAGCTGTCACAGCTTATGGATTTTCCCGGTATCGAGGAAAAATCAGAGAAATTATCTTTTTTATTTATATTATTTTAATGCTGATGCCTTATCAGGTGACACTTGTACCAAATTATCTGGTATCTGATTATCTGGGAATTCTGGGAACTAGATGGGCGGTCATCCTGCCGGGAATTTTCTCCCCGTTCAGTATTTATCTTCTGACCAAAGTCATGCGACGAATTCCAAAAGCTTATTTTGAAGCCGCCCGTTTGGATGGCGCAAGCGAATTACAGATTTTTTGGTATATCTGCCTTCCGCTGTGCCGGAGTGCCATGCTTTCTGTCGGCCTGCTAGTATTTATTGATTATTGGAACATGGTCGAACAGCCATTGATTTTGCTTGATAATGAAGAACAATATCCGCTGTCAGTATTCCTGTCTCAGATTAATAAGGGTGATGTTGGACTTGCGTTTGCTGTCGCAGTGGTATATATGATTCCGGCATTATTGCTATTTTTATACGGTGAAGAATATCTTGTCGAAGGAATTACTTATTCCGGCGGCGTGAAAGGATGAAGCATTTTATGGAAGAACAGACAAGAAGCGCTAAGCGCAGAGAACGTATCAAGACAATTCTGATTATTTTCCTGCTGATTTTACTCCTGCTGACGTTTTTTTCAAATACAATCCTGAATTATAGTCTTCCAACAGTGTCGGCACAATATGCAAGCTATGGAACTATTACAGAGAGAATCCGGGGTTCTGCTACTGTCAATGCAAATCAGAATTATGAAGTCAAAGCAGAGGGAAAAAGAACAGTGGCCTCTGTCAGTGTCAAAACTGGTGATGAAATTAAGGCCGGAGATAAATTATTTGTTCTGGAAGCGCAGGACAATAGTGAAGAAATTCAGGCAGCAGAAAGCGCACTCCAGGAAGCAGAATTAGCTTATCAAAAAGCCCTCCTGACCGCTGTTCCTGATTATGCCGCCGAAAATCAGGAAATTATCAACGCCCGGACAGATCTGCAAAAAGCGATTCAAAAATTAAATCAGGCTAGATCCAATACCCCCGCTATTTCAGAAGCAACTTATCAGCAGGCAACTGCGATTTATAAAAATGCTTCCTCCAGAGCGGATGAATTAAGCGGCTATCTTAGTTCTGTATCCTCCGGCGAATTTGATGGCGTTCCGTCACAGTATACCGGAGAACTCCAGCAGGCTAAAAATGCTGTATCTGCCGCAGAAAAAAAATTAGAAGCCGCTCAGGCTGATCTTGAAAGCCGCTCTGTAACAGTTTCCTCAGCAGAACAGGAACAGACAATCCGAAATCTGGAACGTGAAGCCGAAAAAGCACAGATTGCCTATGAACGTGCAAAAGCAGATTATGAAACTGCCAAGGCCATGGGAACAGAAACAGCATTGCCTGTTGCTACTGATATTAGCTCTGAATCAGATGATTCTGAATCAGATATGCCCTCTGCCATGTCTTTGACAGATCTGCTCCGTGCAATGGAAGATGCAGAACAAACTGCCAGATATGCTCGTGAAGATGTCGAAGCCGCCAGAGCCGTTCTTGATTCTATCATAGCACAGGAACAGGGGCTCGCAGATGCACAGGCCGCTGTAAAACAGGCTTCTGATGAACAGGAAACCGCTCAGGCAAATTATAAAGCCGCTGCTGCTAATGCCGCCGCCATGATTCAGGCAGATATTAATGCCGCAAATGCAGAAATGAATAATGCACAAAATACAATTACGGCTTATGAAAATCAGAAATCTGATGTCAGTGCCGCAGATATTTCTGCTTTGGAAGATGCTGTTGCTCAACAAGAACGTACTTTGCAAAGTCTGATTATCAGCCTTTCTGAAAAAAAACAGGAAGATTCCCTTTCCCAACAAGTCAGCAAACTGGAGCTCCAAAGCCAGCAAAATGCGATTGAACAGAAAAAAAAGGATCTCGAAAAATTAAAGCAAAATACAGATACACAGATCATCACCAGCAAAAATGATGGAATTATCAGTGAAGTGAACTGCGCCGCCGGTGATATGGTTACAGATGGCGATACCCTCGCAACTGTGACACTTACTAATTCCGGTTATACTGTTCAGCTTTCCGTTTCAGCAGAACAGGCCAGAAAAGTACATGTTGGCATGATTGCAGAAATTACAAATCAGTATTATAGTGATATTACTGCAAAATTATCCGCCATCCGCCCCGATACGGAAAAAACAGGAAGTGACGGAAAACTTCTGATCTTCGATGTTACCGGAAATGATGTGAATACTGGCCAGATGCTTGCATTATCTATTTCTGCTTCCAGCGAAACTTATGATTGTGTCGTCCCTACAAGTGCCATTATGGAAGATAATGACGGAAAATTTGTTTTGATCGTCAAGGCCAAAAGCACACCTCTTGGAAATCGCTATTATGCAAGCCGCTGTAATGTCACCGTTCTGGCTCATGATGATATTAATAGTGCCGTTCAGGGAGATATGGTCAGCTCTGATTTTGTGATTACAACATCAGAAAAGCCCCTGACTGCCGGAACACAGGTGCGCATGGAGGATAAAGAACAGTGAAAAAGCGCAGATTACGGGGAATCCAATATTTCCGGATCGGCAGTGCATTAATATGCCTGATGCTGTTTCTCACCGCCTTATGTCTCAGCCGTCAGCTGTCAGGAAAATTATACAGCCAAAACGCCGCAGAACGCTGGCAGGGAACAGGAGATCTTTCATTTGCACAGATCAGTGCATTTGTCCGCCCTGATACACAATTTACAATTCATGAGCTGGAAAGTATTCATGAATCTGTAAATGAAAAGCTGACAGCGGCCTCTCTGAAAGCGCAGGAACATGCCCGGCTCTGGTATGATGCTTATAGCATAGAAGCAGGTACAGCAGAAATCACCGGAAAACGAAAAAATCCGGCACAGGCTGCTGTGACAGCTGTCGGCGGTGATTTTTTCCGGCTTCATGCAATGAAATTTGTCAACGGGAGTTCTTTTGCTGACAATGATCTAATGCATGATAGAGTTGTGATTGATACTCTGCTTGCCTGGCAGCTGTTCGGCTCTTCCAATGTCACAGGCATGGAAATCAGTATAGATGGAAAAAACTGTCTGATTGCAGGTGTGATCCGCCCGGAAACAGATTATGCTTCTGAAATAGCCTATGGTGAGAAACCCCGGATTTATATTTCTTATGATTTTTATCAAAATCATTTTCCCAATGCTGATTCTGGAAATATCAGCTGCTATGAGATTGTACTTCCGAATCCGGTACGAGGATTTGCCAGAAAGATATTGATGGAATGTCTTGGATCTGAAAACGAATTTTTATTTATGCAAAATACTGGCCGTTATACGCTTCCCGGAAGATGGGAGACACTTCAAGGCCTTCGGAAACTTCTGATTTCTGAAAATATTTCCTGTCCTTATTGGGAAAACGCCGCCAGAATTGTTAGCTTTGATACTGCTGTTTTATTATTAGCTGAAATTTGTTTTCTGATCTGGCCTGTGATATATTTTATTTTCCTTTTATGGAAAATCTGGCGACTGGCAGAAGAAGCAATTGCAGATCGAAAACGATCACGAAAAAAGCGTTATTCTGAAATGCTTTATTAATAATATTGCCGCTGAGTCATTCTCTGCGGCAATTTATTTATGTTTTGAAACCGTTTGTTGATTTGTTCATATTTTATTCACAAATCAAGTTTTTAAAAATTTCAGACATATACGATCTGCACAATTTTTTTCAACATTGATGACAGAAATCACAACTCCTGAAAACGTTTTCAGCTTTGAATCTGATATAAAAATAGCGATAAATAGCTATTTTTTAGATTTTTGTAAAATCTGACGGCTTTATCAAAAAAATGCAATTTATTTTTTCATATTTTTTTCATTTTTTTGAAAAAAGCCCTTGACAAATCTCTTGATTTGTGATACAATGATTACAGTGAAAAACGAAAACACTTATTCACAAACAGTTCACAAATCAGATTGAAAATGCTGAGGTGAATCTGAAAGAAGCAAATCCGATTTTTTTAAATTTTATTTATATTCAGGGGGAGTTTATCATGAAGACTGATATCAAAAAGCAACTGGCTGCTATCGCCGCTACCGCATGTGTTGCCGCTACAGGCGTTTCCGCTAATCTGTCTATCGCTACTTTTGCAGCATCTAATTATATTTCTGATGGCTGGTACTATATCAAGAATGTCAACAGCCAGAAATATCTCGATGTATCCGGCAAAAAAGACGCTAATGGCTCTAATGTAATCCAGTATCAGGGCAACGGCGGCGATAATCAGAAATGGTATGTCAAGAACCTCGGCAATAACATCATCACAATTCAGAGTGGTCTCGGCAGCGGCCGGATGCTTGACGTTCAGAATGGTGCTAATACAGATGGCACAAATATCCGCCTCTGGGAATCCAACGGCGCAAGCGCACAGAAATTCAAAGTGGTAAAGAATTCTTCCGGTGTTTACTGCCTGCTGACTGAAAACAGCAACGAAACAAAGGCAGTTGATGTATATGGATTCTCTAAAGACAACAATGCTAATATCAATCAGTGGACATATAACGGCCTGACCTGCCAGCAGTTCAAGTTTGAAGCTACTTCTAAGGGCTCTTCTTCTACAAGTTCCAGCTCTAGCAGCTCAAGCTCCAGTTCTTCCAGCTCCAGTTCTTCCAGCTCCAGCTCTACCACAAGCGGAACAACAATTGAAGTTAAGAACGGCGGTACTTCCCTCGCAACTGCTATTAGCAAAGCAAAGGCTGGCACAACTATCGTAATTAATGGTACTGTAAAATCTGGTGCTGTAAAAGTTCCTGCTGGTGTTAATATCTCCGGAAAAAATAATGCTGTAATTGATTTCTCTTCTACATCCGGAAGCAATGGCCGTGGTCTTTCCTTCTATGGCAATGGCAGCACAGTTCAGAATATCACTGTTAAGAATGCATCTGACAATGGTATCTATATCGAAGGTTCTAACAATACTTTCAAATATGTAACCTGCACTTATAATCATGACGCTGGTTTCCAGGTAAGCAACGGCGGCGCATATAACAAGTTCTATAACTGTAATGCAAATCATAACTGGGATGCTACCGGCGAAAATGCTGATGGTTATGCTAATAAGCTCCATTCCGGCGCAGGCAACTACTATGAAAACTGCATTGCTGAATACAATAGTGATGACGGCTGGGATTGCTATGCAGCTCATGGTGCTGTTACCCTCGTAAACTGCCAGGCTAATTATAATGGCTATTGCAACGGTATCTATGGCGATGGCAACGGCTTCAAAATGGGCGGCGTTGATAACAAGACTCCCGGCGTAAAGGCTCATCTCGATCCCTGCAATCATGTTCTGAAAGGCTGCACAGCAAAGGGCAATCTGGCATCTGGTTTTGACAGAAACAATCAGAATGGCGTTGTAACAATGGAAAACTGCATTGCTGATGGCAATAAGAAGAATAACTATAACTGGCCGCTGACTGGCAAGCCTTCTGCACTGGGCTATGAAGTAACCTTTGGTAAAGCTAAGATCATCAGCTGCACATCCAAGAACAGCTCTAACAATATCAAGGGCGCAACCCTTTCCGGCAACTGCGTAGGATTCTAATCCTGACAGACCTGCCTTTTACCCCTCTTAGTTTATAATATTCTCCTTGCATCGTCCGGGTTTCCGGGCGGTGTTTTTTTCTATTTACAAAATTTTCAGGATATGCTATAATAAAATCATAAAAAAGCAGAAGGGGGAAATTTACATGCATCATGATTTTAAAATCAAAAATGATGTATTAATCAAATATCAAGGTTCTGGCGGTGCAGTTGTCATCCCTGACAGAGTGATAACCAAAAAATTGGGATGGTATAGAAATTCTGCGATCACAAGCATTGGAGACAGAGCATTTCATCACTGTGAAAATCTGATCTCTGTGAATATTCCTGACAGTATCACAAGTATTGAACATATGACATTTTTCGGATGCAAAAGTCTGACCAGTATTCGTATCCCTGACAATGTGACAAGCATCGGCTATAATGCATTTTATGACTGTGAAAATCTGACCTCTGTGAATATCCCCCCTAGTGTGACAACGATCGGAGATATGGTTTTTGCAAGCTGTATAAATCTAAATCATATCATCCTTCCTGATAGCGTGACCAGTATCGGAGACAGAGTATTTGAATATTGTACTAATTTGACTAATATCACATATTCAGGAATGGCTTTTACTCTGGATAAAATCAATATTGATCTTGCTGATAGCCTTCTTGCCGTTTGTATCAATAAAAACTATTCTATTGACAAGTATCCCCATGAAAAATATCATCTCATTTTTCAGATGTTTACCACTGGAATTGATACAGAGGGGACATATGATTATATCAAGCAAAATTTTACAGTCATGTTCCAATATCTGATTGATAAGGAAGATATTACACTGATTCAGAAAGTACTTGCTACGGGGGAATTTCTCACAAATCGCAATATTAACCAGATGATTCAATATGCAATTGATCACAAAAAATATGAATCGCAAGTTATATTAACTAATTATAAATTACAAAAAGATTGGTATGATGATGAAAAAGACATCAAGAAAAAATTCAGTCTGTAAGATACTTGACAGATCGCCTTTGATGTAGTAAAATAGAATATATAGCATTTTGCTATGATTATATCTAAAGGCGGTTATCATCATGAATATATCTGAAATGCAGGAAAAAATCCTGAAACTGAAAAAAGAAAAAGATGTCTGTATCTTAGCACATAGCTATGTTGCACGAGAGATCAGCGAAATTGCTGATTTCACAGGGGATTCTTATGGTCTCAGCGTACAGGCGGCAAAAGTGCCAAGTCAGACAGTTCTGATGTGCGGCGTTCGCTTCATGGCTGAAACATGCAAAATCCTGTCCCCTGAAAAAAAAGTAATCTTATCCAATCCGCTTGCCGGTTGCCCCATGGCAGAACAAATGGATAAAGATATGATTTCTCAGGTCAAGGAAATGTATCCGGATTATATCATCATGGCTTATGTCAATACAACAGCAGATTTGAAAACAATTGCAGATGTATGTGTAACATCTTCCTCTGCGGTCAAGATTGCGAAAGCTGTCGAAGCTGATAAAATTTTATTCATTCCGGATTGCAATCTTGGCGCATTCACGGCCAAACAAGTTCCGGAAAAAACATTTAAGCTATTACAGGGCGGCTGTCCGATTCATGCGGCAGTTAGGCCGGAAGCTGTACATCAGATGAAAGCCTTGCATCCGGATGCCTTAGTATTAGTACATCCTGAATGTGTGCCCGGAGTAACGGAATTAGCGGATTATGTAGGCTCAACAACTGGCATTATGGAATATGCAAAAAAATCTGATGCAAAAGAATTTATCATTGGTACAGAAATCAGCATTTCAGAGCATTTGCAATATGATTGTCCTGAGAAAATGTTCTATCCGCTGACAAAACATCTGATCTGTCCAAATATGAAATCTATGACTTTGGTCGATGTTTATCGGAATCTGACGGGCGATTTTGGAGAAGAAATTTTCCTTGATGCAGAAACCATCCGCCTTGCCAGACGTTGTATTGATAATATGATCAGATTGGGCGGTTGATGATGGCACAGAAAGCAATGATTGCAATGTCTGGCGGCGTGGATAGCTCGGCGGCGGCCTTGCTGATGCTGGAAGCAGGATATGAATGCATTGGTGTCACGATGCAATTATTTCATAATGAAGATGCAGGCGTTCCAAAAGAAAAATCCTGTTGTTCCTTGAATGATGTTATGGATGCAAAACTTGTATCCAGCAAATTGGGAATGTTGCATTATGTGTTCAATTTTTCTGATGAATTCCGGAACACAGTGATGTCACGCTTTGCAGATGCCTATGCACATGGCGCAACACCAAACCCCTGCATTGATTGTAATAGATTTTTGAAATTTGATGCTATGATTCAGCGTATGCATCAGATGAATTATGATTATGTTGTGACAGGGCATTATGCACGGATTGTATTTGATGAAACTTCTGACAGATATTTATTAAAAAAGGGTCTTGATGAAACCAAAGATCAAAGCTATGTATTATATTCTCTGACGCAGGAGCAGTTAAAACATGTGCGTTTTCCGCTTGGGAGCTATCGCAAGACAGAGATTCGGGAAATTGCAGAAAAGCATGGATTTATCAATGCACATAAAAAAGATAGTCAGGATATTTGTTTTGTTCCTGATGGGGATTATGCTGCATTTCTGGAGCGATTCACAGGGCGGAAAGATATGCCAGGGAACTTCACAGATCAAGCAGGGAATATTTTAGGCCAGCATAAGGGCATCACACATTATACAATTGGCCAGCGGAAAGGGCTGGGAATAGCGGCGGCTCATCCGCTGTATGTCTGTGAGATTGATACTATTCACAATCAAGTGATTCTAGGGCAGAATGCGGATTTATTTTCTGATACACTCACTGCGAATGATGTTAATTTGATCGCTGTTGATAGCTTATCTGAACCAATGAGAGTATCTGCAAAAATCAGATACAGGCATCCGGAACAGCCTGCGACAGCATGGCAGGATTCTGATGGCCTTCTGCATCTGAAATTTGATGAACCTCAAAGAGCCATCACAAGAGGGCAAGCCGTTGTGATGTATCAGGATGATACTGTTATTGGTGGCGGAACAATTCTTTAAATCTATTTGCATAATAGTATCCCTGTTCTTGAGCAAAGAACAGGGATTTTGATATTATTTAAAATAATCAGCTTTGATTTTGTTATAGAAATCTGTCACAGCTATATCTATTTCCACTACATCATACATCACATCATTGCAGGTGCTGAAAAAATCATCAATCAGATCTGTATTTTCCAGAGTTGTAGGAAGTTCTGCCAAAGAGCAAGTATCCATTTTTTGAGATGCTTCATATTGGATATTATCAAGCAAATCTTGCTGACGAAGCACATTCTGTGCGGCTGTACTCAGCGGAATACCTTTTTCAATGCCCTGAAGCGTGGCCATTTCTTCACTATTCATGAGAAAATCCAGCAAGAGACCAGCTTCATCCGGGTGTTCCGTGTGACGGCTGACGGCATACATAGTAGCAGGCTTTGCATACCAGCCCTGACCGATCTGATTGCCATCTATTGTAGTATAATCTGCAATCACAATTTCACGACCATTTTCAATGGCTGATCCAAAATAGTTTATGGCATCGCTGACCCATGCCACAGAACCAGCATATTTTTCATTTTCAAGTTCTATGCGCTGATAACGTTCAATCGTTGGGAATACTTGTTCATCTGTCAGCTTTTGATAGAATTCAATCATAATCTTGAAATCTTCTTTTGTGAAATTCAGCCGGCCATTTTCATTAAGAATACTTTTTCCGGTTATCTGCTCTGCATAAGCGATCAGATAAAGCCACATTGCTTTAGAAGCGGCACTCATGGGATAAATATTATCTTTCTTCATGACAGATGCCGCATGAAACAGATCATCCCAAGTTTTGGGCACTTCCAGCCCATAGCTATCATAGATTGTTTTATTAATATAAACCGTCTGGGTATTCATTGCAATGGGAATGGCATTCAGATGCTTTTCAATAATGCCATATCGAAGGGCATCACCGGAAAATTGAAGAATATCGGCACTCAGGCGATAAATATCATAATAGCCCAGCCCATCAGGGGAATACTGACTCAGCCAGCCATAATTAATTTGCATAACATCAGCTTCTGTGGCGGAGATCATCTGGAGACGATTGCGGGCTTCATAGCCTGACCATTCGGAATAACTGCATCTAACACGGATTTCGGGATGCAGTTCTTCAAATTGTTCAATAGCGGCGATGGTATATTTATTTCTTGCATCATTTCCCCACCAGGAGAATGTAATTTCTGTTTGCTGGATCTGTTCTGTCACAAGAGGTTTACTGCATCCGGTCAACATGACAATGGCACAGACAGCGGCTGTTATTTTGGAAAAATATTTCATTTCAATTCCGTTATTGCAAATTTATCAATAACGGAGTTCACCCCACTTTCTGTTAATTTTTTTAATCATCCATGTTAACAGCGATCACTGAAATAGGATCAGACAGCATGAATGAGAAAAGGCTGCCTGCCAGCACTGCCAGAAGTGCAGCGATAAATGTCAGAACCCGGACAGATTGCCTGCTTTCCATCGCTTCGGCAAGGATCATATCTGTAGGAATCGAGCATACAATATGCCAATTCATATCTGTTGTATTGACAGTTGTTAAATATTCTTCATCTAAAATAGCTCCTGCATTATTGGCCTGTACGTTTTCCATAAGATCCTCAGGAAGGGGCTGACCCAGTTCATTTTTTTCAGAGGAATAAATCATTTTATAATTTTTATCTGTCATTCTGATGGCCATATCATGCATAGTTTCAGGATTATCAAAAACATACTGAAGTTCTGTCGTATAGAACGAGAGAACCATAAGCGCATTTTCATGAATCTGCTTGACATAGTAAATTCGATCATAATCATTTTTATAGCCGGTATACCATCCATCACGGGTGCTTTCTCTGATAATCATAGCTTGTAAATCTGTAAACAGATCATTGCCAAATAATTGAAGTGTACCGTTGGAAACCTTGCCAAGTTTGGTATTATCCCGGTAAACAATGCCATAGTCTACAAAATTCTCCATCAGGCAAAGGCTGAACAGCTCATCAGAAATGGCTTTTTCAAGATTGATTTTATCATACTCCTCCAATTTTGTTGTTGTTTCGTCATAAGTATAGGCATTTTCCACGCCGAAAGCCATCGTTGCCACGCTTTCAATTCTTGACAGATAACTTTCAAGATTCAGCTGCAACTGTACATTCAGGGAAGAGGTCAGGGAACTTGCCTGACTTTTCAGGGCGGCCTGATATTTAAATGCAGAATAGACAGAAACCACACCGAGTGCTGTCACAACAATCAGTGCATAGCCGATAATCATCCAGACACGCATTTTTTTTAATTTCATCAGACCTTGCGTTCTTCTTTCTTTTGATGTCATAAAAAAGCTCCTTTCCAAAAAATACAATATATATATTATAGCATATTTCTGACAAAAAATCATGAATTTTCTATGAACAAGCTAAATAAATTTTTTTGCATTTTTTCAAAAAAAAACTTAGAATTTTGATCCATCTGTTTCGTCAAATAGATAAAGAAGGATTTCATCCGGAAAGGGGCTCTTATGGACAACGGTGAAATCAGTTACTCTCGTTTCCTTGCTGGTGATGATGCTGGTATGACTGCATTAATCCGTGATTATAAAGATGGCCTGATGCTGTATCTAAACAGTTTTATGAATAATCTGACCATGGCAGAGGACTGTGTACAAGATACTTTTGTTAAGCTTGCTATCAAAAAGCCGAAATTTCAAGGCAGAAGCTCTTTCAAGACCTGGCTTTATGCAATCGGGCGAAATGTTGCCTTGGATGCACTGAGAAAAAATGCAAGACATCCGGAATATGCGCTTGATGAACTGACAGAACAGGCGGATCAGACAGATATTGAACAGGAATATTTGAAAGAAGAACAGAAAATTATGCTGCATAGAGCAATCCGCAATTTGAAAGGAGAATATCAGCAAGTGTTGTATCTGACGTATTTTGAAAATTTCAGCAATGATGAAACCGGTGTAGTCATGCGAAAAACAAGACGACAGATTCAAAATCTTCTGTATAATGCCAGGAAAGCATTAAAATCAGAACTGGAAAGGAAAGGCTTCCGCTATGAAGAGTTATGAAGAAATGGCAAGGGAAGTATTTCAGGCACGGGATGCATTTCTGAAAAAAAAGCAGAGACAGAAAGCACTTTTTTATAGATATGCACCTGTTGCGGCAAGCTTCTGTTTTACTGTACTGATCGGCTTGCATATCTGGAAAGAACGGGAGGCACTTCCGGAAATTATCACGATTCCTGAAACCGTGACAGAAAGCACAGAAGCAGAAACACAAAAACCGGAAACGATCATCACAAATATGATGATAATAGAAACAGAAATCAGCATTTCTGAAACAGCTGTATCAGAACAAGAAATATCTGAATCTGTTCCAGAGCGATCAGAAACAAGCGTATGTGAAACAATATCAGCTATCATTCCGGAAGAAACAGAAAAAATGACAGAAATATCAGAAATCATCAGCTCTGAACCCCTGGAAATCATTCCGGAAACGGAAGTCTTCACATCTGTCATCACGGAAATTTATGATCCTACAGAACCGGAAATCATTCCGGAAACAGAACCCATTCCGGAACAGATCACAGAGCCATCAGATTATATATCTGTCACAGAAACCGCTGTTTCTGAATTTATAGAAACAGCAGACAGCCCCACAGAATCGGAGGAAATCGTGGAAGAACTGCCCTTTATTATCACATTAAGCCCTCAAAAAACAAATGCAGCAACGGATACAATACCAGAATCTATTATTGAAACGGAAATTCCAGAAGGCATATTCTGTTATTATCCTACAGAATTTATCATCAATGAGGAATTTATTGGAGATTGGCTTGATCATGTTGATATTAATTTGATTAACTTGAATCATTCTGTTTCTGAACTGAAAAATATCGGAGATGCTTATGAGATCAAGGGAATTTCTCCTGATCTGATTGTAGCCGTCAAATTTACGGATGAATCAGAATTCCGGATCTTCCGGAATGAAATGATCAATCTTGATCAATGTAAAACGATGCTGGAAAATGCCGGCATTGCAATATAAAATTTATGAGGTGATCTTATGAAATTTAAGAAAGTATTGGCCGGATTGGCCGCCGTCATGTGCTGTCTGCCCTGCACACTGGCCGGATTCGCAGAAGAAACATCTGGAGACATGCTGCGAGGGGATATTAATCTTGACAACCGTGTTGATATTATGGATATTATCCTGCTGAATAAGGCGATTTATGGGAAAGCAGATCTGTCTGATGCGCAGAGACAGCTTGCCGATGTGGATCAGAATGGAACAGTAGATGCTTCGGATTCTCTGGGAATTATGAAATATGTGATCCGCCTGATTGATAGCTTTGATACATTAAGTCATCCCAAACAGCTGAAAAATCTCAGCAGCGGCATGAAGGCGGAAACCGTTTCCGGAAAAGAGGCTGATGCGGCTTTTATCAGCGGCCAGACAGCTTTTTATCTGAATCTGTTTCAGCATGCCGCAAAAGAAAATACAGGTGAAAATGTTCTTGTTTCCCCCTATTCTGCAATGCAGGCTCTTGCCATGACCGCCAACGGCGCAGATGGTCAGACAAAATCTGAAATGGAACAGGTGCTCGGTGGCTTGGCTATGGATGATCTGAATCAGTATCTCTATGCACAGCGCATTTCCCAGCTTAATGAAGAAGTTTGCAAGCTCAATACAGCAAATTCTGTTTGGTATCGTGATGACACAGATCGTTTACAGGTCAATCCTGATTTCTTACAGATCAATGCAAATTATTATGATGCAGATGCTTTCAGTGCGCCGTTTGATGATACTACTGTAAAAGATATTAATAATTGGGTGAATGAAAAAACAGATGCCATGATTCCAGAATTGCTGGATAGCATCCCTAAGGATATTGTTATGTATCTGATCAATGCAGTAGCATTTGATGCACGTTGGATAGATCCATATTCAGTATATCAGGTGAGGGAACAGAATTTTACAGCTGCTGATGGTACAACCCAGACAGCCCAGATGATGTATGACGACGAAGAGTATTTATATTTACAGGATGAGAATGCCACCGGATTTTATAAATATTATAAGGGCGGAAAATATGCTTTTATGGCACTTCTCCCGAATGAAGACATTTCTATTGAAGATTATATTTCTGATCTGACACCGGATTCCCTGTATGAGACGCTTGCAAATCCACAAAAAATTGAAGTGCATACAGGTATCCCGAAATTCAGCTATGATTATGAGATTCTTTTGAATGATACCCTGATAGATATGGGTATGCCTACCGCTTTCACAGAACAGGCAGATTTTTCTAAAACAGCACATACCGCTTCTGGATTATTATATATTGATTATGTCCTGCAAAAAACACATATCGAACTCAATGAAATCGGCACAAAAGCCGCCGCTGTGACGGTTGTAGCCGAAACAGATGAAGCTTGTATTGAACCGCAGGAATATAAAACTGTTTTTCTTGATCATCCTTTTGTCTATGGAATCGTTGATATGGATACCCATCTTCCTATCTTCCTCGGAGCATTGATGTCTGTGGAATAATCTCAAAAATTGCCGCCTTTCAGGGCGGCATTTTTTTGTTTTCAACCAAACATGGAATCCCCCGTCAATCCACTTGACATTTTTCCATTGTTATGGTATACTATACTATAGATAGTTCGCATCTTAATAAGAGTAAAAATAGGTCGAAACTCGTGAATGACACAATTGTGCTTTGGCGTGGATTGAAACGCTTGACAGAATCGCAGAAATATGCTATACTAAAAATAATCTTGAAACATAAGGAGAGTCAACTTCATGTATGATTATTTAATTGTCGGGGCTGGCCTATATGGTGCAGTATTCGCACAGCAGGCAATAGCCGCCGGGAAAAGTGTTCTTGTGATTGACAAACGTCCGCATATCGCCGGAAATGTCTACACAGAAGAAATTGAAAAAATTCATGTGCATAAATACGGAGCACATATTTTCCATACTAATTTAAAACATGTCTGGGATTATATTACACAGTTTGCAGAATTTAACAGATTTACAAATTCTCCTGTTGCCAATTATCATGGAGAACTGTATTCACTGCCGTTTAACATGTATACATTCAATAAGATGTGGGGCGTAGTGACGCCACAGGAGGCCGCTGATAAAATTGCTGAACAGAGAAAAGAAATCACCGGAGAGCCAAAAAATCTCGAAGAACAGGCCATCAGTCTGGTTGGCCGTGATATTTATGAAAAACTGATTAAAGGCTATACAGAAAAACAATGGGGGCGTGATTGCAAAGATCTCCCTGCTTTCATCATTAAAAGACTGCCCGTTCGTCTGACATTTGATAATAATTATTTCAATGCGCTCTATCAGGGCATTCCGATCGGCGGTTATACCCGAATGGTGGAAAATATGCTCAAAGGTGCGGAGATCCGCTTGAATACGGATTATTTCGCTCATAAAACAGAGCTGGATGCTCTTGCTGAAACGGTTATTTATACCGGCGCAATTGATGCATATTTTGATTTCCGTTTTGGAACACTGGAATATAGAAGTGTCAAATTTGAAAATGAAACGCTGGATTCTCCCAATTTTCAGGGAAATGCCGCTGTTAATTATACTGATCGTGAAACGCCTTGGACAAGAATCATTGAGCATAAATGGTTTGAATTCGGAAAAGATGCAGACGGCAATGATATTCCTAAAACTATTATCAGCCGTGAATATTCTTCTGAATGGAAGCCCGGTGATGAGCCTTATTATCCTGTCAATGATGAGAAAAACGGCGCACTTTATGCCAAATATCAAGAATTGGCACAACAGGAAGCAAACGTTATTTTTGGCGGCCGCTTAGGAGAATATAAATATTATGACATGGATGCTGTCATTGCTGCCGCTCTGAAAAAAGCAAAAAAAGAAGTAATTTAAATCATAAAACGCCCGCCCATGCAGACGCACGGACGGGCTTATTATATTGGAGATGGTGAAAGATTAGTCATCAATGCTGATCAGTTTCTTTGTAGGGTTGGCAGGTTCTTTTTTAGGGATATCCAGTTTCAGAACGCCATCTGTGAATTTTGCCTTGATGTCGGTCTCTGTGATATCTTTGCCAATATAGAAGCTTCTGGAATACGTGCCGCTGAAACGTTCACGGCGGATATATTTGCCATTTTCATCCTGCTCGTCATTGTTGCGCTGCGTAGATGCTGTAATAGTCAGCTGGCCATCATGCAATTCCGCCTGCACATCTTCCTTCTTGACACCAGGCAGATCAATCAGCAGAGTAAAACCGGTTTCTGTTTCCTTGACATCTGTTTTCATGGGCGGCATCGGCGGACGGTGCATATCAAACGGATGATCGAAAAATTCATCAAAACCATTTCTTCCAAAAATTTCAGGTACAAACATAGGTCAAAACTCCTTCCGAAAAATTAAGATCATTTTCTGAACCGGGATTTCATGAGCTTCTGGAGGTTTCTGCTCCGCTCTGGTATTCTTCCCTTGTTCTGATTTTATTATACAACAAAAAATTAGCACTGTCAAGAGGAGAGTGCTAATTTTTATTTGTTTTTCACAATTTTCATGAAATCATCACAAATTTCACAGCTTTTTAATATTTTTCATGCGTTTTAATAATACCTGGGCACAAAGTCCGGTGAATAATCCGGCAATTGCACCGAATAGAATCAGCGGCGGCAGATTCCAGATCACGGCAGTGCTTCTCATCATCAGCATAGCGGCACAGATCTGGCCAATATTATGGAAAATCGCTCCGATCACACTGCAAAGCCAGATATAATCCAGTGACAAAAATTTTTTTAAAATCAGCATACCAAGCAGACACATCACTGCACCGGATGCACTGTAAAACAGGCTGATCATAGTACCGCTGAACATCGCTCCCAGAAGAACACGACATGCTACAATCATAGCCGTTTCTGATGGCTGATAGACAAATACAGCATAGACAGTAATAATATTCGCAAGGCCGAGCTTCATCCCCTGAATAGGAAGAATATCAGGAAAACGAAGTTCTACGACAAAAATAATCAATGCGACGGCAGTTAAGAGGGATAATTCTGTCAAGCGTTTCAGCTTCAAAATTTTTCACCTTCTTCTGCAAAACGAATGATCAATTTATGTGGCAGGCAAACAATAGGAATATTTTCAGATTTTAAGATACCCGTTTTCATGCAGGTATGATCTGGACAATCTGCCTCTGCAATGCTAATTTCATGATTCTGAATTTTGATCAGATTATAACCACCGCCAGGGGCATCAATCCGGATTTCCTGATCTTTGGCCGATGCAAGATAGATTTCATGAATGATCTGATTATTCTGAATAATCAATACTCGCTGACCAGAGGGCTTGCGATAAATCCATATTGTCAGGACAGCACAGAGCAAGAGAAGAATTCCGGTTATGATCAAAATAATTTTTGTATTTTTATCAGGTTTCGTCACGGGAGATCACCTCAACAGGAAATGCACTGATATTTTTAAAACTATCTGCAATGGTTTCAGAAATCAAAATTTTTCCGTCATCCGTGACAAGAATCATGTCAAAATCCTGAGAATGTTTCCAATGTGCAACAGCCTTTTCCGTTCCTTCTACAAATAATGCTGTTGATAATGCATCACAAAGCAGTCCGCTTTCTCCGATGATGGTGACAGAAACAAGACCATTATCCGCCGGATACCCATCCGCCGGGTCAATAATATGCCAGTAATTCCGGCCATTTTCTGTGAAATAGCGTTCATAATTGCCTGATGTGATAACGGCTTTGTTTTCAATCTGGAGAATACAAAGATTATCAGAAGGCGAAAATGGATTTATAACAGCAACTGTCCACAGACTGCCGTCAGGTTTCCGGCCTAATGTCTGCACATTTCCCCCAAGATTGACAATTGCTGATTGTGCCCCATAATCCTGAAATAATTTCATTAGTCGATCACTGGTATAGCCTTTTGCCAGTGAACCAAAATCTAGCTGATAATTTTCCGGCAGAGTGACAGAATTTCCCTCCAGCTGAATTTGCTGATAATCTACACAAGAAAGCAGAGAATTTAATTTTTCATCATCTGGAATTTGATATTCCTGTGTTGTGAATCCCCATTCTTTCAATACTGGATAAATTGTAATATCCAACGCTCCGCCGCTTTCTTCTCCAATTCTGACAGCTGTCCGGAGCAATTCTGCCGTGGTATCACTGATCTGCACCGGCATACCGCCGGAAGCATTGATATGACTGGCATCGCTTTCCGGATTGGTGACAGATAATGTATTTTCCAGCTGTGTGATCAAAGAAACGCCTTCTTGTATGGCAGAAGGATCACACCAAGCTTTGAGATTCATATAAGTATCCATTGCAAACAGATCTGTTACAGCAGGCTCATCCGGAATAGAATTTTCCGGTTCTTGTGTATCAGATATGACAGCTGTTATATCCTGTTCGGTTTCTTTGATTTGTGAGGAAGTCTGCGAAGTGCATCCAGTGAGCAGAAGGCATAGAAGCAAGACACAGATCTGTCTGAATTTTTTCAAAAAATCAACTCCTAACATGTGAATGATCAAAAAAAGTTCAGCATGCTGACTGAACTTTTTTGATTTGCTATGATTTTGTCATGATACATGATCACCCTGACTGATGACAGTACAGGGTGATATAGTATGTTCTGGTGAATCACCGGAATTATTTTTTCTTTTTCTTAGTGAAGAATGCAATCAGTCCTGCGCCGGAAAGTGCAGCCAGAATGCCAGCAGCAGCATTGCTTTCACCTGTTTTCGGACTGGGATCTTCTACAGTGGGATTATTAGGATCAACCGGTTTATTATAAGGATCTTGTGGAGTCACAACATTGTTATTTTTGCCGGGGTTCACTACCTGAGGACTATCGACCTGATAGGGTGTTCCTTCTGTTGTTGTGCTGAGTGTCACCTGTAAGATCTTATCATAGCCATCAGCGATGAATCTCATCTTATAATTGCCAGAGCCATCAAAAATATTCTTGCCAGCAGCTGTAACAGCATCAAAATCGATCACACCATCATCGCCAACAATCTTGACTGGTGTCTTACCGTTTGCATCGGTTGCGTTATAAGTTACATCATTTACCCGAACAGAGGTCAGATTTCTGATGAAATTATCAAATTCTTCCTGCGTGAAACCTTCTGCCGGAACAAGGCTGCCGCTTTCAAGATCATAAGTAGCTGGAATATCAGAAGTGCTCAATGTAAATTCATCCTTGAGGGTTGCATACTTGCCATTTCCATCCGTTGCGGTCAGTGTATAAGTACCAGGAAGAACATCCGTATAAGTAACGAATTCATCCAGTGTAAATTTATCATTGAGACCTTCTGTATCAAATCTATCAGTGATAGTATACTGAATATCATAATCTGCTGGGAATCCTTCATGTACCCAGTTAACAGAACCTGAACCAGAAGCACCATCATCTACAGAAAACTCATGTTCGAATTTGATCGGTACATAGAGATCTGTTTCTACTGTCAGATAGCCATCTTTTGTGATATACTGAATGCTTGTGATCGTAGAGCCGGGGATCTGATCATAATTTTCTACATCCAGCTCATTTCCATTTTCCTCTGTCTTTGTGAGGCCAACAGACCAAGCCAATTCACCATTTTTCCAGATATTCTGCTCATGGCGAAGAGCAAAATTGCCATTTGTTGTATTAAGTACAACACCATAAACAGGAACATCAATCACAAAAGTATCCAGATTGATCTGATAATCACCATAATCAGATTCTGTGCTTAAATAAGCATTACTTTCCAGGGGATCAAGTGTTTCTGCTACGACACCGGAGAATTCAACAGAGCCATCTTCTGTGATGGTTACTTTCTTATATGCGGCAGGCACTTCACTCAGGGGCTTAAAATTATAATTATCTGTTGTCAGTGCATCCAGTTCAGCCTGTGTGATACCGACAGGATAAACAACGCCTAAAATAGTACCTGTACCATCATCATTTGCTTGATTATAAGTACCTTCGAACAGGTCACCTCTTGTATTCTTTGCCCATTTCACAGTTGTAGCAGAAGAAACGGCATCGATCTCATAGAAATTATCCGGGATTTCATATCTATAAAATTCCACGTAAGGAATTTCCATTGTTCCATAAATCAGTTCTTCATCATCCGGAATTTCGGCAGGTTCGCCGATAGTAATAACCAGAGCTGTTTCATAGCCAATGGCTTCCACTTTGATGGCATAATTTCCGCTTCCATCAAAGACATTTTCATTTTTAGACTTAGCATTGAAATCAATTACACCATCTGCGCCAACAATCTTGACAGCACCTTTTCCGGTAGCAGAATAAGCCTTGCCGTTGACAGTTACTTTGGAAATATTCTTGATGAAATTAGCAGCATCTGGATCTGTGAAATCAGGAGCAGTGATGATTTTATTCTTTTCTTCATTTGCAGTAACAGGAAGCGCAGAAGTGCTAAGAATAAAGCTTGTGGAAACATCAGCATATTTCTGATTATTATCACTTGCTGTCAGTGTATAAGAACCCGGCAGAGCATCTTTATAGCTAACCAGACCTGTTTTTTCATCTACAGCGAAATTATCAGCAATTGCATAATCAGCAGCATAATCATCCGGGAAATTATTTTTTGTCCAGTTGACAACGCCTGTTCCCTTCACCGCTTTTCCGAATCTGCCATTTTCCACACTGAGAGAGCCCTCAAACTTGATGGGAACATAAATATCTGTTGCCGTTGTATAATAGCCATCTTTGCCAATATATACAATTTCTGTGATAGTCTGACCCATCAGGGAAACATAATTTTCATACTCCAGTGCATTGCCATGAGGTTCTTCTTTTGTGATACCAGAAGACCACGCCAACTGGCCTTTTTTATAAATATTCTGCTCATGGCGGAGCACATAGCTGTCACCTTCCTGTGTTTTCAGGATTGCGCCATAAACCGCCCCAAGACCTTCCGGCAGAGAACTGGGAGTCAGTACATAATCTCCCCAGACAGCACTTGTATTTAATGCAACAGAAGTATCAAAAGTTTCCTGATTCGCATCCTGAATAGCAGAAAATTCTGCTGTTCCATCCGTAACCGTAACAATCTTATATGCTTCAGGAGTATCTTCTACAGGTGTAAAATTATGTTTGTCTGTCAGTGCATCCAGATCGGCCTGTTTGATTGCAACAGGATACGTCACGCCCAGGATAGAACCAGAACCATCTGCATTTGCTTCACTATGATAAGTGCCTTCAAATGTTTCACCTGCGCCATTTTGTGCCCATTTGCTTGTTGTAGCCGAAGAAACCGCATCCAGTTCAAATGCGTTAGAACTATCAGCAAATTCAGCTTTATAAAATTCCGCATAGGGAATATCCATTGTGCCATAAACATAATCCGTCATATCTTCAGCAAAAGCGGCAAAAGGTACAGCACTCGAAGCGCATACCAGGCAGGCCGTCAGGCTTGCAATCATTTGGAATTTTTTCATGATCTTTTTCTCCTTACAGTCTTATTTTCAGCCAGACTTGCTGACTATGATTAGATTATAGCACAAAATTTGATATTTGTCAATGGATTTTTATAGAATACGGCATAAAATATTTTTTATGATTTCAAGCGAATTTGTATTATTTTGCTGATTTTCTGTGTGAAATCCAGCATTTTTGCATTTTCAAAAATGTCCAAACGGATTGTTTTTACATCTTTTCGGAGTAGATAAAATAGCAAACATCAGTTATAATAAATAACAGAAGTCAGCAATGGCTGACTGATAATATTTGAAATTTCAAATCAGAAAGGAACGATATTGCAATGAGTAAAGTAGCAGTAGTTTACTGGTCACAGACCGGCAACACCGAAGCAATGGCACAGGCTGTTGCAAATGCCGCAGGCGCAACACTTCTGACCGCCGCTGATTTCTCTGCTGATGCTGTCGCAGAATATGATGCAATCGCTTTCGGCTGTCCGGCAATGGGCGCAGAAGTACTCGAAGAAGAAGAATTCCAGCCAATGTGGGACGCAGTCAAAGCTAATTTGAATGGAAAGAAGATTGCCTTGTTTGGCTCTTATGGATGGGGTGACGGCGAATGGATGCGCAATTGGGAAGAAGATGCCAAAGCATCCGGCGCAGTTCTGGCCGTTGAAAGCGTTATGGCCAATGAAACCCCCGATGATGATGCACTTGCCGCTTGCAAAGCACTCGGCGAGGCACTGGCACAGTAATCACCTGAATTATTCTTCATACTTGCCCGGCCTGAAAAGGCCGGGTTTTGTTTTGATAAATGCTTGACTTCCGGAAAAATCTGTGATAATGAAATCAGCGATCTGGATGCTGTGCATCTGTTCTCTGTACAGATCACGCCTGAACAGGCTGAACAATGGCTGAATTTTGGAATAAATATTGATCATCCTGATTATGATGAAATCACGAAAGCATATATTCGTCTGAAATGTGCGCTTCGCTATTTCCGGCGGACTGATCCGGAATATTGCCTTGCATTGAGTAAAAAAATTCTTTCATCAGATCATGTCAGCGGATCATCTCTCACAGAATTGATCTATACTCTGCTTGTTGATTACAAAACCCCTGAAACCGAACAATTATTTTTAAATGCGATCGTTCAGGCAGATCTTCCCAATGCTGAAAAAAATAATTTGCTTTGGAATATTATTACATCCTATTGGGAAGATGTTTCCTGATTTCGTTAAAATGCACAAAAAAGAAAGCTTATTTTTTACGACTGTAGTCTATGAATTTTTAAAAAATCTATTGACTTTCTGTAAAATTTGTGATATAATTATGAACAAATCATGAAAGAAAAATATTCCTGTTCTCTGGCTCATGCTGGAGGACAAAATCTAAAACTAAAAAATGAACTTTGGTCATTTTTATATTATTTCAGAAAGGACTTGACAGTATGAAAACAATGAAGAAAATCACAGCTGTTTTAAGCAGTCTCGTTCTGCTTGGTTCAATGGCCGCTGTACAGGCAGGCGCAGCTTATACAGAAACCTATCAGCATGGAGATCTCAATCAGGATGGCATTATTGATTGTCGTGATCTGGTATTGTTCAAAAAAGGTCTGTTTCATTTGACACCCCTCACAGATGTACAGAAAAAAATTGCTGACATCAATCAGGATGGCTATGTAAATCTCACTGATCTCTCACTGCTGAAACTGCATTGTGCAGGTATCAAAAATATTGACAGCAATGTTGTTATTACTTATGATGAAAATGGAAACGCTGTTGCACTGCTTAATAATAACGAAAATCTGCTTGTTTCTTCTAATGGCTTTACTGCGCAGATTACTAATACTGCTACACAGTCATTGACGGAAGTTTCCCGGAATGCGCTTTCCTGGCATAATGCTGATGATACTGCAAATACATTCCTTTCTGCCTGGAATTCTGAATTGAAATATCAGTCAAATACAGCAAATGCTATTTTGAATATCAGCCCTTATTATACAGCTGTCAAGACAGTTTACTCAGATACAGCCATCAATACAGGCTTTTCCGGATGGGGCAATATTAATATCAATCATGATGCGATCAAGCAGGATAATGCTCCCTTTATGAGAAATACAGCTAATTATTTCAGTAATGCAAATAGCAATGATGCACTCTTTGCAGATTCTTCCTATGGCGTGGATGATACCATTGCACTTGTCAATGCAGAAGTTACTAAGAGAGAAAACGGAATTGAATTTGTCAATCATGTGTCCAATGATACTGTATATTCTTTCATGGCTGATGATTATGTCACAATTGATGATGTAAAAATTTCCTATGCTGATGGAAAATTTACGGTAGAAGGCATTGCAGATGAAAATATTGCTTTGCTGCATACGATGACAGTCGGTCAGTATGATGAAATTGCTGTTATGACAAATACCCCCGGCAATCGCCTGATCTATGGCCTGATGTTTGATACAGCATCACAGAGTATGGCCGCATTGGTAAAAGTCAGAGTAGATCAGAATATGGAAGCTACTGTTATTCAGTATAGCAAGCCGGCTGATATGGCAACTACTATTAATTTCTATCCGAAAGATTATGTTTTTGAAACAGCTATGAATGATCCTGATCAGATGGTGACATTGTTTGATAATGATTATGATCCTGATCATCTAGTATTCCAGACCGTTCATTTCCCCAGAAAAACAAAGAATACCCTTGCTGGCTCACTCAATGCCAGATATCAGATCACAAACGGTTTCACATTCAAGCAGACCGCCGGCGCAAATTCTATTAAGACAACTTATGAAAATACAGCACAGACATTAGCATTTAATCAGGCTGATGCAGGCTTTACACTTTCCACAACAGAAAACGGCTATACCCTTTCCGCAGTATCTGACGGAACAACCTCTATCTATACCAATGGAAATGAAGCTTTTGCACTCACTGGAAATTATCAGCCGAATGCCGAAGTAATTTATACATCTGATGGCATTTCTGAAGCATTCACACCCAATGCAGTATTGGCACAGCATTCTCCTGTATTATATTAATAATAGTTAACTCTTCCCCGATCAGCGGCATGGATTTTGATCTGTGCCGCTGATTTATTTTTGCTCCCTATTTTTAAAAAAGAGGAAGGAATTGCGTTCTTCCTCTTGACAAAGCCTGAAAAATAGAGTATACTAAAATTATATCATGACGTTATAATAAATTATAAAATCGAAGAAATCAGAAATTTTATTTTTGATTAAAAGGAGTTTTTGATATGAAAAAATGGTTGATCTGCTTGTTTGCATTCTGTATTGCAGTATCAAGTCTCACTGCATGTGGAGATAGTAGCGAATTGGATGCTTTGGATTCTCTGTCATCATCGGATTCTGGAGAAGTACCACAGGAAGAAACTAATCCGCCAGAAACAGAGCCCGAAACACTCCCCCAAACAGAACCGGAAACAGAACTCGAAACAGAATCAAAGACTGAACCAGAAACAGAAGCAGAAACAATTGATGATTCCTCTCGATTAGAATCTGCTGAAATCGAAAATTTATTTGTAGAATTAAAAAGTGCTGCAAAATCTGGTGATAAATTATCTTTCATGAAATACTTGATGCCGGATAAGCTGGTTTCTGTACTGATTGAAAATTATAATACAAATGAAAATGCGGCTCAAATGGTCGACATGTATATGAACGAAACGGAAAATTTTGCTTCTTTGGCAGATGGAACTGTGATTTCTACGAGAGATATGTCCGAGGAAGATCTTCTTTTTATTGAAAAATATGAATCTAAAACGATTCATACATTCCAGATTGTCGCTGATCCGGATGCGATTGCCAAAGTCCGGGAAAATGAAAGAGAGTATAATAAAACCATTGGTGATGATCTTTCCTTAATCGAGACAATTGTTAATGTAGAAAAAGGAAAATTTGTCACGATCGAATTGAACGGAAGTGCACAGGAAATCCCGATTTATAAAATTGCAGGAGAAAACTGGAAAATCTGCGCCGAATATCAGGGCTATATCGAAAATTATGGAAGTATTCCGGAAATTGATCCCTCTGCCTGTCAGATAGCAGATATTCAATATCTGTTTGAAGATCTGCATACTGCCGCCGCTGCCGGAGACAAAGAAACATTCATCAGCCGTATTCTGCCTAATGAGGTCGTACCTGCTGTTATAGATGGTTACGGAAAAGATGAAACTTTGACAAGCTTTGTTGATGATTTGATGGCTTTGGAAGAAGATGAATCACTGAAAATACTTGCGGAAGAACCAATTGCTTATATTGAAAATCTTGATGCAGAAGAAAATGAAAAGCTGATTAAACTGGAATCCAAGATGTATTATTATATGAAAGCACTCACAGATGAGGAATTTCTGAATTCTCTTGATCAGGATGAAGATTTATATGCCAGCACAATCGGAGATGATCTCTCTTTGATTCAGCCTGCATTCACTGTGGAAGATGTCAAATTAGCCAACTGGAAAGCAGCAGACGGTTTCACCAATCTCCCTGTTTATAAAATCAATGGTCAGGATTGGAAACTTGCGGCCGGATATTTATCATTCAAATAATATTATTATTTGGAGTAGTAGCAATATGGACGGATTTAAAATAAAAAACGGAAATTTGTCAGCCTATACGGGAAATGAAGTTTATGTTATCATCCCGGATTATGTGACAACGATTGATAACTATACTTTTGAATGCTGTTCTAATATGCAATGCGTTCGCATTCCTGATAGTGTACAGGAAATCGGATACAAGGCTTTTGCAAAATGCCGGAATTTGCATACTGTCATGATGGGAAAAAATATCGGTCGGATCAAATCAGAAGCTTTTGCTAACTGTGCCCAGCTGACGGATATCAATCTTCCTGAAAGTTGTCTGTTCGGAGATGCTGTATTTTCCGGTACTGCCTGGCTGAATCAACAGCAGGATGATTTTGTGATTCATAGTCATCATTTATTTGCCTATCATGGCAAGAAAGGGACATCTAATTTTAGGCTGTTTTTGCCTTCCAATCAGCAGTATGAAAGAAAGCCGCCTGAAAATCCGATATTTGCGACTATTCCGGATGAAGTTTTTGAGATGGATAATTCTGTCAGGAATACTCTGGAAAATATAGATTTTCTGACTTATCACAAAATTTGTTTTACGCCCTATATGGGAAATACTTTCTCAGATCTCAATCTGATTTTAATGCTGATTCGAGAGAAAGATTTTTCTATCAAAATTGATCCGATTCTGAAATATGATATTCTTAGCAGGATGAAGCTGCTTTATCCGGATGATCCGGCAATATGCAATTATTTGCAAATAAATGTGCTTGATGTCTTCCGTTTTCTGACAGAGCAAAACTGTATTGAAATCATACAGAGACTGCTGAAAAATCCAGATATTCTAAATCCGGATACAATTGATCCTGTCATTCGTTATGCGATTGATCATAAAAAATATGAAATTCAGGTATTATTGATAGAGTATAAAAATAAATATATTGGTTATGAAGATACTGCTGCTATGATCAGAAAAAAATTAAGTTTATGATAGTAAGGAGAAATTTTTATGCAAATTGAAAATGCTTGGCTGGAGCTTCTGGCTTTGACAGATCGTCTGAATCGCTCTGTAAAAGAACATGGCTGGATTCCTGCCGATAAAGACAGGGTATATCAGCTAAAAGATAAAGTTATTGATAAGCTCTTGAAAGAAAAGCCGGATTGCGTGGAAGTTACGCTATATTATAGCCCTTATATTCTGTATAGCCAGAAAACAAAAGATGCTGCTGGAGACATGATGCGCCGGGAAGGGCGAAAATATCCGTTTGAATATTATCTTTCACAAGTGCCGCCGTCTCCGGAAGATGGAGAAGATCCCAGCCGGGCAGCTGTTGAAATTGTTGCCGTCTGCATGGGACAAAGATTCAGCTTTCATATTTCTCCTTCTGCTCTTCCTGTAGGCTATTCTCTCAATGCGCTTGAAAGAAAAGAATGGATTCCTGCTCCACAATTCCATCATGCGCACCTGCTCGAAGCAGAAAAAGAATTTGCATCTCTGTTTGAGGCATTAGCCTGATGATGCAAGATTTTGAAATCAAAGACAGCATATTAATCAAATATCATGGACAGGATACACATGTATTAATTCCGGAAGGTGTCACCAAAATTGGCATTGGTGCATTTGATCATTGTTGTGCTTTGACAAGCATCATGATTCCCAAAACAGTGACAGCTATCATGGGCTATGCATTTTCCGGATGCAGCAATCTGAAAATGATTTCCATTCCCGAAGGCGTGACATATATCGGAGGAGCGGCATTCATGGGATGTTCTGGTCTGACAGAAATCATCATTCCTGTGAGTACTACTATTATTGATGAGAGTGCATTTTATTATTGTAAAAATCTTAAAAAAATAGAATATCATCATATCCGGTTTGCATTATCGAAAGAATTAAGCTGTGAATGGGCAATTAAAACAGGCTATTATATTGAAACATTTCTTTCTGATCCTGAACATAAAGAAGCAATTTCTTTTCTTTCTAATAACAGCAAATATCTGTTTTTTCTCGAAAGTCCTGAAATCTTTCAGAAACTTCTTGATACAGGAAAAATTTTTTAATATCAAAAATTAGGAGACTTGTATGAAAAATACATTTGGACAGAGTGTTTCTGTCACAATTTATGGAGAAAGCCATGGTCAAGCTATCGGTATCATATTAGATGGCCTAGCCCCTGGGATTCCTGTGGATGAAAATTTTATGCAATCACAATTGACTCTTCGCCGTCCATCCGGAGCAATTTCAACCGCCAGGCAAGAGCCTGACCCTTTTCAGATTCTATCCGGCGTATTTGAGGGAAAAACCACCGGAACACCCATTTCTATCATGATTCCGAATTCTCAGACTCGCAGTAAAGATTATTCCGCAACACGGCCTTTGGCACGTCCCGGCCATGCAGATTATACCGCTTATTGCAAATATCATGGTTTTGAAGATTATCGTGGCGGCGGCCATTTCAGCGGACGAATTACAGCCGCTCTTGTCGCAGGGGGAGCAATTGCGATTTCCGCCCTGAAATCAAAAAATATCCTGATCGGGACACATATCAAGTCATGTGGTAATATTACTGATCGAGATTTTGATCAGTTAGATCAGGATATTCAGGCATTAAATCAGAAAGTTTTTGCTGTTCTTGATGATGATAAAGCGATGCAGATGCAGGATAAAATCAAACAGACTGCTGAACAGCGTGACAGTATCGGCGGCATTTTGGAAACTGCGGTTTTGCATCTGCCTGCTGGCGTAGGAGAACCTTGGTTTGATACGCTGGAAAGCCTGTTATCTCATGCATTATTCAGCATTCCGGCCATAAAAGGGGTACAGTTCGGCAATGCTTTTGATTTAGTAAATGGATTCGGCAGTGCATATAATGATGCATTCAGAATCCAGAATGATAAAATTATTACAGAGACAAATCATAATGCTGGAATCAATGGCGGAATTTCCAACGGAATGCCGATTCTGTTTCAGTGTGCTGTCAAGCCCACGCCTTCTATTTATCAGAAGCAGAACACTGTCAATTTTTTTGAAAAAGAAAATGCAGAATTAGAAATCAAGGGCAGACATGACCCGGCTGTGATTCATCGGGCACGTGTCGTTGTGGATAGCATTACAGCACTTGTCCTTTGTGATATTCTCGCTGGAAGATTCGGAACAGATTATTTAGCATAAGAAAACAGGGGCAGAAATGTCCCTGTTTTTTCGCATTGTAAATTTTCTATGAATGATCCAATCTTTTCCCGGCTTGATTGTTATATAAATAGAATCTATTTTCGAGGAGGATTTTTCATGAATAAATTGAAACTTATGGGAATGCTGTGCAGTCTTCTGATGCTCTCCCCCATGATTCACACTATTCCTGCGGATGCGCTCACACTTTCTAATTTTTTTGATCCGATCAGCATCACATTCGGAGATCTGAATGATTCTGTTACCATTACGCCCTATGATGGCTATGAAATCGCTTCATGTGAATGTATTTCAGGGGAAAACTGCATCACGATTGATGAGACATTTACAATCAGGCCTGTTGAGAATGGCACAGCAGAAATTTATGTCTACTCGACAGACGGAAAACAGGGATATGCAAGCATTACAGTACTTTTGAATAATTCATATTCTAAAATCAGTGTATTTGGGTCTGATTATCAGATCTATCCTGATCATGCAGTATTAGTTAAATATACTGCGCCCCGAACATATGCCTATGAAATTCCGGATACAGTTGCCGGGCTTCCTGTCACAGAAATTGGTGATTATGCTTTTCGGGGAACGATCTGGACACCTGAAATCATTATTCCGGATACTGTCACCAGAATCGGAAACGGTGCATTCAATAATTGCTCTTATCTGGAAAAAATTCATCTTCCGGCTTCTCTGAAAGAAATCGGAAATAATGCGTTTGCCAGTGATAAACGTCTGACAGAAATCATCATTCCGGAAGGAACGGAAATCATTGGCTGGCAGGCATTCTATGGATGTGAAGCACTGGAAACGATTATATTTCCATCAACATTGAAAGAAATCCGCCGAATTGGGGACGCTGATATGGGTGCATTCGCCCGTACAGCATGGCTTGCTAATCAGGCAGATGATATTATCTATGCCGGAACAATTGCCTATGATTATCGAGGAGATAAAAATTCACTCACAGAACTGTCTTTCCGGGAAGATACTACCGGCATCGGGGCATATGCTTTTTATAACTGTAAAAATCTGAAACAGATTAGCTATCCTGATAGTATGAAATATATCAATGATCATGCTTTTGCCTACTGCCGGAAAATTGAAACAAATCAGCTCCCGGCAAATCTCGAAATGCTTGGCAAATTTGCTTTTTCAAGTTCTGATCTGATTGAAGAGTTTACGCTCGATGAAAATAATCCGAATTTTTCAGTGATTGATGGGATTGTCTATGATAAAAATTTGACGCAGATTATTACTGTGCCGAAAGGCATCCGAAAAGCCAGCATTCCGGAAAGTATTCAAGTGATACCGGATCAGGCTTTTACATGGACACAGAATCTCAAGCATATTTATCTCCCGGATGGTCTTGTTTCAATCGGAGAAAATGCATTTATGGGATCAGGCCTGATGCTTCTGGAAATTCCGGATACTGTCACAGAGATCGGGAAATTTGCATTCCAACAATGTGAAAATCTCAGATCTGTGAAGCTTTCCGCAGGTATGCCAGAAATCAGCTCAGACACGCTTCATGTCATGATTGAATATGAACCTTCGCCAGATGATGGGGAAGATATTCCCATTGATCATGGCTGTGATATTATTTATGAAGGCCTTTTTGATGGCTGTCAGGCTCTCACAACGCTGATCTTCCCGAAAGAATTAAAAATAGTTGGTGATGGAACGTTTCAGAGCTGTCATATCAAAGATACTTATTATACTGGTACGCCTGATGAATGGAATGCCGCTGAAACAGGCTATGAAAATCATTATGGTACAGTGCATTTCAATACAAATCTGCATTCTGAACTTTCCGGGGATATTTCTCTTGATGATGCATTCTCTGTTTCTGATGTCATTCTGTTGAGGAAATATCTTCTCGGACAGGCAGGACTGACAAAGCAGGGGAGTATCAATGCGGATCTGAATCAGGACGGCAATTTAAATATTTATGATTTTATTCTCATGAAAAAACATCTGCTTTATGCATGAAACAATCCCGGCAGTTCCCTCGCTGCCGGGATTTTTGATTATGAATTCAGAAGCGCACGTTTCATCAAACATAGATCATAGATGTTAATTTTATCATCTTGATTGAAATCAGCTGCTTTCCAGTCAACAAGATGGATGTCATTAATGGATAAAAGCCATTTCTGAACCTGAATAATATCAGTAACATTAAAAGAGCCGTTATGATCTACATCACCAGGCAATGCTTCCAGAGTTTCAAGAACAGTAAAAGGATTTCCGTTTTTTTCTGCATATTTCTGTGCTTGTGATCCTTCTGGGGCACAGATTGTAATAGTATTCGGGATTGTGATCGAACTACTGTTGATAGTACAATTTTTATTCTGAATCACAACTGTTGTATCTGTCATTCCGTGACATCCTCCCCCGCCTAAAGAGGCGGGGGCTTCCTCCCGCAAAAACGGGCAGTCGGTTCCTGCTCGACAG
>DJXD01000083.1 GCA_002449585.1 Ruminococcus sp. UBA7013
TATAGGCGGGGGAGGATGTCACGCTGGCGAGTTCTTTTACTAAGATTGTAGATGTTTCCTCTATTCCATGGAGAAACGCCCAAGCCAATTTAATAGAATTGCTTTTTTCTCCTTTTGGACTTCCGTTGATCAGCAAGATATTCATAAAATATGCTCCATTCTATCTGATTTTTTTAATTATAACATAGATTATGTTATTTTGTCAAGTCTGCAATGATTTTTTATGAAAAAATCCGCCCCCGGATCAGATCCGGGGACGAATTTTTGTAGAGAAAGAAATTTTCAAATAGAATATTGATCTTCCAATCCATCCAGCAAGCCGAATTCAAGCAGAATTTCCTCAAGGCGTTCCTGTGTGAGGGGCTTAGGAATGACGAACTGTGTATTTTCTTCGATTTTACGGGCAAGCTCCCGATATTCATCCGCCTGATGGGCTTCGGGTTTATATTCAATCACTGTTTTGCGGCGGATTTCTGCTCTTTGTACTTCATTATCACGAGGCACGAAATGAATCAGCTGTGTACCAAGTTCCTGAGCAAATGCGGCAACAAGTTCCCGTTCTCTGTCTACTTTTCTACTATTGCAGATGATGCCGCCCAGACGCACACCGCCCTGACGGGCATAACGGGCAATTCCTTTTGAAATATTATTTGCTGCATATAAAGCCATCATTTCGCCGCTGGCAACGATATAAATCTCTTTGGCTTTTCCTTCACGAATCGGCATTGCAAAACCGCCGCAGACAACATCCCCCAAGACATCATAGAAAACATAGTCAAGATCTTCTGTATAAGCTCCCAGACGTTCCAGCAGGCCGATTGATGTAATAATACCACGTCCGGCACAACCAACACCCGGCTCAGGCCCTCCGGATTCTACACAACGTGTTCCTTTGTAGCCTTCTTTCAGAATATCCTCCAGTTCAATATCTTCTCCAGATTCCCGGAGTGTATCTAATACGGTTTTCTGCGCTAATCCGCCGAGGAGCAGACGAGTAGAATCGGCTTTTGGGTCGCATCCTACAACCATTACTTTATTTCCCCGTTCTACCAGTCCTGCGGTCAGATTCTGTGTCGTAGTAGATTTTCCAATACCGCCTTTTCCATAAATCGCAATCTGTCTAATTTCTTTAGCCATAAATCATTAACTCCTTACTATTAATTATTAACCATGTGAAAATGTATCTTTATGTGAGACACGGCTGAGCCAGATTTGATCACCATAATCTTTTTCACCTGGAACGCCGATTGCATCCGCACGGCATCGCTGACAATGCCGGAATACATCAATATATTTCTGAGCCCGTACTCTTGCGCCGTCAATCTGTGCACAGGTAGGGGCAGGATACTCTTTCAGCTCATGCTGTGGAATCAGAGGAATAATATTATAAATAGAAGCACCTGCTTCTTTGACTGTTCTGGCAATTTCTTCAATATGCTGGTCATTGATGCCAATTACTAATACAGTATTGACTTTGATCGTAATGCCAGCGGCACTGACTTTCCGGATGCCTTCCAGCTGATTCCGGATCAGAATTTCCGCTGCTTCTGTGCCGGTATAATGTACCCCATGCCAAAGAATCCCCCTGTTGAGCTTTGCCTCAATTTCTGGATCAACAGCATTCACAGTAACTGTCAAAGAATCAATATCAGCATCAATAATTTCCTGTGCTTTTTCAGAAAGCAAAAGGCCGTTTGTACTCATGCATCTGACCAGATCCGGAAAATGCTTTTTAATCAGCCGGAAAGTTTCCAGTGCAGCATCAGAAGCCAGCGTATCACCAGGGCCCGCAATGCCAGCCACTTTGATTGCCGGGCATAATTCCAATGATTTTCTGATCACATCTATGGCTTCTTCCGGTTGGATCACAGTTGATGCCACACCCGGACGCTGTTCATAATCATTGATTCGTCTGTCACAGAATCGACATTCAATATTGCATGTTGGACTGATTGGCAAATGAATTCTTCCGGTCTGTCCTTTTTTGCCTTTGGCATAGCAGGGATGTTTATCTGTTAATTCTTCGTAGGAGATTGCCATAAATCCGCCTCCCATAATTTTTGATCAAAAATTTTTTGCAGAACAGGTTCAATCAGGAATGGAGCTTCATAAACCGTCATTCCCCGGCTTTCCAGCCATGCAGAAGCCCCCTGCCCGATCTTGGCGACAAGAATCACCTGTATATCATGCAGGATTTTTAGAACAGTTTCAAAGCTCTGTTCCTGATGTTCATGTCCCTGACATACACGAGGTACATTCCGGGATTCCAGAAAATAGAATATATTTTCTTCCGTATCCAGTTCAACAATATGAAATCTTTCCGCATGTCCGAAATGCTGATTGATCACAATGCCATCTGTACTGGCAATTGCTATTCTGAATTTCATATTTGGATTCCCTCCTGTTATTTTCCGCCCACTGCTGCTGAATAAATTCGCTCCAGCAATGTAAATGCGCCCCGATAGCCGATATAGGTTTTATTAATTGTTACTTCTTCTGTTGTGGGAGGGCCTATTTCAATCAGCAGGCCATTTTTTTCACGGACTGCATCTGTTTCCCATGTTGTACCGAGAATCAGCGGCACACCTGAGCCGAAATCTGTTTCTCGAATTTTCTGTTCTGCAATATAGCCATCTTCAATAAATTCCGGTTCAATCGAAACGCCTTCAGCCAGATTCAAAAACTGTTCCCGGATGCTGTCACGATATTTTTCAGGCGGATTATCTGTAATAATCTGTCTGACTGGGATCATGCCGATCTGTGAGGAAAGATATTTTGTATAAGCCAGTGTATAGGCACTATCCCCCACAACCGCAAACTGTGACGGCAATCCAAACCAGTATTCTGAAAAGAATTCAGCAAAATGCTCTAGGAAATAATAATATAATTCTGCTTCTTCTTTGATAAATGCCTCTGACTTTGCTGGATCAATTCCTGCAAATGCAACTACTTTTCTGATAAATGCAGTTGTGGCTTCTTCACCAATCGGAATTTCTGGGATATGCAAAAATGGTTGATTATATTTTCTTTGTAAAAATTTCGCTGTTTTCAATCCTATCCATGGAGAAATCACAAGATTAAACTGTGCTTTCGGGATTTGTTTCCATTCTGCCGCACCGCCGCTCTGTGCACCGAACAGGATATTGACTTTCAAGCCAGCCGCTTTCAGAATTCTGACAATTTCTAAATAATCGCCCCGCCAGTTCTGATGAAAATACGGCACATCAAACCATAGATTTACAAGCCCCTGTTCTTTTTCGCCATCATAATCGCCGACATATTGATTTATAATAGCTTCAATGACAATTTCATGACCTGTCAGATTTGTGCCCTTGAAACCACCTGTTTGTGCGGCAACGATCGGGAAACCCTGTTTCTGATATTTAGAAACCACACTTTCGACATTATCACCGATTAATTCACCAGAACAGCCTGTGAGAACAACAAAAAGATCACCATTCATAACTGCCAGTGAGGATTTAATCAAATCATCTAGCTTTTTTTCTCCGCCAAATACAATATCATTTTCTCCTACATTGGCACTAGGCACATTTCCGCCGCCTGCGCCTGCTGATCCTTGAAAGCCATTGTCAAAGCTCAGCAGAAAGAATTGTTTATACATACAGCCAGGGCCACAGTTCGCAATTGGCACAGCATTTTTGATGGCAGCGACTGTATAGGCCGCACCTACTGTGCAGCCATAATGCGGATGTACAATTGTACCGCTTTTTGTCTTTGTTTTCGCCATGATCAAGCACCTGCCTTTTCTTTCAGCACTTCATCCAAAATTTCAGGATTTCTGGATAAGATAAATGGATCTTCTTGTGATTGCCACCAATCAGAATAGGGAAGACTCACATGTCTTTGCAAAACTTGATTAAATCTCTTTCTTGCCAGAATATCCAGCAAAATCTCACCTGTTCGAATCATGCCGTCATAGCCTACCGGAATATGTTCATCTCCCATTGCAAGAGCCGGAATTCCTAATTTAGCCGCTTCTGGTGCAAGTCCCTGATGCCGGATAATTACAAAATCTGTCTGCACTCTCCGGAATACCTGCGGCAATTGATAGGCCTGTGTTTTGCTGACTGTGAAATATGGCACATCTCCATAATGATCTACTAAATATTTTAGCGTATTCTGATGTTCTGCGCCACTATCATAGACCGGATCATGATGAAATACAATAGAGCCTTGCACTTCAATTCCCAATTCACGAAGTACAGAAATCAATCCATGTGAATAGGATGAACCTGTCATCACGAATCCTTTCACGCCTTTGAATTTTTCACGTAGCTCCAGAATTTTCGGCATTACTCTTTCATGTTCTGATTTAATATATGCCTCTGTCTCTTCTTCTTTATGAACAATTTTTCCGATCGCTCTGAACCATTCATCCGTTGCTGCGAATCCATAAGGTTGAGGGGCATCAATCTGCGGTACACCGAAATGCTGTTCCAGCACTGTAGACATATAAGATCCCAGTGTATGGCAGAATGTCGCTGTTGCGGCGGCTTCACTTGCCTGTGCCAGCTCATCATAACTTGCTGTATCAATCATATAATTCACTCGAAGACCTAAAGGCTTGAGCATATCTGTAAAATAATCAGATCCCCACAAAGCGACAATATTAATTAAATCGGGCTGCTTTACGGGATTACGCTTTACAATCTGCCGGGCAACGCCATGCTGAGAAATATCAAAACCAGTGCTCCAATGTTTAGAGCGAAATCCTTCACAATGCAGCGGAACGACTGGAACACCAACCTCCGGCTCCATTTCTTCGGCGATACTGTCAATATCTTCGCCGATAATAGCCGTTGAGCAGCTCATGGAAATAAAAATTGCTTTTGCATTGAAACGCTCTTTTGCTTCCCGGATTGCCTGCCGGAGCTTATCGCTTGCCCCAAATACCATATCTTTTTCTAGCAGATTTGTACAGAAAATCTGTAAATTCTGCACGGGCTTATGGCGGCGGGCAAGTCCTAATTTAAATGCCAGATTAAACCAGGCATTATCTGCGGCGCATCCGATAGGAGAATGCTGAATCAGAATGCAGTCTGTCAGATTGCCAATTTGGCACTCTACAATTGCATTTGCGCACATCGTTTGCTGATTGAATGGCGTATTCAGCTCACAAAGCCGGCAGGCTTTTCCGCCATTTCCAGGACAGACATTTCCACGCTTTTTTTCCTTTCTGGCATCATAATCAGATTCTGTCACAAGATCAGATGCTTTGCCGTCCCATGCAATAATAGTTCCCAGACGCATCTCACGATTTTCAACGCTGGACATTTCCAGATTAATTTTCTTTGCCATACTTTCATCCTTCCTGATGTTATTTACCTATTATTTTTATATGTTTGATATGTTATTAGTATAGCATAGATTGATAGATTTGTCCAATACAGATTTATGAGAATGCATTATCATTTTTTTTGATAACCGTTAATCATATAAGTGTTCGCTGAAATAACGATCTCCTCTATCTGGGAAGACTGCAACAATATTTCCTTTTGCGCCGGATGCAATCAGTTTTAAAGCTGCTGCTGCGGCTGCGCCAGAAGAAGAACCGGCAAAAATGCCTTCTTGTGATGCAAGAGCTTTCACCTGTGCAAAGGCTTCCTGATCATTGATTTTGATCACATCATCAATCAAAGACATATCTAATGTTTCCGCAATAAAATCATTTCCAATGCCTTCGATATTATAATCAAAATGCGCTCCGCCGCCGATGGTTGAGCCTTCTGGATCAGCAAGAATGCCTTTGATATTGGGATTCTGCTCTTTCAGATATCGAAGAATGCCCGTCACTGTGCCGCCGCTTCCTGCTCCGGCGACAAGATAATGAATTTGGCCGTCCAGTGCTTCATAGATTTCCTTGCCTGTGGTTTCATAATGCGCCAACGGATTACTTTGATTTGTGAATTGATCCAGCGTCACAGCATCGGGGATTTCTTTTATCAGCTCTTCGGCTTTCCGTTCTGCACCGAGCATTCCCAATTCTCTTGGCGTATTAATCACTTCCGCACCCAATGCACGGAGTAATGTCTGTTTTTCAGCAGAAAATTTTGTGGGCACAACAAAAATCAGATGATAGCCTCTATGCAATGCGGCAAAAGCAATTCCAAGACCAGTATTTCCAGCTGTCCCTACTACGATCGTTCCGCCTGGATGCAATAGGCCTTTTTGTTCCGCATCCCGGATCATATAAAGCCCTGTTCTGTCCTTGACACTTCCGGAAGGATTCCACAGCTCCAGCTTTGCAAATAAATTTACATCTTTCTGATTAACAAAATACTGTAATCTGACAAGAGGGGTATTCCCAATTAAATCCTGCATAGAATCATAGTAATGCATATTACATGACCTCGCTTTCTGCAATTGCCTGCTGTAAATCAGCAATAATATCTTCAATTTCTTCAATGCCGACAGATAATCTGATTAATCCGTCAGTAATGCCAACCTGCTTCCGGATATCTGCCGGAATAGATGCATGTGTCATGGTGGATGGATGGCAGATTAATGACTCCACACCGCCAAGACTTTCAGCCAGCATAATTAATTTCAGGCTTTCAAAAAATTTTTGAATATCATAATTTTCATAGAGTTCAAAAGAAATCATAACGCCGCCATTTCTAGCCTGTTTCTGATTGACAGAATAACCCTGACTTTCTTTTAATCCGGGATAATATACCTGCTTCACAGCTTTATGCGCTTTCAGAAAAGCCGCCGTTTTTTCCGCATTCTGCACATGTCTGTCCATCCGGACACCTAATGTCTTGATCCCACGGATTAATAAAAAAGAATCAAATGGCGGAAGAACCCCTCCGGTTGAATTCTGAATAAAAGCGATTTTTTCAGCAAGCTCTTTGGTAGATACGACAGCTAATCCTGCTACAACATCAGAATGCCCACCAAGATATTTCGTAGCACTATGAACAACAATGTCTGCCCCTAATGTCAGCGGCTTTTGCAGATAGGGGGTCATGAATGTATTATCCACAATCACAAGCAGATCATGCTGATGGGAAATAGCAGAAATGGCTTGAATATCTGTGACTGTCATAAGCGGATTCGCTGGACTTTCAATAATAACTGCTTTTACATCCGGAGTGATTTCCTGTTCAAATGCATTCAGATCGGCAGTATTTGCGATTGTATAATAAATCTGAAAATGCTGGAATATTTTATCAAGAACCCGGAACGTTCCGCCATAGACATTGCTAGAGATCAAAACTCTGTCGCCGCTATGCAGAAGACTAAGAACAGCCGTAATAGCTGCCATCCCGGAAGCAAATGCAAATCCGGCATAGCCTTCTTCCAGTTCTGCAATCAATGCTTCCAAGGCTTCTCTTGTGGGATTACCAGTTCTGGTATATTCATATCCACGCATTTTTCCAAGTCCGTCCTGCTGATAAGTGGATGTCTGATAAATCGGCACATTGACTGCACCTGTACGGGCATCTGTAGAAATACCGCCATGAATCAGCGCAGTATTGATATTTTTAAATTTGCTCATGATAAATTCCTCCTGTATATAAAATAAAGCAGAGAACGCAGAAAGACTGCATTCTCTGCATATATGCGCCTGTGCGCTTTACTGACATGAGAGTGCTGTTTTTCTGAAATAGTAATATTGATCATGATAACAACAATAAACCTGTTTCATAAAAAACACTCCTTTTCAAGGCCGTTGATCTTGCTCCAGATAACGACGCATTTCTTTGATATACTGTTCTCCCATATCACTTAGCATATTATTTTTCTTTGTGATATAGCCTATTTCCATGATGATTTCATGACTTTCTTTCAAGGGAATGACAATGAATTTATCTGCACTCAGATTTTCAGAGAAAATGCTGGAACAGATAGTATAGCCATTCAGCCCGGCAATCAGATTCATCATTGTTGCACGGTCAGTTGTCCTGATCGTTTTCTGATATGTATATTCGCTCAGAATTTCCTCTGCAAAATAAATTTCGGCATCTGTTCCCTGTTCGAAAGAAAGACAGGGATAATCATCCAGCTGTGAAAGCGTTAATTCCTGTGCTCCTGCCAGAGGATGGGACTTTGCAAGATACACACAGGCAGGACATTTGATCAATGTATGAAATTCAAGCTCCTGCTCATGCAGACATTTTTGAATCATACGACGATTCATATCACTGATATATAAAACGCCGATTTCACTTTTTAATGTTCCCACGTCCCGGATGACATGCAATGTCTGTGTTTCCCGAATGACCAGATCAAATTGACTGGAATCATACTGTTTGGCCATTTCAATGAATGCTTTGACTGCAAAGGAATAATGCTGCATAGAAACCCGGAATTTCCAGCGGAAAGAGCGATTTTTCCCATATTTTTGAAACACGCTTTCATATTGCTGATAAATCCCCCGGATATGTGTGAGAAATTCCGCACCTTCTGGCGTAGGGATCACACCTTTATGTGTCCGGAGAAAAATCGGAATGCCAATTTCCTGCTCTGCTTCTTTGACAGCACTCGTCAAAGTGGGTTGTGCAATAAATAATTTTTCTGCTGCTTTATTCATAGAAGCACTTTCTGCAATGGTTAGAAGATAATACATTTGTTGTAATGTCATGCTATCACCTCATTATAATTTCTGATTCAGCAGATATATAAGCTCATCCGGATCTATACCATGTACAGCAGCAGCTTCTTCTACTGTCTCATTACGGGCTGATGGACAACAGAAACAAGTCATTCCGATGTCACTTAAAATTTCTGTCAGTTCAGGATGATCCAGAAGATCACCAATCTTTGTGCTTCTTGTGATCTTTCTTTGTGAAAATAATTGATCTGTTATGATCTGATTCAAAAGCGGTTCAATTTCTGCATTCACTTCAAAAACCCGGATCTGTTTCCGGATAAGATAATCTGCGGCACTTTGACCGATTTTCTGTACAAATATAGCATCACAATCATGCAGAAGAGCAGCGACAGCATCAAAATCCGTCTGACTATGGGTTCTTGTATGCTGACAGGCTGCAATCACATCCCGGACTTCCAAAAATTCATAATGATCTTCATAGATTTCATAAATGCGGAAAAACAATGCTTTTCCAAAATGGACATTGACAGAAATTCCATCAGAAGTAGCCGCTGCAATTCTTGCCATAAAATCAGTCCCCTTTTATTGATAACTTGCCAATGCTGTATTATAAATATCTTCAATTAACCGAAGGCCGCCGGTATAGCCAATATAATTCGTTGTAAGCACAATTCTGTAAGGAGTCGGACATGCAATAGAAAGAAAATCATATTCTTTTTCTTTGGCTAATTCTTTATCCCATCCGCTTCCCAAAATCAGCCCTCTTCCAGCATGATGCAGATTTCTGATCTGATCTTGAACAGCACCTGCATCCGGATTGAAATAGACCGGAATTTCACGTTTATCAGAAGCCGCCTGAATATCTGCTCTGATCTGATTCTGATATTTTTCAGGAACATTGTCTACAATAAATTGTTCTTTTGGGATCACGCCTGTTTCATGCAGGAGAAATCTTGTCAATCCGGCAACATAGCCAGCATCATGCAGGATATGGGCATGATTTGGCAAGCCATAACGGAATTCAAGTAAAAATGTGGCCAGATTGTCCAATTCTTCATAATAAGCGGTCTCTTCTTCTTTGATAAAATGCTGAGCCTTTTCTTCATCAAGTCCGGCATCCTGCTCTTTTGCAAAAGCAAGTACAGCATTCAGAAATCGATTTGTTTCATTTCCGCCGATAGGCAAATAATGAAACTGAAACCATGGCTGCTGATATTTCTGAAACAGATGCTTCACAATGGGTTCACCATACCAAGGGGATACCAGAATATTAAAATTGGCCTTCGGAATGGTCTGCCATTCTTTGACACCCCCGGAATGTGCGCTGAATAAAATATTTACCTGAAGTCCAAGACCTTCCAGCAGTCTTTTATATTCTTTCAAATTGCCCTTCCAGAACTGATCTTGATAGGGAACAGAGGCAAACAGATTCACAAGCTTTTTTTCTGATCTTGCTGGATTTTCTGCTTCAAAACGGCTGACATATTGATCAATAATTGCATTGACAACAGCAGAATGTGAAACATAATTATTAGACTTGAATCCGGATGTTTCTACATGAACAATAGGCTTTCCTTCTTCCAGAAATTCATCTGTGACAGAGGCGACATCATCGCCGACAATGCCAGCTGTACAGCCTGTTACAACGACTTGTAAATCCGTATCCAGAACTTTATATGTATTCTTGATAATACTTCTTAGTCTGTCCGTACCGCCAAATACAACTTCCCGTTCGCTGAAATTTGTGCAAGGAGAAGTATCACCGCCGGCATATCCAGAAGAACGCTCAAAAAAGCCTTTAATCATCGTTCCGCATCCAGGGCCTGAATGTAGAATGGGCACTGCTCTTGGAATAGCAACTACAGTTTGTAATGCGCCTATCGCACATGTATATCTTTCCTGTTCAATCAAAGCGGCCATTAGAAATTTCCTCCTAAAAATGTATAAGGCTCTTGTTGTAGCCACCAATCTGTATAGGGATTAGCGCAATGCTGAGAAAGGTTCTTAACAAATTCATCATTTTCTATTGTTTCAAGAATACGTTCGCCATATTGCACTAAACCCTCATAACCCATTCCAAAATGTTCATCACCAATCAGAAGAGAGGGAATGCCAAGCTTTGCGCCCCATAACGTCATACCGCCATGACGGGCAAGCAAAATATCAGGGCGGACACGATTCAGGACATTGACTAGTTCAAACTCCTGTTTATTGCAGACATTGTAATTTTCTACATCACCATAATCAGAAACGGTATGCAGAAGCGTGTCAGAATCCGAAGATTCATTATCATAGATCGGATCATGATGAAAAATTGCTGCTCCTGTGGGCTTCATGCCTAATTCATATAATAATGCCAGCAAAGAATGGCCATGTGATGCCCCAGCAGTAACATAAGCTGTCTTTCCTCTGAGCTTTTCACGAAGGGCTTCAATTTTAGGAAGATATTCCTCTTTTTTGCGCTGAATTAATTTTTCCGCTGTTTCTTCCTGATTCAGAATTTTTCCCAATTCCCGAAACCAGCGATCTGTTTGCACAATGCCATAAGGCGGAGAATTCCGGATTTCCCGAACACCATAAACTTGTTCTAGTGCCGCTCCCAGATAAGACCCCAGTGAAGAACATGCCTGCACAGTTAAAACCGCCTCGGATGAATGAGATAATGTATCTATCGTAGAAAATGGCGTGATATAATTCGGCTCATAACCAAATTCCCCAAACCATTCCCGGAAAACATCAGTCCCCCAGAAATTAATTACATTGATGATCTTTCGTTTCTGAACCGGAGGTTTGATGATTTTTCTGGCGATGCCATGATAACCCGCATCAAAACCAGAAGTCCACATTTTAGAGCGAAATCCTTCACAAAATACGGCTACTACAGGAATTCCAAGTTTTGCTTCTGCATCATTTGTGATACTTTCCACATCATCCCCGATAATTCCGGCCGCACATGTTGTGATCACAAAAATGGCTTTCGGATGCACTCGCTTATATACTTCATCAATCGTTTCTTTCAGTTTCTTTCCGCCGCCATAGATCGTATCTTTTTCTTCCAGATTAGTAGAAAAAATTTTTCTCTGTGTCGGGTGATCAATTTGTCTGAGATGTGCATTCACTCGATAAGTAAATGCAAATTCATGCAGGCAGGAAGAGCAACCAACAGGGCCATGACTGATTAAGGCTGCATCCTGAATCAATGTCAGTGTGCAGGCGGCATTTGATGTGCCACATCCAAGGCATTGGCTGAATGAACGAGTTTTATCTTTGAGCTTTCCGCTGCATCCTCCGCAGGCAGAAACAAGTTCTTTTGCTGTCCCCTGAAATCCTGTAACAGATCCCAGCCGAACCTCACGGATTTCAACCTCAGGGATTGTTAAATTCACTGTACTCATAAATCACTTTCTCCTCTTTTCAAATTCTCATATTATTCATATAGAATAAATAGGATTTTGAACTAATATGATTATAGCACAGATACTCAAAAAAATCAATACCCTTGCATCATTTTCTGATATTCTACTTTTTGAGAATGCATTATCAAAAAAATTGATAACTTATATCAGACCAGCGGCACGGAATCCTTGTTCCAGATCCTGGATCAGATCGTCAGCATCTTCCAATCCGGCAGAAATACGAATCAGATTAGCAGGAATATCTGCAATTTCTTTTTCTTTCTCTGTAAGTTCACTATGTGTGGTATCGGGAGAATTAACGATCAAAGAACGAACATCTCCAAGATTGACATGATAATGAAACAGTTCAAGATGATCCAGAAAAGCGGCTTTTTGTTCTTTCGTTCCTGTTATGCCGAATGACAACAGCCCTCCAAAGCCATGTATCAAAATTTTATCAGCAAGTTCTTTGAATGGATAAGACTTTAATCCTGGATAACGCACCCATTCCACAGCAGGAGACTTTTCCAGATATTCCGCAATTTTCAGCGCATTGGCCGATTGCTTTGCCACACGCTCTGAAAGCGTTTCAATCCCAAGAATACCAAGATAGGCATCATGCGGCGATAATGCTGCACCAAGAAAATTTAGATAAACAAGCAGAATCCGGGAAATAAATGGATTATCTGGGAACTGTTCTGCAATGCTTTTCCCTTTCAGCATATGAATCGGAGTATAAAACTGCGGATATGCCTGCTTTGTATAATATTCCGTCTTGCCATTGTCTTCGATAATGCCAGCAATGATATTTCCGTGTCCGGTCAATCCTTTTGTGGCGGAATATACTACAATATCTGCACCATGTGCAAACGGCTGGTATAAATATGGCGTTGCAACAGTATTATCCACAACGACAGGAATATGATGTCTGTGTGCAACTTCAGAAATTTTATCCAGATCCACAAGATATGCATTCGGATTGCTGATAGATTCCACAAAAATAGCTTTGACATCTTCTGTAATTTCCGCTTCCAAAGCTTCCGGATCAAGAATACTTTTTGTCAGCTTGATCTGAATACCCAGATCAGGGAATAATCTATCAAAACTATCAATAGATCCGCCATACAGATAGGGCGATGCTAAAATTGTACCTTTTCCATTTGTAAGATTCAGCAATGTATAAGTAATAGCCGCCATGCCTGAACCTACGGCTAATACATTTTTTCCGCCATCCAGAGCTTTCACCCGCTCGGCAAAATAAGTAACTGTAGGATTTCCCACTCGTGAATATAGATAGCCAGCTTCTTCATAAGCAAACAGATTTTCAGCATGTTTTGCACTCTTGAAATCATACGCTGTTGTCTGATAAATCGGCGGAGAAACAGCAAGCTGATTTTCACTTGCGTGATAGCCTGCTGTGATTTTATTTGTATCAAAATGATATTGCTGTGCCATAAATGCACCATTCCTTTCCTAAGAATGTGTTTATTATAGCATAATTTCTGCTATTTGTCCAATACAGATATCTGATATTGCATTCTCATAAAATTTGATAACAATAAATGCCCGGAACAAATCCGGGCACTTAGATCAGGAAATTTGATTTAGAATTCCCATGAAGATCGGGAGACTGGTTTCTGTATCAACAATGAAATAGATGAATGGCCTATCTAATGCAATATATTCATAATAGGCTTCTGTTGGCATTGTTTCAATTAGCGTGGCGGCAGCGGCTTTTGTGCCTTTTGGTGACACATCAATAAAAGTTTTATGTGTCACCTGACTGATTTTAGAAGAAATATTCATCATGTCAGAAAAATCTGCATGATCTGAAAAGGCAAGGGACATTCCCATAGCAATCAGCGGATCAGAAAGCTGTATGCCATAATCATAACTAAATTCCGGAATTCTAACATGTACTTCCATTCTTTCCGGATTGGCTAATATCTGATATAGATGTTCCGGCGTGAGATTCTGTACATAATCCATCACAGAAATATTTTCATCAGGCAATAGTGCGCCGAATGCATAGCGGCCGCCTTCATAATATTTATAGAATCCAGTGGCTTGCTCATCTTTCAGATAATAGCTTTCTTCTGAATACATCATGTTTACATTCTGTTCTGTGCCATCCCATGCAGTGAAATACAGATGAAAAATATCATCATCTGCATAAGTATTCTGCCATTTTGCATTAAATGTAACAGCGTTGATGAGATACATAAGTGTATTTTCTGGAATCTCATTCAGGATACCTGGAATCATGTGATCTGTTTTCTGATCCACCCAATTATTAATATCTTTCACAGTAGATTCATCAAACGGTGCGTGACATCCTCCCCCGCCTAAAGAGGCGGGGGCTTCCTCCCACAAAAGCGAGCAGTCGGTTCCTGCTCGACAGTAC
>DJXD01000114.1 GCA_002449585.1 Ruminococcus sp. UBA7013
ATAGGGGATTTGTCAAGTTTATTATTACATTAAATTGCTAAAGCGGTGGCATAATAACAACGCCCCAGAGAACTTTTAAAGTTCTTTGGGGCTTTGGTTACAGTAGCTTTACTTTTCAGCTTTTGGGAAACTTCATGCGCCTTTCTGTATAGGGGATTGGTCGAGTGGGGGTAGTAGCAGAGGATTTCAGAAACCTCTGCCACTTTATTTGTGTATTTGTTTGCATAGTTCTCGATAGATTAGGGAAAATGATAGTATGTGCGAGGTTTGGGAGAATTAGCAGAAGAAGATGCTTTCCACTGTTTTATATTTTGATTTAAAGTAAATTATGAAATTAATTTGAAACATATGCGATATAAGTGTTAGAACTACTATTACGCTGGAATTTGTTACCAACAGCATCTTCAAATTGTGTTGTCAAACTTGGAGCATTATTAAAATTGTCAAACAGTTTAGCACCATTACCTGTAGCTCCGCCTTCCAAAGAAGAAATATCTGTTCTCATTGTCCATGTACCAAACATACGAATAAATTCAGCCGCAGTAAGAAGAGTACATCCATTAAACATTCCGTGGACATTGTATATCTTTGTGAAATTACCAGACAGATTTACAGTAGTCAGTTTACTACAGCTCTTAAACATTTCTTTACATTGTGCATAATTTGCTGATTTAACATCTGAAGTATCAATAGCCATTGTTACTGATTCCAACTTAGAACAGTTTTGGAAGGTACGATTAAAGAAATAAGTACTTGAATTTTTCATCGAAATAGGTCTGCTGAATGTTACATTTGTAAGATTGCTACATCCATTAAACATCTGATACATATTGCTAACTTCACCAAAATTCCAGTTAGAAATACTGCTTACATCCGCCAGTTTAGACCATTTCTCAAACATTTGAGAGCAAGAACCAGAAACGTATACATCGCCTTCAGTAGGGAGACCTTCAGAATCTACAGTATACCAATAAATCACATTATTATCCAAATAAAATCTGATACGGTCTGAGTATGTGCCTGTTTTACTATATTCAACCTTTGAGCTTGCATTTTTATATCCTTTGGCATTTCCTCTTTTGACAGCGGTTATATTGCCATTAGTTATATTCAATTTAACTCTGCCATTAGAAGCAAATGTACTGCTCTCGTTTGCTTCCAGTTCTGCGGTGATTGGAATTTCCTCCAGCACAGCAGAAAATTTGAAATTCGTCAGGTTATAATTTTCATCATTGAAAATATAATCCTGCAATTGTTTCAGTGTAACAACCCTTGGATTTCCACTTGTGCCGTCAAGATTGACAATTGAACCGTCAGGCTTTTCATATTGCCAGTTTTTGAGACGATAGCCTGATACATCAATTGCATAGCCGGCTTTAGGATAGCTTTCAGTATCTGGTGCTGCCAAATCTTCATCTATGTTAGAAACTTCGATATGTTCTGAATCATAAGTTTCAGCATGTGCACTTTGCTTGAATACTAATGTAACGGATTGCTTTTTATCAACAGCATCAGGAATGTCATATGCCATAGACGGAAAATTGACATCTTGTCGGAGCGTTACTCGCTTGATAAGGTCAGTTTTAACAGTAGAATAGTTAAGCGTGAGTTTTGTTTCGTATTCAATGTCTTCATAAATAAATGTCACTTTCACTTCATGAGATTGCCCTGAACAATTGCCGGTATCTGCCGGAATTATCACTTTCTGATTTCCCACACTATCACTAATTATACCGTATTTATCTGTGCTGAGAATTTCCAGTTTCAGATTTTTTAATTGGTTAGCAGTCAAAATTGTGCCTTCATTTTCAGGATCTGTTACAGGGTCAGCCTTGTTATAGAGCAGACGGGCTTCCAGTGCAGTTTTATCCAATTCAAATGTATCAGTGTCAGAATATACTGGAATAATTTCAGGATATACCACGCTTAAACCTGTGATATAACGCTCTGCCGCAGAGAAATGGTTCGGCTGGCTGTCTGCATGAGAAAGCTGGTCATATCGTTTGATTTTGTTGTGATATTCCACACGATAAGTTGCCATATTAGGAGAAGTATCTTCCAGCAGATTACAATAAGCAATGACATTTGATGTACTATAACCATTGATATTTGTGCAGTAATTTTGTTCGAATGCATCATTGAGATACTTTATTAAGTCCGTATCTGTTCCCGAAGCAGCGTATTTTACTGTTTTGCAACTCACAAATTCATACCTTGGGTTGTTCAGTTCCTCAATCATATAATAGCCTGCACCTACAGAAATGCTTTCAAACATATGTGTATCAGAGCCATTGAAAGTCACAGTTCTTAAATAAGTGTTTCCATTTGGCTTTGGAGCTGGATTCGGATTTGTTTCTGTTGGCATAGATGAAATTTCTGTAATTCTGAAAATAAATGTCGGATTGCCGTAAGCATCAATATAATCTGCATAATTGGCAGTATCAATATATTTATCGATATTGATATAGGCTGTTGCTTTTGGTTCAAGACAGTCGAGCTGTTGTTCTATTTCACAGCTTTGACGGTTAATTTTGAATGCAATATCTTCAGCATTGGCATATCCAACAGGAGGACGGGTTTCTTTAAAATAATAAGACCCCCACTCAAGCCCTTGCACAGTCAGTTTTCCACTGCCACTGGTAGATACTTCTTTCCCAGCTTTTGCCGCTGTTTTTTCTGCCTCGCTCATATTATTATACTCATCTTCACTAATGATAGTATAAATGTTTGGGGCAGTACTACCACCAGCGGATTCCAGCTTTACATAGACATTTTTATCAGAGATATTTGCATTTGTAGAAACGTACAGCAATTCAAATACAGCTTCTTTTTCAAGCATAGGATATTTTCCGTCAGTATCTTTTGTGCCTTCTTTATCACGTTTACTTAATGTAACAGTTCCTTTTTTCTGTTCATTCTTGATTTCAGGATAATTTCCGTCATCAGCAGTAAAGCGGTTTACTTCAAACTGGTATACAATGCCTTCTGCTTTTTCATATCCTGACGGAGCTGTTTTTTCAATGACATAATAATTTCCCCATTGCAGTTCTGGAATAAGCTGTGTCCAGCCATTCCATGTATCAGAAGTAGAAAGTGTAACGTATTCGTCAATTTTTGTGTCCGTAGAAATATCAGGAGTACTTCCGAGTTGCTTATACAATACAAAGACCGCATTAGGCAATGAGTGCCGTGTACCATCAGATTGCAGATTATATTTGTTGATACGCAGAGAACCTGTCTTTTCTTCTTCCTTGTGTTGGAGAGTAATATCTGTTTTTAAGTGTGCATGAGCAATATCAGCATTAATTGTAATCAATCCATCTTCATCAACACAGCCTTCTGTACTTGTATAAGCACACTTCAAAACTTCCGCTCCGTTATTATTTTCATAGATATAGCCATAATTGATTTTATATCCAGAAGCAGCACGGGTTTCCAGTATCATGTAAGTACCAAACTGGACATTATTGAATGTAACATAACCACCTGAATTAGAAGCAGAAGTTTTAACTGGATTTCCCCAATAAAGGGCTTTATCCTCTTCAGAAGCAGTACTCCATCTTTTACGGATATTTGCAGCAGCTTGTTTCCATTCTGTTTCTGAAAGTTCAGAATTTTGCGGACGTTCCTGTAACTGGTAAAGTGCATATCTTGCACCCTGAATTTTGTTATTGTTGTTAGTCACATCAATTTTCTGCATGGTAATACTGCATGGCTGCTCATCATCTTCCAAAACAGAATCTTCACTTTCAAGTTCAACGATAGTATATTCAACACTGGGTACTACAGATTTATCAATATACTTAACCATATTATCAAAGCTGACCATAAAAGTGAAATCATTTGCAGAGAGCTGATAACCGTTTGGAGCTTTTATCTCACGAAGGACGTACACACCAGGTTCAAGATTCCTGATAACAAGCAACCCATTTTTTATTTCAGATGTAATACCAGTTATGGTATTGTTTTCATCTTTTTTAAATTGATGGTAGACTCCTTCACCACTGGTAATGCCGTCTACAGGAATAGAACCTTCTGAATTGGTGCATTCATAGTAATAATAATTTTTTCCCCCGAAAGTTTCTGTGTTTCTATATACAGATACTGGAATAGGGTCATCATCTTCAGCATATTTGAGCAGTTGATATGTTGCTCCGTCAACAAGCCAGTCGGCATGCTGTGCATCTACTTTTGTAAAGTATGCTGTTGCTTTAGCATCCATTTTATTTTTGATACTGATAAGACCATTATTATTGGAATCTATCTCAATCATATCTTTATATTTATCATCAGAAACAACTTTGAACTTATATGTTGTTCCTTCTTCTGTAAATGTCAAATCAGGTATAGCTGTATCAGTATCATCCATCAATTCGTATGCACCTTTGTCCTCTGCCTGACCAGATGCTGTAAAATTGATATGATAAAGTGTCGTATTTTCAACATAATGATTTGGGACTTCTGTTTCCCAGATATAGTATTCTCCTGTCGCTAAGGGAAGTTCCAGAATACCGCTGGCATTAGTTGCCATGTTTTTCATATCTTCCTTGTAATATTCTGTACGTCCGTTTGCTGTTACTTGGGTAGAATTTCGCTGAGCATATTCCAACTCATCAACACTTTCGTTCTTCAAAACAAATGTGCTGAATTTTGCACCATACAAAGTTTTATTTACAGAAGTATAGTCTACTTTCATAATTTTTAGGTTATTTGCGAGGCGCACAGATGTAATTTCAGCAGGTTTACTTTTATCTGGCAATGCACTGATGTCAAAAATGGAAACGGAACGATTTCTTGCCTTTTTTTGAATGTTCGATGCATTTGCAACAGGTGCACGCATATTGACAAATACATCTGTTTCAAACACTCCACTATAATTGAGAGGAATATCTTTCAGTTCAGAATTGCCACACAAAGGAGTGCCGTTTGTAATTCCTTTTGCAATCAATTCCACACAAATCGCATAAGGTTCATCACCCGACTGCGGCTTCCATGTATAGTACAGACCACTGATTTGGTCAGACTCTACATAATTCATCCTTTTCCATTTATTATCAGGATTTGTAATAAAGTCATGTACTGCAGAAGGAGCAATGCCAGTAATAGAACCATCAGTAGTTTGTTTCAGGAGATAATTTTCAGATGTTGACATGACATTATTATTGCTGTCAACAACATCACTCTTGTCAATGTAGTACACAACAGGCTGGGAATAAATGCCATGTTGGATTCTCTGCTGTATGATATCTTTTACATCAACGCTCAGCACGACACCCTGCCATTGTGAATGAGCAGTATCATCTGTGGTATCAGTATAGTCGTTATCACTGAAACGTTCAATTTCATCATAAATATAGGCATAATTCAAATCTTCCTTACTCATAGTATTCATGATGAACCTGAGACGATAAGTGTATAATGCCCCATCATTGACAGCATCTGGATTATCAGAGTCTTGCACATATCCATGTACATACGAGTCACGTGTATAACCACCCGTAGAAAATGCTGTTTTTACGTGTTTATGGTTTCCGGTTTGAATATCAATGTTGGAAGCATTCAGATGTAGTGCATTGCTACTTTCAGCAATCATCTGTTCGGAGCTGACTTTGTTTTTGTCAATATCCTCAATATCATATGCCTCATTACCATTGTTATAGCCTTCTTGAATGGCTGTAGTTTTACCTTTATCTGTGAGAAGTGTATAGGATTTCGGTTTCAGAGTCGTTGTTTTTTCAAGCTCATCATTTTCCGCAAATACAACAACTGGATACTGAAAAGAAACTTTTGTGAGAGAATCCGCCAGCAGTGCTGCACCAACAGAAAAATCAAACTTAACAATAATCCTTGTATTTGGCGGAATACGATTTCCTTGTTCATCATAAGATGCAGGAGTTTCTTCTACAGTAATAGAAACATTTTCACCGAGTTTCAGATTAGTTTCACTCACCTTTTTGGTATTGTTTTTGTCTCCGGTAAAATATTCTGATTCAAATTTAATAGTGTTAAAAATCTGCTCCAAATCTACCTGTCCGTTTTCATCTTTGGGAAGCTGTACAAACTCGGGCAGTTCTGCAACTACTACAAATTCTTTCAAAGTAACAGGATTTTCGGATTTCAGAGTTGCATAGGTTTCAAGAATACCAAAATAGGTGTCATCAGAAGCATACCGTTCAGCCAGATTGCCAAAGGGATGCTCTACAACAGGATTTTTTGAGTCTTTATCAGTACCATACCATTTATCCTGACCTGTATCATGCGTAACAGAAAATTCTAAATCCTTAATTACATTTGTACGAGAAACCAGTTTTGTAACTGCGGAACGAAGATAAATATTAGAATGAGCACGATAAGGAATTAAACCGGAAGGCACTTCCGCTGCTGAATTTGCATCCGTTATTGTTCCGGCTAAACCAGTGCCAGCGATATTATTGACCCATGTAGGAAGTCCATGGTTATCATAACTGCCTGCACCATAATCTTGGTTTATTTTATCAATTTGTGCATTGTCATATGCCGCAAGGTCATATGTGACATTATTTCTTTCAAATAATGCCTGCATATAACTGTAGTTTACAATTCTGATATGGTTCTCGCTCAGTTTGTCACTGCCAGAAATCAGGTCAGAAAAACGTTCATCTTCTGGATTAAGTGTGAATTTCACATCCATTTTGAATGGTTTTCCACTGTCCTGTGTAAAATTCATAGTACGGTTTACTTCATACACTTCAATTTTTACCTTTGCAGTTCCATCAGGGAGAGCAACTTGTATTGACTCATTCTGAGAAGTAATGCCTGTACTGCATGAAGTCCAATCAGATTCATCATATTTCTGATAAAATACTTCATAAGGATAGCCCGGATATTCATAATGAACGATACCGTCACCAGGATATTCATTTTCAGAAACATCTTTGTAAACGGGAGTTACGGCAATTTTATGATAATACTTGCCATTATCATAAGTAATCTCACTGATTTGATAAGTTTTAGTACTATCAGAAACAGATTGATAGTGAGAAAGTGTTACTACCACCGGATTTTCGCCAGATGTATAATATAATCCAGTTTCCGAATTGTATGTGAGCTGTTCTGTCAAATAAGTATTATTACTTGAGTCTTTATAAACAGGAACTACTTCAGTATCATAATAATAATATTTGCCCTCGCTGATATTATATGTGATTTGATTTGTTTGATAGATATTATTGGAAGAATCCTTATATTCTTTCAATTCATACTTAGTATTTACGCCATTTGCAAATATAGTATAATAGGTTGTTACATAATATTTGTAATCATCACCAACTTGCCCTTGTGATTTAGCGATTTCTCTTGCTCTGGCTGTTTTGTATTCACCACCGGCATTATGATAGATTCCTTTTGGAATGGTAACATTAAGAATCTGATAATCTTTTTCTGTGCCACCAACCAAAGGAAATGCTTTCAAATTATTTGCGGTGACAATTCTGTTATTCTCATCAACAGTATCATTGGAATAGTACACACCAAGCGCATCATCCACTAATACCAGATTATAGAAATTATTGTTACTGATAGCATAATTGCTTGCATCAGCGTTATTAGATTTATAATAGCGTGAACCTGTGCCTACTTGGTCAATCAGCACATCCAAATCATAGGATAGTGTTTGATTATAGAACAGATTTCCGGAGAGAAATTCTCTTGTAATGGAAACAGGATAGCCATGAAAATACTTGTCACGCTTTTCAAGATTATCATAGGGAGGGTAATATTCAGGGTCTCCGCCTTCATAGGATGAATGTTTTTCGTGTCTCATTCTGGTACCACTGCCTGGCTGGTATTCCGGCTCTTTCTGTCCACGGATAGTGTGAGTATCAAAATCCAACACTTTAATAGATTTTGTTTCATCATTATAAAGCGGTTCAGCATAACCAGTCACTTTGAATTCTACAAGTTTGTCAACAGCGATTTTCATTTTATCCACACCAACATTGAAATCAAAATCAATGTCATTCAAATTTTCCATTTTATTGGTATACTCAGGATAAGTAATGCGGATATAGGGATTTGGGTGTGTTTCGTCAGCATCATGCCATTCTCTGTTTTCACCTGTTATTGTACCTTTTTCACTTCCTATCAGAATAATATCTTCCGGATTGAGAGAAATAGACTGGTCTCCTGATTTTGTTGCACCTAAGGAAATTAGTGTTCTTGAACCACTATTTTCTACTTTATAATATTCATCAGCATCTTTCTTTTTCACATATCTTCCAAGAACTTCACTTTCATTGACAACCTCATTTTTTGAATTATAATAAGTTGTAACAAGTTTTCCGTTCACATCATTTACTACAAATGTATAGCCATTTGTTTCAACAGAATTGGCATATAAATTCAGTCTCAGTGTGTCCTCTTCTCCTGAATAGTATCCAGAGTATTCTGTTGGAACTTCAACATCAATATAATAGGAATATCCTTGCAGTCCTCTTGCTTTATAATACTGATGTGCATTGGTAGTATACAGACACCAGTCATAACTATCATGCAGGTCATCAGCACCAGTCTGCTGCATGGGCTTTGCAGTTACATCAATTATAATTTCATCACGGATAGTAGAGTAATTGAAATCAAGCGTATCATTGTTGGTAGTTTGCTTAGTTCCGTCAAAATAAATAACTGGAATTCCACTGATAGGAGTAGCTGATGTCAATGTACCATTATCATCATAATAGTATTTGCCGTCAGCATCATTTTTAGTAACTTCATGTCCTTCTGCATCAAGCAATTTGTCTCCGTTTACTTGATAGCCGTCTTTATATTTTGTTCCATTTGTTTTTGAAATACATCCACTTCCATCCACCAGCAAATAGGTGTTTCCATTTGCATCAGCATAAGAAGTCATAACAAATTCACTTACATCTGAAACAATATCTCCATTACCATCGAGAATATTTCCATTTTCATCATGGATACGGGTAATTTTATAAGTAGCATTGATTTCTCTGTGAAATGGCTGTTCAACCTTACCGCTTTGGTCGTTAATATTATCTCCATTTTCGGTTGATACTGCTGTTCTTGTGGGAATTTCCCAGAAAAGTGTAGAAATACGCTCGTTTGAAAGAGGGGTGGTATTAACAATGGTGTAAGTATCAACAGGCACACCATTAACGACTTCTGTAGTATGACTTTTAACAGTCCAGTTTCTTGTAAAAACGGAGTCATCTTCTTTAAATCCATATACTGAATCAAAACTTTGTCCGTCACGAATTTCACGGTTAAGACCGTCCAGACCAGTAAATGTCAGTTCAAATTCACCTGGCTGAATAGGAGCAGTTGTCTTATTATTAACATAAATTCCGAGATAAATAAATCTCTTCTTATCCGCAGAATCTTCCCTGACGTAATATACAGCACTGTCTTCCGAATTGATTTTTTTATTCTGGTCATCACGCCAATGTAGCTGTACATCATAACTATCATCAGAATTAATCGGCACTTCTTCTGCCGCAAATGTAAGTAAAGAAGCAAACTCCGGAGTAATCCAGCCGGTTATCAGCATAATACAGCTGAGAACTAATGATAAAGCACGTGTATGAAACGGTCTGTCTGTTACATAAGTATTCAACATTCTCTCACATCCTTTCATAAGAATCAGCTTGATGATTTCAAATAATAATTATTCCATGCATCTTTATAATCTGTATATTCAGTTCCATTAATATCCTTTGTTTGAACAGATTCTGTGTAAATATATAAATCTGTTTCTTTCAAATCCTGATTTTCAGCATTATAAATTAACACAGAATCCAGAAGTTTATCTGTTTCTTCTCCTGCTACCAATGGTTCTGTATAATAATAGTAATAACAATTATCATTTAGCTTTTCATACTTCCATTTAGTCAGGCTGGCGATTTGAGAAGAATATAGTCCAGAAGAAATTGTCTTACCAGTTATTGTCGGAACGGAAGAAGGTAGCGATGAAGCCGCACTATAATAAGTTTCTCCGTCCCATGAAAGGAAAGACTTGTTTGCTGTGTAGGAATCTGGAAATTCCATAAACACACGGATATAACAAGGGACATTTCCTGTATTCTTTACTTCAACTTCTTTTTGATACTCATTTCCTCCCGTTTTTTGTACTTTATCCTTATCAGGAAACGCTTCTTCAACTGTGACTTTATTTTCGCCAATTTCAATCTGATTTGGTTTCTTTTCATTATCACTGAGATACGCTTTGATAATACCAATACCTATTACAATGCTGATAGCAGCCAAAGCAGATATGAACCATATTTTCTTTTTCATATTGCCCCTCCTCAGCTTGATTGAATCTTATTCTTCTCTCTTCTTTATAATACCATATAACTCATAATAAAAATTTTCAGTAGTATCATCTGAATAAATCATACCTTCAAGATTATCTGCCTGAATCGCAAAAGCACGAACATCAATTTCAGCAATTGACTTTCCCTTATTCTGCCCTGATGTAACATAAGGGTATTCACTGTCTATAAACTTCCGAAGCTGTATTTCATCAAAAAGTTCGGATGTCGTTTTATTTGCACCTAATTTCTTGCTATATGCAAAAATATAAGTATTATATTCTGTTTTACTTGTAATTGTTTCATTTATAAGATATATCCAATCTTTATCATATGTAAAATTGGATGTCACTGTCTTATGAGTTGTCGCTTTAGATATCAGATTGAATATTTCCTGTACTGATTTTTCAGTTAAAATTTGTCCATTATCATCAAGAAGTGTAATTTCAGCTTTCGGCACGTCTACTTCCAGAAAAACATAAGAAGCAGTACTTCCTGCATTTTTTACGGACGGATTCTTTTTGACTTTTTCATTTGGTCGGAGTAATGTAGTTTCATAATCTTCTTCCAGAGAAATATCTACTTTACCAACTGTAAAGGTATTGGCACTGTATTCTGTTTCTGTAAAAAATGCTGTGATGGAAGCTATTACGGCAATTGCTGCTGCCGCAAAGAGTGTCAGCCAAATATGACTTTTTTTATGTGCCATGCATTTCCCCTCCGTTCCGATTATCATCATCATCATCATGAAATAAAAAGCCTATCAGAATAAAAATCAAAAATACACATATTCCGAAAAACATTCCTCTTCGTGTATGCAAAAACATCATTACATACCCGATTTTCGGTATCCAATATACTGTTTTCCCGATATATTCCTGTTCGGTAATTACAGATGCATCTTCTGTGTTATTGGCATCCCCTTTTGTTACAAATCCTTCTGGTGTGATTTTATAAACTCTGTGGGTGACAAGAAGATTTTCCTTTATACGAAATGCAATAATATCACTCTCATGAATTGTATCGTATGAAATATTCTGGTTTACAAAACAAAGACTTCCAGTTTCAATTTCAGGCTCCATAGAACCTGTCTGTACTGCATAAGGTCTGATTCCAATTAAGAAAAGAAGAATCAAGACCAGTCCTGCAAATGTAATGCATAATGTTGCAACATTGTACAGATATCGTAATAGTTTTATTACAACACATAGTATTTTTTGCATTAGCTTCCTTTTCCGGAAGAAAGAATTTTCCATACTTCCTCTGGGTCAGTTGTTGTGACTCCGGATTCTTTTAGATGTTCTGCCTGAATACCGTGAGCATATACATCAATTGTAATTGATTGTCCAGATATTTCCATCTCTTCATCAATCGGAATATTACCAACAGAGCGAGCATTAAAGAACTTGATTTTATCAAAAAGTGATGGTGTTTCTGTATTGTCTAAGCAAGGCAGAATTTTCAGTACAGCCGATGTTTCTTCTGAGAACGTGGTATTTTCTACATAGGCATAAATATAAGTATGTATCTTAGGTTCTGTTTCAGAAGAATCGCTTTCCGAAATCAAATACCAATTTGCATTTACTGTCTGTGTAAAATCCGCAGAATCAGAACTCTCTCCGGCAGAATTGATGAACTTTACACATGGCACATTTCCCCATGCCCAGCTCCCTGCGTTATTTGTTTCATATCGAATGTTACTGTAATACGGAACTCTCACTTCCAGAAACACATAAGCATCAGTATCGCCATTATTTTTGATTTTTGGGTCTTTAGCAAGCTCTTCATTCGGAGTAACAGTGTTATGGTTGTACGTCCAGTTTTTTTCAATTAGCTGAATATCAAATTTTCCTCCTGTGAAACTGTTTGTAACAAGGTCAGCCGATGAAAACATTGCCGAAATTGCCGCTATTACTAAAATTCCAATCATAGAGAGGAGTAACGGCACTTTTTTGCTGATTTTTCTAATGCTCATACTGTTCCTCCTTTCAAAATTCCTTATAAAAAGCAAAAAACGGACACACCATGCCCGTTTGAGTTTTCAAGATAGTCAGTCGGGCAGTCGTGACTGTCCCTTGTTGTCGAGAGGTTCAGCCCCTCCGAAAACCGCTCTCCAGAAAGAAAGCAGTCTCCGCAAAAGCCGTATTTCAGGAGCAGGAGACGGCGAACCGCCTCCGCCCTGTTTGTGTTTAAGTTAGAAAAATTAAGGGGTGGTAATTGCTGTCCATGCAGCAACATTAAGTTCATTGCCAGTATAGTTTGCATCTGCAACATAGCCATTTGTGCTGGTAGTTGTTGCACCAGTATTAACTGCTGCGCTGGAAATTGTAGTAGCGTTCCAAGGCGTAACGGGAGTAACCATTTCCTTGCCAGCTTCATCAACGGCAACCTGAATGGATTCGAGGTTCACATTGAGGTCAAAGTCAAAAGCAATAAATGCTTCTTTCTGTGTTGTGTTTCTCAGTGTAACAGAATCCACGAGTTTTGCAGTAGTATCGCCTGCTTCAACATCATTGTTGTAGTAGAATGTCCAAAGTGCATTTGTATCAAGTTGTGTCGGAGCTGCTGAAGTATCATAAACCCCGTTAGTAATTTTGTCTGTTCCATAATAATATTCTTTTGTAGCAGTTCCACTGAACACAGACCATTTATCAGTTGTAGCAGCTATATTATTCAGTTTGATATCAACTACAATATCATCACGAAGCTTTGCCTTAGCAGTATCACCGGTATCAGTTTGAACTAAAGTAGTATCACCCTGATAGATGGCAGACAAAGTAGCGGTTTCCTCTCCAGAAGCAGGTGCAGTATAAACCCACTTCAATGCACTGTTTTCAATTTGCTTGTATGTAGCTGTATAAAGCTCAAGGTCAGTAGTAGGAGTTACAGAAAAAAGATTGCCACTGTCATCAAAATTCACATTCAACACTTTAGTTGTGTACGCCCCAGTTCCTGTACCATAACCAGAATCGAGTTTATCAGTAGCAGTACCTTCTCCAATCTTTACAGTATAATTCTTCGGCAGAGTATAGTCAGAACGGTTTGTACCTCTTGCATCAGCGTTCTTTAATGCCCAGTAACCACCCTTGCCAGCCGTTGTACCATTATCTGCTATAGCATCAAAGTAGTAACCCGTAAATTCATAGTCATCAAGATTGTTTGCTGTCATTACAACATTAGTATCAGTATCAAGTTTTTGGTCAACATTTCTTGCAAAGATATACGTACCCGCAGTGACAGGTGCAAACGTTTCAGCATCTACTTTGACAGGACTGAATGTGGACTGTGCAAGAACATAAACTGTAGGAACTGCAGTTGCACCTCTAACAGCCGTGGCTGTCTTATCCAAACTTACAGAACCATCTGTGCCAATCGTACCTGATGCACTGGCATTACTGGTCGTAACAACCTTTACAAGATAACCACCAGGAACGTTGATATTAACAGCAGTGTTGGTAGTATCAAAGTAAAGAGGAAGTCTTGTTTCTTGGTTAGTTACAAACTCATATTCAGCATCTGCGGGAGCAGAAACAAGATAGCCACCTGCCTGAATGGTCTGTACCTCAGAATATGCAGAACTATTTGGAGTGGAAGGACTGCTGCCATCCGTAGTAGTATTAGTTCCTCTTACGCCATCATACAAATAACCGTCCTTTTGGTTATTCTCACCATCTGTCTGAGGATTTGTGGTCTGTGCAACAGAAAGCTGTTTATAGTAGTAGTTTACATTAGAAACCGTCTTGTATCCAGTAAGATTAAGAGCTTTTAAATCATCATCAGTGGTTGCATTTGCTTTGAGGTTCCCAGTAAAACCACTATCACCATAAGTAGCTGCCGCAGTTGTATCTCCCAAAGCAGTAGTATTCAGCACCTTCATCTCACCAGTCAGCCACATTCTGACAAACGCATCAACGTTGCCTGTATTAACAGCGGACGCATCCTTGTTGATTTCCTGACCAGGTGTCCAATTCTCCGGCGGTTCAAAATTTTCTCCGATGGTTACACCGTAGTTCGCAGAAGCGGACAGGCGGTTCGTTACCTCATCTGTCGATGTGAACCATGCGAATGTGTTGCAAGCAAATAAGATGATATTCCCAATTCTGCCGAAAAATAGCCGTAAATCAAGCCTGAAATGCTGATAATTTCCAACCTGAAATAAACTATGATTTCAGCAATGAGAGCTATGAAAGAGGAGAGAAGAGGGTGGAAGTGTCCCTTTTTCTTCGCTTGCCTGAATGGGGTTCTTTTCTGTGGAGCTGGTCAAATGGCTCACTGGAAATAGAAACAAAAATGCACCCACCATAATGGCGAGTGCATCTCAAAAAAGGAGAGTTACTTGGAAATTTTTTCAATCTTGCAGGTATGTTTTCCAGTATTTTCACTGTAATTGATACCAACAAGAATAATTTCTCCCACATAGTCTTGCAGGACAGCAGGATAATTTCTTGCTTTTATCTGTTTGATGGCAGAATTGGCAGATTCATTCCATTTCAGTTCCACAACCAGTGCAGGGAGTGCAGTTGTTGGTTTGGGAATATAGACTACATCAGCCAGATCCTTTCCGCTCGCCAGTTCTTCCACTTTCATGTAGCGGTCAACACAAATAATATAAGCAAATTTGACAGCATAGCGGAGTGACTGCTCATTATTGTAATGTGCAGGAGCATAGTTTGTAGCACGAACTTTCTCAATAGCTTCTGCAACCGCATCACCGTTTCCGGCAAATGTGTCAGCAAGGAGCTGTTCAGAACGATTGATGAGCTCCGCAAGTTTTGTGTACTTATCTTTTTTCAGCAGTTTGTTGAATTCTGTGCGTATTTCTTCATTCGGAATACGAACACGTTTTGTGTTTTTATCATAAGAAAGGTATCCGAGATGAATCAGTAATGTCAGAACATCATCATCAGAATTGAAATTTTCACAGTCATTATTGAAATTGCTGACATCTACTTCCAGATTTTCACCAGCAGCCAGCTTTAGAATTTTAGCTTGCAATTCACTTTTTTCTTTCTGAATTTCAACTTCCATGTAGGTGATGAGGTTTTCTGCCGCTGATGTCTGTTTCCAGTAGGATTCAAATTCGCCAGTGTCTATTGCTGACATGACAGAGAAAGGATTATAGATGGATGTTTCACTACCAAAAGAATAGCCGTCATACCATTTCTTGGTTTTGTCAAAATCTAATCCCTTTTGTTCACATAATTGCTTGACTTCATCCTCAATAAATCCTGTATATTTTGCAAATTTACCTGGATTCAGAACAGAATATTCTTTGAAATCAGAAACTGCTGACTGTCCTTTCATTTTTTTGATGGGCAGGATACCCGTCATGTAAGCAGCAGCAAAAATTTTAGAGGTTGTGCCGCTGCTCTTAAAAAGCATTCGCAGAAAATTTAAATATTTTTCACTAATTTCTGGTGTTTCACGAATAGGTGCATCCCATTCATCAATAATCATGATAAATTTTTTATTTGTTGTTTCTACTGTATTAAGCAATGTCTGGTCAAAAGACATTCCTTTCTTTACATTCGGATACACAGCAAGTATCTCAGTTGCAATGCTATCTTCAATAAACTGTACTAAATTTTCAGGTTTCGTTTTACCAAGAAGGTTAGTCATATCCAAATAAATCACTTGATATTGGTTCATGTAAGTAGTGTAATTTTCATCTTTACTGATTTCATAGCCATCAAACAGCGAATGTGAGTCACAAGTATGGTCATAATAGGCACAAAGCATCTGGGCAGCATAAGATTTTCCGAAACGACGTGGACGACTGACACAGGTAAGTTTATGCTTTTTGTTGATAGTATTATTGATGAGCGCAATCATGCCTGTTTTGTCTACATAATCGCTTTCAATGGTCTGTGCAAATTCCTCGTTTCCGGGATTCAGGTACATTCCCATACCATCACCTCCAATTGAATTTTATCTTCTCCATTATACCATAACTAAGCCAAAATTGCAAGTCTTTTTTCAAGATTTTTCAATGCCAAGCAAACGCCCCACAAAGCCCCACATTTCGCTTGTGTGGGCTTGCAGAGCGTTTCTTTGGTAGTTTAACGATATCAGCCTGAAAAGCCGCTGTAAGGCAACACAGCTCGGAATCAACGGCTTACTTTTCAATCGTCTGCACAATGCGGAATCCTCCGCAGAATATCACCGCAATTTCATCCTTGTTGACGGCTTCAATCTTCTGAATCAGCTTGTCTACAGTGTTTTCATCAAATTCAATCAGCGGAGAGATGTCACGGAACAATTCTGTGGCAGAACCTGCTTTCAGGATACTCCTGCGATTGTTTTCCTTTTTCGCTTTTAGAGCATCCATTTTCTCTACCAGTCCGTTTTCTTCGGCATTGAGCTTTTTCAGTTCACTGCTCATCTGTTCGAACATACTGCCGCTGACACATTCCAGAATACTGTCTCTTGTTTCTTCAATTTCGGTCAGCTTTGCGACAATTTCAGAAATTTCAGTATCAATCAGTTCATTTTCCGCCTGCATTTTTTCGGCACTGGACACTACAGCACTTTCTACATTTTCCGTATTGCCAATCATGCCGTTGATTGCTTTCAGAATATTGTTTTGCAGGACATCTTCATGATAGGACGGAGATTTCGGACATTTCATTCCTTCGAGACGGTTTCCGCAACGCCACACACCCATTTTTTCACCTTTGATTGTCCATGTAGTACGTTTGTAAGCTCCACCGCAGTAAGGACAAAACAGCAGTCTGCTAAGGCAGTATTTGGTGTGGTATTTTCCTTTTTCTTTTTTGCCACGCTTGGCATCAATGCGACGCTTTTCCAGTTCCAGACGGACTTTGTCATATGTTTCTCTGTCTACAATGGCTTCGTGGCAGTCCTGCACATAGTATTTCGGCTTCTGACCGTTATTATCAGCACGTTCATGTGTCAGACAGTCAACGGTATAGCTTTTTTGCAGAATGGCATCACCTGAATATTTCTCGTTCTGTAAAATCTGATAGACGTGATTTCTGTTCCATTCCGTAGAGCCATTCCAGCGTTTTGCACCTTGTTCCGTCAGATAAACAGCGATTTCAGAGGAGCTGTACCCGTCCGCATACATTCTGAAAATTGTTCTGACAGTTTCTGCTTCTTCTTCCACAATATAGGGTTTTCCGTCATCACCCATACGATAACCCAGCATCTGACGGAGCTGATAGCGGACTTTTCCTTCACGGAATCGCTTTTCAATGCCCCATGTCACGTTCTTGCTGATGGATTCTGATTCTGCCTGTGCGAATGAAGCATAAAGGCTGATTGCAAATTCTGATGTCATGGAGCTGGTGTCAATGTTCTCTTTTTCAAATCTTACTGAAATGCCGAGTGCCTTTAGTTCCCTGACATATTCCAGACAATCTACTGTGTTCCGAGCAAATCTACTGATACTTTTGCACAAAATAATGTCGATTTTCTTGCGTCTGGCAAGTTTCATCATTTTGTTGAACTGGGTTCTGTTGGCTGTCTGTGTTCCAGAAATGCCCTCATCAGCGAATATGCCTACGAGCTGCCAATCTGGATTTGATGTGATGTATTCGGTGTAATAGGCAATCTGTGTCGCATAGGAATTCTGCTGATTTTCTTCTGCCGTGCTGACACGACAATAGGCTGCGACTTTCGTCAAACAGCCTGATGTATTTTCTGTGGAATTGTTCTTTTTTGCAGGAATTATCGTCACATTACTCATAATGGTTCTCCTCTCTGCGATATGCAGTTGTATTTCTTGGCGGCAAGGTCAAGAATCATGGTTCTGACTGCCTTGCTGTCAAGTGTATGGTTTTCAAGTTCTTCATGTACTTTTGTCTCCAGTTCGAGCCTGCGGACAAAAAGTTGGACG
>DJXD01000043.1 GCA_002449585.1 Ruminococcus sp. UBA7013
TTCCTCCGGAACTGAAATATGATATTCTTCTGCAATTATATGCTCATCATCCCCATGAAAAAGAAATTTCTGATGCAGTTCAGAAATATGTTACAGAAATCTGTCAATATCAGATGCAGAGGATCTCACCAGAAAAATTTTCTATGATTCTGGATTCTATCCGGCATTTCATCACAAAACAAAATCTTTCTGATCTGATCATTTATGCTAATGAACAGAAAAATTATGAAATGCAGATCATGCTGACAGAATATAAAAATAAATATATTGGCTATGAATTGACGGAAGAAAGAATAAACAGATTGGCTTTATAATGAAAAGAAAGGAGATTCTTATGAGTAAACCTATGGACATGGAAAAAGCGGAACAGGCTGATCGTCTGGCAAGACAAATTCTCGATTTTGCTAGAAATAACCTGTTCATGCACCTTCGATTTATGAAAACAGCTCTCGGAAGATGCGATATTGTCCCCTATCATGGAACGATTTCAACAGATTCCGTTAATTTTTATTATAATCCTGAATATATCCTGAAACTGTTTCAGGAAAATCAGCAAAGTATTACGAGAAATTATCTTCATATGACATTGCATTGTATTTTTCAGCATCAATTTGTAGGCAGTGCCATCAGAGTACCTGTCTGGAATTTGGCCTGTGATATTGCTGTTGAACAGATGATCCGGGAACTGCATCTGCAAAATCTTGATGATTCTATGGAAATGAAACAAGATCCTGTTCTGGAAGATCTAAAGAAAAATTTGAAATATCTGACCGCAGAAAAAATTTATGATTATCTAATGGAACGGGAAATTACAGATGAACAGTGTCAGAATCTTGCAAAGCTGTTTTCAGAAGATAATCATGATACTTGGTATGCTGAACCGGATGTGATCGAAGAATTATCCACAGCACAAAGCTATATGAGAACAAAAAACAGTTCTCTCCTTCCTAATGAAGGCGAAGAAATCAATGATGAAGAACTTCCCCCCGTACGGCAGAAAATCAGGGAAGATGCAAGAGAAACATGGAGAAAACTCTCTCAGCAGATTCAGACGGATCTTGAAACTTTTTCAAAACAGCAGGGCGATCAGGCTGGAAACATGATGCAAAATCTGCGAGCTGTCAACCGGGAACGCTGTAATTATGCTGAATTTTTAAGGAAATTCTCTGTTTATGGAGAAGTCATGAAAATAGATGAAGATTCTTTTGATTATAATTTCTATTGTTATGGCATGAATGTTTATGAAGAAATTGACATGGCTCTGATCGAACCGCTGGAATATAAAGATGCCAAACGTGTCCGGGAATTTGTCATTGCAATTGATACTTCCGGATCTGTCAGCGGAAAAACGGTTCAGATGTTTATCCAGAAGACTTATAATATTCTCAAACAGCAAGAAAGCTTTTTCTCAAAAGTCAATATTCATATTATTCAGTGTGATACTGTGATACAGGAAGATTGTAAAATCACCAATCAGGATGAATTTGACGAATATCTGAAACATATGAAGTTGAAAGGCTTCGGGGGTACAGATTTTCGTCCTGTGTTCAGTTATGTCAATGATCTGATCGAGAAAAAAGAATTTACAAATTTGAAAGGAATGCTGTATTTCACGGATGGTTATGGCACATTTCCGGAACATGAACCGGAATATAAAACAGCATTTGTCTTTCTGGATGATGAATATAATAATTATAACGTTCCTGTATGGGCGATTAGAGTTATTCTTACAACAGAGGATATTATGGAGAAATAATGATGAAATCTGACATGATCACAGAATTGAGCATTCCGGAAGGAATTACTGAAATCGCAGATGAACGCTTTATGAACTGCACACAACTACAAAAAGTCATACTTCCGGAGGGGGTCGCTCATCTTGGATACAGAGCATTTAAACATTGTCGGAATCTAAGACAAATCCATCTTCCGGAAAGTCTGATTATAATTGAAAATAGTGTCTTTGCAGGATGTCATCAGCTGGCATATCTTAATATTCCTGCTCATCTTGAAAAAATCGGCACATTTGCCTTTTATGGTTGTGCGCCGTTCATGATATTTCAGCTTTCAGGCGGATTGCTACAGGTAGCTATGAATGATGTCTATGAAAATCAATCTGATACAGATCTGCTGAAAAAATTTCTTTGTATACAAGATCCGGCTTTATTTTATCGTATCCAAACACCTGCCTATAAATCAGCTATTGCTTTTTATTTGGTCATTGCTGGGAATGCAGAGGAAGCAATCTGCAAATATGCCAAGCGCAATATCACCAAAAGAACAAAGCTTTTTATCAGCTTGCAAATGCCTGATGCTATCCGTCAATTACTGCAAACAGGTTTCATCACAAAGCAGAATATTGATAAATTAATCCAGTATGCTATTGATCAGCAAGCACATGAATGCTATCTTGTCTTGCTGGATTATAAAAATCAGAATATTGGCTATCAGGATATTATGAAAAAGTTCAGGCTTTGAAAGATCTGACAGCAAAAATATTATTTATAAGGAGTATTTTTATGAACATTAAAGAAGCAAAAGAACAAATCAAGAATGCGGTCACGGCATATATGACCAAAGATGAACTTGGCAGATATATCATTCCGCCTTATAAACAGCGTCCGGTTTTCCTGATGGGGCCTCCCGGAATCGGAAAAACCGCTATCATGGAACAGATCGCTTCTGAATTGGGAATTGGTCTGCTGTCCTATTCTATGACCCATCACACCAGACAATCCGCCCTTGGCCTTCCGCTGATCAAACATGTCACTTATCAGGGCGAAGAATATGATGTTTCTGAATATACCATGAGTGAAATTATTGCCTCTGTCTATGAAATGATGGAAAAATCAGGCGTGAAAAACGGCATTCTGTTTCTGGATGAGATCAACTGCGTTTCAGAAACACTTACCCCCATCATGCTCCAGTTCTTACAATATAAAGTATTCGGCAAGCATGAAGTGCCTGCTGGCTGGATTGTTGTCACTGCCGGAAATCCCCCTGAATATAATCGCTCTGTCAGAGAATTTGATATTGCTACTTGGGACAGGCTCAAACGTGTGGATATTACTCCGGATTTTGATGCATGGAAAGAATTTGCTTATCTGACAGGCGTTCATAATGCTATCATGACTTATCTGGAAACTAAAAAACAAAATTTCTATAAAGTCGAAACCACTGCCGATGGAAAAAGCTTTGTCACTGCCCGTGGCTGGGATGATCTCAGTCAGATGATCCGCCTGTATGAAATGCATCATATTCCTGTAGATGAAAAATTAATCAGCCAGTATCTTCAGAATCATAAAATTGCAAGTGATTTTGCTGTATATTATGATCTCTATAATAAATATAAGAGCGATTATCAAGTAGAAGATATTCTTGCCGGAAAGGCTTCCGGAGAAATCAAGGGCAGAGCAAAACGGGCGCAGTTTGATGAAAGATATGCTTTGATCGGCCTGATGCTGGATGCAGTCATGGCAGAAATGCATTCTGCAATTGAAACAGAAGATGTCCTTGCTGCGCTCAATCCGATGTTGAGACGGCTTAAAAGTGAACTCCAGTTGAAACCCGGAAAAGAAAATGCTTTGTATGTGCTGAATCAGATCTATCAGGAACAGGATCTTGAATATCAGAAAGGCATGAAATCTAAGAGTATTTCCCGTGAACAGCAGACACAGTTTGTCAAAATCATGGAAATTCTTCAGGCAGAAATTCGCCTTATCAATGAGGATAATACTGGCGATAGCTTCGGAGTCATCAAAGAAGATTATAGTCAGCGGCTGGATGTATTTCAGCATAAAGTAGATCGTGCGAAAAGACACACTACCAATGTATTCAAATTCAGTGATGAAGTATTCAAAGACGGGCAGGAGCTGACGGTTCTTGTTACAGAATTAACGATTAATCCGCATAGTGCCCGGTTTATCAGTACTTACAGAGTAGAAGAATATTTTATTCATGATAAGCAGCTGATGTTCCATCAGAGACAGCTCGAAATTCTCAAAGAAATCAAAAATCTGCAACTGGATTGATGAATTTGACTGTTTTCCGTGCGGATTTTCTGGAATTATTTTGTGAATTCTGATTCTTGACAAATCCGCCCGGATCTGTTATAATAAATATAATAAAAATTTCATAGGAATTGGCAACGACACATGTAATACTGCGGTATGTAAATCTGATTACGGGACAGCCAGTCTCAAAATCAGTATCATTGTATACATGTGTTTTTTGTTGTCTGAAAGGAGAAATTATGCCAAGAAATCAATTTGAACGCATGATGTTTGCGCTGTTCACAGTCATTGTCACAGTACATGCTTATGTATTTTACAGCCTGTATGTGATCAATGGGAATACTTTCCTGAGCATGACCGGAGAAACACATGTGATCAATGCTATCAATGCCATAGGAGGAATTTCTGTGCTAGGGCATTCTATGCCGATCTGGGCGGTTGTCCTGATTGAATTTATTCTTGCCTATACACTGGAGATCACAATGGGAAGCCCCTGCTCTTTCAAGCTTGCGTGTAAAGTTTTTAATCCACGTGAAACGCATCCCGTTTTATTTGAAACAGCAATTATCTGTGCGACAGTTGGCCTCATGTGTCCGGCTATGAGCTTTATTGCTGCTATTCTTTACTATCCATATCAGTACATGGATTTTAATATTTTTACGCTTTTAGCTAATTGGCTGAAATTGATCTGTTATAATTTCCCATTTGCATTTTTCAGTCAGTTATTTTTCATTCAGCCGCTGATCCGGACAGTTTTCAACAAAAGTTAGCAAGGAAT
>DJXD01000116.1 GCA_002449585.1 Ruminococcus sp. UBA7013
CTGTGTTGTGGTTGTGGTGGGCTGTGTTGTGGTTGTGGTGGGCTGTGTTGTGGTTGTGGTAGCCTGCGTTGTGGTTGTGGTAGCCTGCGTTGTGGTTGTGGTAGCCTGCGTTGTGGTTGTGGTAGCTTCCGTTGTGGTTGTGGTAGCTTCTGTTGTGGTAGTAGTTTCCGTTGTAGTTGTCTCAGGTTCTGTGGTTGTCTCTTCCGGAATCGGTGTGATAGAGCCGCCGTTTCCTGCATAAGGCACTTCTTTCAATGTAGGATAACCATAACTTGCTCCCGGATTAATATCCCATGTTTCACCAAAATCAAAGCCGAAACTTGATTGTGATTTCATCTGATCATCTGATAATCCAAAATTCTGGCCAAAATAACTATCAGCATAATTTCCTGAAGAGGAAAAATTACTTGCTGAATTCAGATAATAATTATTGCCGAATAATTTCAGGCTATTGCTGGAATAGCCGCAGACACTGCCAATATAATAAGTCGGCGCACTTCTTCCGGTGATATTGATACTTCCGGTGCTATAGCATTGTGTGATATTAGAACTATATCCAGCTACCCCACCAATATCAAAATTATTTTTACTGCTGCCGTCGTTATTAATATTAATGTCAAAGGATGCATTATTGAATGAATTAGTGATTGTCGCTAATCCGCACAATCCGCCAATAGTATAAGTATTATTATTACTGGAACAGTAAATATCAGCCTTGATATTTCCAGTAACATAGCATTTGCTCACATTGCCATTATAACCGGTGATACCTGCAATATAGATGTAATTATTACTAGCTCCGATAGATTCAGGAATGGTAACATCAATATTGCAATCAATCAAGGCAAGGCGTGTGATCACTGCGCTGACGGCACATTCTCCGAATAATCCCACTGTATTAGTATTCATTGTTCCGGAAATATGCATATTTTTGATTGCATAGCCATTTCCATCAAAATTACCACGGAAGGCTTTGTTAATATCTCCGATCGGAATCCAGTCTATTCCTGAAAGATCAATATCATTCATCAGGATATAGCTACCTTTCATGCCATTGCGGATATTATTTAGATCATCTGCGCTATAGATACCGGTATAGCCAGCAGGGACATCTGTATAGACAGCGGCAGAAGCAGTAAACGGCGGTATAATTGCAGGTGTACTGGATACGGCAGTGAATGGGCAAGTACAGAGAATACCCGCAAGAACGGCCGCATTTATTTTGGGGATTATTGTTTTTTTCATATTAAAGATCCCTCCTGATGTCAGTTATCAGTTACATCAGCACACGGGAAAGAAATCCCGGTCTGATAAGAAAAATCAGGAGCAGAACGCCCTATGACTGGGGTCTGTCTCCTGATCATGTTTTACTACAGTACTCTTATGCCCGCTCCACCTTACCGGAACGCAGACATCTGGAGCACACATAAATGTGGCAGGGAGAACCCTTTACAATTGCCTTGACACGCTGAACATTTGGTTTCCAGGTTCTGCTGGAAGCTCTATGTGAATGAGAGACTTTATTTCCGAATGTAACGCCTTTACCGCAAACTGAACACTTTGCCATTTGAAAACACCCCCTTCATGCTTATAGATGTGTGAAAAACACTTATGTGATATATTATAGCATAAAGGCAGAAAAAAAGCAAGTGTTTTTTAAAAATTTCTCAAAAATATTTTTTCGGGAGAATTTTCCGGAATAGACTTGCAATATGAACAGATTTGTAGTATAATAAAAGAGTATGCTATTGATTCAGAAAGGGTGAAAGACTTGGATATTGAAACCATTTTGCAGTATGGGGCAAGGATTATGATTATTTTACTGATCAATCCTTTGCATGAATTTGCACATGCCTGGTCTGCTCACAAGTTGGGAGATGATACGGCAAAACAGGCCGGCAGATTAACCATTTCTCCGCTGGCGCATTTAGATCCTGCGGGATCTTTACTGTTATTACTTTTCGGATTCGGATGGGCAAAGCCTGTTCCCGTCAATCCCAGAAATTTTAAAAATCCCAGTCAAGGAATGATGCTTACTGCAATTGCTGGACCTCTCTCTAATCTGGCAGCGGCACTTGTGGGAATGATAGGATTTCAGATGATCTCCGGTGTGACACAAGGTTCTTCTTTGTATTATCTGGCAATACTGCTTTATTTTTTTATTGTGATTAATATTAATCTGTTTGTATTTAATATGATCCCTGTGCCGCCGCTGGATGGTTCAAGAGTACTGACTTATTTTCTTCCGGCTCAGGCGCAAATCTGGTTTATGAAGAATCAGCAATATTTTTATATTGTTGTCATGCTTTTGATGATAACGGGATTGCTTAGCACGCCGATCTCATTTATTGGGAATCTGATTTACAGAATGCTGGCATTTCTGACTTCCTGGATTCCTCCGGTACTCTGATATGACAGAGATCAGATTTAGACTCCCTGTATTTGAAGGGCCTCTTGCACTTTTGCTGCATTTGATTGACAAGCATCAACTGAATATTTATGATATTGAGATCACAGAATTATTAGAGCAGTATTTATTATACATGGAAGAAGCACGAGAGCAAGATTTAGAACTTGCTGGGGAATTTCTAGAAATGGCCGCCCGGCTGATTTATATCAAAGCGGTGTCACTTCTGCCGAAACCGGAAGAGGCGGAGAAAGCCAAACAGGAATTGCAGGGGGCATTGCTGGAATATGCATTTATACAAAAAACAGCTAAGATATTAAAAGCATGTTTTATTGCGGATGATATTTTTGTAAGAAAGCCGATGAAACTGCCAAAAATCAAGAAAGACTATTCTCTCCGGCATTCTCCGGAAAAGCTGGCGGAAGTCTATGAGCGTGTGGATAGAACCCGGATCAAGGCACTTTCTGAGAAAATTACGGATACTGTTACACAAGAAAAATCTGTATCTGTTATTTCAAAAGCGGTTTCTGTTCTGAGAAAATTATATCAGGGGAATGCTGTCCGGGTGGAATCGCTCTATGACGGCGTGACAGATCATTCTGCACGGGTTGCCATTTTTCTTGCTGTGCTGGAGCTGACACGATTCGGAAGGATTTCTCTGAATGCGGATAATACAGTAATAACGATCAAAAAAGGACGATGATTGACATGGAAGAAGAGAAACGGCTCACTGCTATGGCAGAAGCTATTTTATTTGCGGCAGGAGAGCCTGTAGAAGCTTCCCGGATCGCACAAACGCTCGGCATTTCAGAGCATGTGATTCCCTCTCTGATGCAGAATCTACAGGAACGCTATCTCCAGACAGAAAGCGCATTGAAAGTGATTCAGCTGGAAAAAGCTTGGCAGCTCGGCACAAAAGAAGAATATTCTCCTGTCATTCGTACGGCAATGGAAACCAGAAGAATGCAGCCGCTTTCGGGGGCAGCAATGGAAGTGCTTACAATTATTGCCTATCATCAGCCTGTAAGCAAAGGATTTATAGAACGTGTGCGAGGGATCGACAGTTCTTCTATTGTGAATTCTCTGGCTGATAAAGGATTAATAGAAGAAGCTGGACGGATTGATGTGCCGGGGCATCCTATTGGCTATCGAACGACAGCATTATTTCTCCGTGTTTTTGGTCTGCATTCTCTGAAAGATCTACCTGATCCGGGACATGCATCAGATATGGAATTTACGGGAGATCTGACTGAACAGGATGTGTCCGCATGATTTTTAAAATCATTCTGAAAATTCTATTATTTCTGCTTTTGCTGATATTGGTGCTAGGCCTAGTGATCTGCCTTTCTTCTGTTAAAATTTCATTCCGTTACTGGAATGAGAAATTAGAATGGAGCGTCCGCTATTTTGGAATACAGATTCTTCCACGCAAAAAGAAACAGAAGCCCCCAGCATCGGAAGATGCTCCCCGGAAAAAAGGCAGGAAAAAGGCAGAAAAACCAGAAGCATCAGAACCCGAAGAACCGCAGAAACCCTATTTACTTCTAATGGATAAAATCTGGAAGAAAATGCAGAGTACAGCGGGAAAAATGGATAAAGCAGGAAATGCATTTTATGCATTACCAGATACTATGCGCTGGTTTGTGAAATCCGTCCGGATTCATCGGCTGAAAACAGATTTTATCATTGGAGATGAAGATGCCGCCGTCTGTGCCCGGAATTATGGCATGATTCAGACAGCCTTACAGGCATTTTCTTCTTTCATGAATATAAAAAAGCGTGAAATTGCTGTCAGGTGTGATTTTACCCAAGACACCTGTCATTATCAGATCAGCACAGTAATCAGCATTCAGATCGGTCTGCTGATTCTTACAGGGCTTGTATTTGTGATTGAATATCTGAAAAATCGGCATAAAGACCGAAAGATATTAGCTAATCATAAATTATAATAATAAAAGAGGAGTATTAATTTCATGAGTGAACATGCAATCAATGGTTTTATTGGTGTCAGTATGGAAAAGATCAGGAGCATGGTAGATGCAGACACCATGATTGGTGATCCTATTCTATGTGGCGATGGGACGACAGTGATCCCTGTATCAAAAATTTCCGTCGGTTTTGTATCAGGCGGCTCAGATCTGCCGACCCGTACTAATAAAGAATATTTTGCCGGGGGTGCAGGTGCAGGAATGAGCGTGAAGCCTGTTGGCTTTCTTGTTGTCAAAGACGGGCATATTGATCTGATTCAGCTAACCATGGATGCAGATAAAAGCAATGTTGTTATGGAAAAACTGCCGGATCTGATTGATCATATCAAAGATATTTTCAAAAAAGAGAAATCAGAAGAAAAGAAAGAAGAGAAACAAGAGAAAGCCCCAAAAGCAGAAACGGCAAATTCAGAAACAGAATCTTGATTCATAAATCAAACATTGTCCGCATAAATTAGCATGAGAAATGGAAACAGGAGGCCGGATGATGCGTTTGATTCATGTTTTGATCAGTCTGATACTGATGATCTGTCTGCTGATGCAGGAAATGCCTGTTTCTGCGGAAACATCTGTTTCAGCAAAAGCCTGTATTCTGATAGAAGCCGCTACAGGGCAGGTATTATTTCAAAAAAATGCAGAGGAAAAATTACCCATGGCAAGCACAACCAAAATTATGACCACACTCTTGACGATCGAAAGCGGTGATCTGGATTCAGAATTTATGGTGGATCGTGATGCAATTCATGTAGAAGGCTCATCTATGGGACTACAGGAAAATGATATTGTCACCAAAAGGGCATTATGCTATGGCATGCTTCTGCCCTCTGGAAATGATGCTGCAAATGCTTCTGCTGTAGCGGTTGCCGGAAGCATTCCGGAATTTGCAAAGCTGATGAATGCCAGAGCGAAAGAAATTGGCATGACAAGAACTTGTTTCGTCACGCCATCCGGATTGGAAGGAACAGGACACGGCGCATCTGCGCATGATATGGCAAGACTGGCCAGAGAAGCCCTCCAGAATGAAACATTCCGGGAGATCTGCTGTCAGGCGCAGGCTGTTGTAAAATTCGGCAATCCGCCTTATGAAAGAATGCTTTATAATTCCAATAAACTGCTTCGCATGTATGATGGCATTATTGGCATCAAAACAGGATTTACAGATGAAGCAGGCCGATGTTTAGTATCTGCCTGTGAAAGAAATGGCGTGACGCTGATCTGCATTACCCTGAATGATCCGGATGACTGGAATGATCATATGCATTTATATGACTATGGCTTTTCACAAGTCAACGCCGTAACGCTGGAAGCACCTGAAGTAAATCAAAAGCTGATCGGCGGAACTGTTCCGGAAATTTGTCTGAAGCCGGAATATCCGGTCACAATCGGCCTGAATGCACAGGGCAGGGAACATATTTCTTATAAAATACTGCTTTCTCCGTTTGCATATGCGCCTGTTGCGGCTGGGGAGACACTTGGCACACTGGAATATTATTTTGATAATGCACTGATCTGTGCTGTACCGCTGAAAGCGGATAGTACAGTTGAAATTGCAGAAATACCGGAAAAAAATCAAATCATGAATTTTCTGGAACGTCTCAGAAATATCTTGAAAGCGGCATAAATCAACAAAAGAAAGAGAGAAAAACATGGCAGAAATTAGAATTCAAAAATTACTTGCGGATGCAGGTTTCTGCTCCCGAAGAAAAGCAGAAGCCCTGATTGCACAAGGCAGAGTTCGGCGAAATGGCCGGGTTGTGACATTGGGAGAAAAAGCATCTCTCAAAGATCATATTACTGTAGATGGTGAACGGATTACAGCCCCTCGCAAAAAAAATTATCGCTATATCATGTTGAATAAACCACGTGGTTATGTGACAACTGTTTCAGATGAATTAGACAGACGCTGTGTCATGGAGCTGCTGGATAATATAGAAGAACGTGTTTATCCTGTAGGGCGATTAGATCGTAATTCTGAGGGGCTTCTTCTGTTCACGAATGATGGCAGGTTTGCAAATGATATTATGCATCCGAGCCGACATATTTCCAAAACTTACCGTGTAACAGTACGCCCTTCTGTCACAGAACAGCAGCTGACAGAAATGTCTTCCGGCATTGTGCTGGATGGGAAAAAAACACTGCCTGCTAATATTATTGTACTGAATAATGAACCAGGGCGTGTTGTTCTGCAAATTACGATCAAAGAAGGCAGAAATCGACAGATCCGCCGCATGTGTGAAGCGGTTGGCCTAGAAGTGGCACGTTTGAGACGTACTTCTGTAGGGCCTATTAAATTAGGCATGTTAAAGCCTGGGACATGGCGTGATCTGACTCCGGAAGAACTTCGTGCAATCCGGAATGCCATCGGAAAGGATTCCTCATGTTAAGTATTCTTGAACAAAAAAATTTTGCATCTTATCAAGATCAAATCAATCCGCTTGCACTTCCGCCAGATACAGATTTGCATCTGTCAGAAGCTGTCAATGATCAGCATGAAGTGATGGGCTGGATTCTTTATGCTTATGAGCCGGAACAAGTACAGATTTATGCAATGGAAGATCATCAAGACTGGAATTATTGTGATGGCCTTGTCAGATCTGTATTATTCAAAGCACAGCTTCGGGGGCTGAATAAAGCAGAGTTTCATATTACAGATCCATCCATCCGGGAACGGCTGGTGAAACTGCATTTTGTGAAAACTGACCAAAATATCATCTATGATATTATGGATATTATGGAAAATTGTAAAAAATGCAAAGAAAACCCGGCAAACACTTGAAAAAAATCAGAAAAAATAGTATCATTAATATATATGCTATTTTACATCAGAAAGGATGATAATCGCAAATGGAAAAAAATATGAACAGTCCGGCAAGACAGCGGCTGGCTGTCCTGTTTGATGATGGAGCTTATCAGGAAATTGGCTCTTATCTCATGGAACAGGAAAACCCTGCTGGTGTGATAACGGCTTATGGCTATGTCAATGGAAATCCGGTATATGCATTTGCTCAGGATCAAAGTGCAGAACATGGTGCAGTCGGCATGGCACAAGCTGAAAAAATTGTCAAGCTATATGGCCTTGCCGCCAAGACAGGTGCTCCTGTTATCGGCATTTATGATTCTAATGGCGCATTTATGGATGGTAGTGCCGCCTCTTTGAATGCTTATAGTCTCATGCTCGAACAAGCAGCCGCTGTATCCGGCGTTGTTCCACAACTGGCTGTTATCGCTGGTGTATGCGCCGGCAGTGCGGCCGTCATGGCATGTGCCGCTGATTTTGTCATCATGGCAGAAGAAGCAGAACTTTTCTTTGCACCTAATTTTGAAAAAAGCAGTGCATCTATCTGCGCCGCCAATGGTGTGGCCGCCTTGACAGCTGCCACCCCAGAAGAAGCCATTGCTCAGGCAAGAACACTGATCAATCTGCTTCCGGTTAATAATATGGCTTGCACTCCCTGTATGGAATATGAAGCACCAGAGGCCGCTTCCGGAACAGATCTTTCCGGATATGTCGCAAGCATTGCCGATGGTAACAGCGTGATAGAATTATATGCTGATTATGCCGGAGCAGCTTATACTGCATTGGCTACCGTAACAGGCTCAACTGTCGCAATCGTGGCAACAGATAAAACAGATGCTCGCCTGACAGAAAAAGACTGTTCAAAACTGGCACGGTTTGTAAGAACTTGTGATGCATTTTCAATTCCTGTGATCACACTTGTGAATACTCTAGGATTTGAAGGGAATGCCGCTTCTGAAAATGCTGGTTCTGTCAGAGCATTGACCCGTCTGGCAGGAAGCTATGCAGAAGCAACAACGCCTAAAATTTCGATCATCACCGGAAAAGCCGTAGGTGCTGTATTTATCGCATTGGCCGGAAAAGGATGTAATGCTGATTTTGCATATGCATTGGAACAAGCTTATATTGCTCCTCTGATGCCGGAAGCAGCTGTAGAATTTCTTTGGCATGACAGGCTCAAGGGCTGTGATAATCTGAAACAGGCTCGTCAGGAACTTGCAAATGAATATACTAGCACAGTAGCCTCTGCACTCTCAGCGGCAAAGCTGGGGACGGTTGATGAAGTGCTGACTCCGGCAGAGCTGAGAAATGCTGTCAGTCGGTCTCTTTCTATGCTGGAAGGAAAACGTGTGACAAATCTCCCCAAAAAGCATAATAATTTTCCGTTTTGATTAAATTAACAGATTGGTGGTAAAATTATGAAAAGATTTAGTGTAACAGTAAATGGCAAAGCTTATGATGTCGCTGTTGAAGAATTAGAAGCTGGTGCTGCTCCGGTTGTATCTGCTGCGCCCGCTCCTGCTCCAGCAGCCACACCTGCACCAGCTCCGGCCGCACCTGCTGCCGCTGTAGGATCTGGTGAAAAAGTTACCGCTCCGATGCCTGGTACAATTCTGGATGTCAAAGTCTCTAACGGCGCAAGCGTTTCAAAAGGCGATGTGATCATGGTTCTGGAAGCTATGAAAATGGAAAATGATATTGTCGCTCCTTGTGATGGCTCTGTTACCAGCATTGTTGTCAAGAAAGGTGATACTGTTCAGAGCGGCGATACCCTCGCAACTGTCGGCTGATAGGAAAGGACATTGATCATGGCTAAAAAAATCAGAATTACTGAAACTGTCCTCCGTGATGCGCATCAATCTTTACTTGCAACACGTATGCGCATACAGGACATGCTTCCTATTCTTCCGAAATTGAATCAAGTCGGCTTTAATTCTCTGGAATGCTGGGGCGGTGCAACATTTGATTCCTGCCTTCGGTTTCTGGGGGAAGATCCTTGGGAGCGTCTGCGCACACTCCGCCGGGAAATGCCTGATGCAAGACTGCAAATGTTATTCAGAGGGCAGAACATGCTCGGCTATCGCCATTATGCAGATGATGTGCTGGAGGAATTTGTTCAGAAATCCGTTGAAAATGGTATTGATGTCATTCGTATCTTTGACGCATTGAATGATATTCGAAATTTGCAGACGGCAATCAATTCTGCAAAGAAAGCTTCTCGTGATGGCAAAAAGCCGGAAGTGCAAGTTGCTATCTCCTATACAACAGGGGAAGTCTTCACAACAGAATATTATATACAATATGCTAAAAAAATTCAGGCCGCTGGTGCAGATTCTATCTGTATCAAAGACATGGCCGCTCTGCTGACTCCCTATAAGACGGCAGAATTAGTAAAAGCCCTGAAATCAAATGTAGATCTGCCGATTGATCTTCATACGCATTATACATCCGGTTTGGCATCTATGTGCCTTCTGAAAGGCATCGAAGCTGGTGCAGATATTATTGATACAGCAATGTCTCCTTTGGCATTGGGTACTTCCCACGCTCCGACGGAATCCATGGTTGCTGCATTACAGGGAACAGAATATGATACTGGGCTGGATCTTCCGCTTTTGATGGAAATCCGTGAATATTTCATGGGTCTCAGAAAGAAATATCTTGATGAGGGTTTAATGGATCAGAAAATGCTTGCCACGGATGCTGGTGCTTTGATCTATCAAGTTCCGGGCGGTATGCTTTCCAATCTGCTTTCACAGCTTAAACAGGCAGGAAAAGAAGATCTTCTCAATGAAGTACTCTTAGAAGTGCCTCGTGTTCGTAAAGATGCAGGTTATCCGCCATTAGTTACCCCTTCATCGCAAATTGTTGGTACTCAGGCCGTTTTCAATGTCCTCATGGGCGAACGCTATAAGACCGTCACCAAAGAATTCAAAGGCATCGTGAGAGGAGAATATGGTCAGACCCCTGTCCCGATTGATCCGGAATTCCGGAAAAAAATCATCGGCAATGCAGAGCCGATTGACTGCCGTCCTGCTGATCTTCTTGCCCCTGAACTGGATAAGCTCCGCAAAGAATGTGCGGAATGGGCAGAAAGTGAGGAAGATGTTCTCAGCTATGCACAATTTGGACAAGTGGCTGTTAAATTTTTTGAAAAACGCCGCAATCAGAAATTAGGCATTGACGGAAAACATGGCGATCCGGATAAAAAAGTACATCCTGTATAATCATCACGCATTGCCCCAATGCTTCGCAAAGGGGCATTTGCTATTCTAAAAAGGAGGAAAAGGCGATGCCAATCAGAATCCCTGAAAATTTACCGGCTTATCAGACACTTGAACAGGAACATATTTTTGTCATGCCAAAGACCAGAGCGGAACATCAAGACATTCGTCCTCTGCGTGTGCTGATTTTGAATCTAATGCCTAAAAAAATCGAAACAGAAACCCAACTAATGCGCCTGCTGAGCAATACCCCATTGCAGGTAGATGTTGAACTGCTTCAGGTATCGCATATTTCTAAAAACACAGCAAAAAGCCATCTTGAAACTTTTTATAAAACCTTTCCGGAAATCCAGGATGCCTATTATGATGGCATGATTATCACAGGCGCACCTGTAGAACAAATTTCTTTTGAAAGCGTGGACTATTGGGAAGAATTCTGTAAAATCATGGACTGGTCAAAAAAGCATGTTTATTCTGTGCTTCATATCTGCTGGGGGGCATTGGCTGGGCTGTATCATCATTATGGCATTCATAAATATCTGCTGGATAAAAAATTATTTGGCGTATTCATGCATAAAGCGGAAATAGATACGCCTTTGCTCCGTGGCTTTGATGATCTTTTTCCTGTACCGCATTCCCGACATTCTGAAATTCGCCGGGAAGAGGTCGAAAACTGTCCGGATCTCAGGATTCTATCCTATTCTCCGCTGGCTGGGGTTCTGCTTGTGGAAAATCTGGACAGCAGACAGATTTTCATGATGGGTCATAATGAATATGAACGGGATACTCTCAAAGAAGAATATTTCCGTGATCTTTCCAAAGGTCTGCCGATTGAAATTCCATTCAATTATTTTCCAGGGGATAATCCGAACTGTGAGCCAATTTTCTCATGGAGATGTCATGCTAATCTGATGTATTCCAACTGGCTGAATTATTGTGTATATCAGAAAACGCCCTTTCATCTGGAAGAACTTGAAACTCTTTAATCCTGAACTGCAATCAAGAATTTTCCTGTAATACATGGCTGAAAAATGCTTCTGTCGATTCTTCCGGATTCCGGTTGTAACGATCAAGGCCATATAAACAGGAAGGATCACGTGTGATATAATTTCCCTGCTCTCTGCATGTCAGTGTACAGAAAAATCCCATTTCTTTCAACACGGGAATGCTTTCCCGACAAACAAAACCATACGGATAGGCAAATATTTTCGGCGTGATCCCCGTTTCCTGTATCATGCGTGTTTGTAATAGACTAAGATCTTCTTTCAGCATTGCCTGATAATTGTCTATATCCTCTCCGTACAGAATCGAACAGCCTGCCCGTTGTGCATTGCTGTGTAAATTATATGTATGACTGCCGATTTCAATCCGGCCTGATGCTTCTAATGCTTGAATATCCTCCCATGTCAGATAGGAATATCTATCAACATGGGGGTCTTTTTCTGCCGTAACGTCAGAATAATATCCCACAACAGATACTACTGCACACATATCATATTTTTCCAGCATTGGCAAAGCAATTGATAAATTATTATAAAAGCCGTCATCAAACGTAATCATGACCGGCTTTTCCGGAAGGGTGTCCCGGCCTTCGGTATAAGCAAAAAGCTGCCCTGCGCTCACAGTATGATACCCATTTGCATGAAGATAATATAGATCCTGTGCAAACATTTCCGGGGAAAGCTGATAATCTGTTTCTGGATTTTCTGTAATACTGTGATACATAATCACCGGCAGAAAAATGCCCTCCTGATAGCTGACAGCTGTCATCACAGCATGATGATGCCAGGCATTCACCCCGATTACTATCATGATCAATAACAGATCTAACAGCAAAATATATTTTAATTTCTTTGCATGATAACAATGATACATGAAAACCTCTCCTCTCTTCGTGAGAGTATATGCACAATCATTCCGGAAAAGAATAATCTGGAAGTGCTATGCATATTGTATAGCAGAAATGGCTATACTGGAGATGAGGATAATGGAAGAGAAAAAGAAATATCCGTTTCTGAAAAGTATTGTGATTTTATGTACCCTGGCACTCCTTCTGACTGCCGGGACAGGCTGCCTGATTCAATACATGCCCGTATTGACAGAAGCCGCTTATGAAAAATTGCATCATGATCCTGAACCAACAGAAACAGAACCGCCGCCGGATATTGATCAGCCTGCATTTTATTTATCCAAAGGATTCGGAAGTTTCGAGGAAACAGAAGCATGCTCTGAAATAGAACAGGAAACAGAAACTCAGATCATCCTGACAGAACAGATCCCTGAACCAGAAATCACAGATCCGGGAGAAAAGCCTTATCCGGAAACCTGGAATCTGACAGGGGGCATTGTTGAACAAATGCGCTATGATCTTTATTCAGGAGAACGCTTTTTTGATCTTCCTGATGCTGGACAAGTACAGAATAAAACAGCTTTATCCAATGCAGAACTTTATGAAGAAAGTCAGCGGCTTCCGGAATTTTCCATTCAAACGGACAGCACCCCTCAGGTTTTAATCATGCATACGCATACAACAGAAAGCTTTGAACCTTATGAACGTGCTTATTATGACAGCAGTTTTAATTATCGCACAACGGATCATTCTAAAAATGTTGTTATGATCGGAAATGCAATAGCTGCTCAGCTGGAAGCCGCCGGAATTGGCGTGATTCATGACAGCACTGTGCATGATTATCCCTCTTATACAGGCTCATATGAACGCAGTGCGGAAACCGTCAAAAATCTCTTAATTCAATATCCTTCTATCAAGATTGTATTGGACATTCATCGGGATGCCATTGGCGGAAATGGCGTGATCAAACAGCCTGTTGCTGAAATCAATGGAAAAAAGGCAAGTCAAGTTATGATTATATCCGGTTGTGATGATGGAAGTATGAATATGCCAAATTATCTGAAAAATTTTCGATTTGCCTGTCTGTTGCAGCAACAGATGGAAACAGATTATCCGGGGCTGACACGGCCAATATTATTCGATTATCGAAAATATAATCAAGATCTGACAACAGGCAGTATTTTGATTGAAGTCGGCTCACATGGGAATACATTGGATCAGGTACGATATGCCGGGGAACTGATCGGGAGTTCTCTTGCAAGAGCATTGCAGAAACTGGAGGAATGAAACTTGAAAAAAATAATATCTGTCTTGCTGATTCATGGCATTTTAAGCAGTGCCTTATGGGGGATGCTATATGTATATCAGAAAGGATATAATACACTGCATCATGATCCGGTACAGATGGCAAGCGTCACGCTTCATGAGACACAGGCAGAAATCAGAATTTTTCATCAAAACTGGTTTTTTCAAATCCCAAAAGAAAATAGATTATTTTCTGAATCTGTCTATTTATTAACAGATCTGCCGGAACATAGCTGGCTCTGCATTCTTGATTTCATGAAAAATTCATGAAATATTCATGAAATATTCAGAATTAGCTATTGCAAAATGATTTAAAATCTGCTATAATAATATAGTACGGTACGATGCGCCTGTAGTTTAGCTGGATAAAACAGGGGACTCCGACTCCCCAGACCGCAGATTCGAGTTCTGTCAGGCGCACCATTAGCTAGCTCTGGAAAGCTGGTGTTTCCGGGATGTAACTCAGTTTGGTAGAGTGCTTGCTTTGGGAGCAAGATGCCGCAGGTTCAAGTCCTGTCATCCCGATAAAATCCCTTGTCTTCTGACAAGGGATTATTTTTTATCAAAAATCAAATCCCCCCTCGATTGACAACAAAACCGGAAACGCTGAGCGTTTCCGGCTGTATAAAGGGGGAATGGAGATTACTTGTTATATGTTACCCACTGATAACGGGCATTCAGAGGTGTATTGCCATTAAAGGGTTTCAGCCATTCATCAACACCAGTTCCTGGCCATACGTTCATCATGATTTTTCCGGGAGTAGAGGGAATATTACTGGTTGCTCTGTAAACTTCTTTTCCATCCACAAACCATGCAATGTGATCGGCCTGCCAGTCAAAGCCATAAGTATGGAAGCCCTCAGAAGCATCAAAGCCAAGATCATACATGAATTCATGATTGCCTACACCGTTTGTATAATAATTAAACTGTACTTTTGTGGTATCTTTTCCGAGCACTTCAATATCAATTTCATCCCAAGGATTATTATCAGAAGGGCCAGTATAAGTGAAGAAGGAAGAAACAACGCCATCATTCTTGATTGCCTGCATGGAGGTTTCATAATAGCCATAATGATAGAAATCTGTTGTTCTGTATTCTGCACCGGAATAATTATATTTTCCATCATGATCCTTGTCAATCGTCAGTGTCAGGTATCCATCTTTTACAGAAGTATTCTGTTCATACCAGCCGCAGTCAAAGCAAGATCCATTTGTCCAGCCATCAGATGCAAAGAACAGAGCGGATTTTCCCTGTCTGAAATCAGCAACAGAAGTAGCAGAAGCATTCATAGCTGTGCCAAAGTCTTTGATATTGGCAGAAGTGCCCTGTGCTTCGGTAGTAGCTTCCGTAGTTGTTTCAGCGGCAGTGCTTTTATCAAATGTCACCCACTGATAACGGGCTGTCAGAGGTGTATTGCCATTGAAAGGATTCAGCCATTCATCAACACCAGTTCCCGGCCATACGTTCATCATGATTTTTCCGGGAGTAGAGGGAATATTACTGGTTGCTCTGTAAACTTCTTTTCCATCCACAAACCATGCAATGTGATCGGCCTGCCAGTCAAAGCCATAAGTATGGAAGCCCTCAGAAGCATCAAAGCCAAGATCATACATGAATTCATGATTGCCTACACCGTCTGTATAATAATTAAACTGTACTTTTGTAGTATCTTTTCCCAGAATTTCAATATCAATTTCATCCCAAGGATTATTATCAGAAGGGCCAGTATAAGTGAAGAAGGAAGAAACAACGCCATCATTCTTGATTGCCTGCATAGAAGTTTCATAATAGCCATAATGATAGAAATCTGTTGTTCTGTATTCTGCACCGGAATAATTATATTTTCCATCGTGATCCTTGTCAATTGTCAAACTTAGATATCCATCTTTTACAGAAGTATTCTGTTCATACCAGCCACAGTCAAAGCAAGATCCATTTGTCCAGCCATCAGATGCAAAGAACAGAGCGGATTTTCCCTGTCTGAAATCAGCAACAGAAGTAGCAGAAGCATTCATAGCTGTGCCAAAATCTTTGATCTTAGTTGTATCCTGTGTTTCTGTCGTGGGTTCTGTTGTGGGTTCTATAGGATCAGGCTGATCCGCAGTAGATCCATTTCCAACAGGAAGCTGAGGAATCAGCTTGACAATATATTTCATAATATGCAATGTATCAGAAGAATCTGGTCTGCCATTGAGATCAACATCAGCATTTTTGAGAGCGTGTGCAGAAAGTGTTGCTTTTCCATAGATTGCCTTATTAAGCAGAATCACATCCATGATATTCACGTTTCCGTCAAGATTCACATCACCATACAGACCTTCAGAAGCAATATCTGTTTCTGTTGGTGATGTGGGATCGACGGTTGAGGAAGATTTATCAGTATCTGCCATTGAAAGCAGATATGTGAAAGGAGAATTCCAGTAGATTGTGATCTCATTTGTAGAATAGCTTTCAGAATTATCTACATAGCACAGTGCAGGGGAAAGGCCATTGCAATATGCTTTTGCGGCACTGTCTTCCAGATGAGAATTCACACCGCCGACAAGCATTCCTTTCATCGCCTGACCAGCCGCCATAGAAGGACGATGATGCGGATGTTCCGGAGATACTGTGCCGTATCCAGTCATAAAGCATTCGCCAACCGGATTCGTACCCAGCAGATAATGTAATTGTGCTTCTGCGGCTGTCTGATATTTTGTCTCACCCGTGAGCTTATTTGCTAATGATAGAATAATACCGGAATTTGCAATTGTCATGTTACTGCCCCAGTTATAAACTGTCTGAGAAACGCCATAAGGAGAAGCCTGAGAATTTTTCAGTAATTTATCAGCCTGTTTCAGAACAGAATTTTTAGCATTAGTATAAACAGAAGCATTTTTATCAATATTGGACATGGTAAGAATCGCAATATTTCCATAATCGCCCACGAGAGCCCAGTCCATGCCAGTTTGAACAGCCATATTTTCTAATGCAGAAAGATATTTGCCGTTGCCAGTGGTGCGATATAATTGTGCAGCTGCCCAATAACGTTCATCTTTATCAGAAGTATCACCATATTCACCAGTTGTAATATCTTCCGGATTTTCAAAAATCAAATTAGGATTCTGTTCCAGGAAAGACCAAGCTTTTTCGGCAGCGGTCAGGCAGGTATTGGCAAAGCTGGGATCAGAATCATGATACACTTCAGCCGCAAGTGCCATTGCGCCAGCAAAATCAGCAGTAGATGTAGTTGTGATAGGTGTCACGATCAGCGGAGCAGTTTCTTTTTCTGGGGCAACATAACCAGGGAAATTTTCACAAGTTACTTTATGATAAACCCCGCCATTGGAAGCCTGCATTTTCAGCATCCAATCCAGTTCAAATTTTGCTTCATCCAGAATATCAGCTCTGCCGTTGCCGCTTTCCGGGATACCGAGCTGATCAGAATACATAGACGGATTTTCAAGATATGCATAGAGCAGATCAGCAACAGCCTTTGCACCGGGAACAACATAGCGGCCATAGTCGCCAGCATCATGCCAGCCGCCGGAAACATCAATTTTATCATTTGTGCCATAGATAGTAGCCTGTGTATTATGACAAGCACCATGACCAAAAACAGCATCTTGTACAGTAGTACCGCATCTCTGAAGATACAGCATTTTTACAGAATCATCCAGCAGATTAGAATAAGGATTCTCTGCAATCGTGAATGTATAAGAATGGTCAAGATTTCCGCACTGAATATAATAATTACCGGATGCTGTTACTTTAGAGAAATCGCCAGTATAATCCGTTTCACCAGCGGAAGTATTATTCACCGGAGCAGACAATTTTCCAGTATATACACTCTTTCCGGTATCTGCATTGATAACAGAGAATTCTGTTTCACTGGTGATATTTCTAAATACAGCTGTTTTTACACTATTTGTCTGATAGCCTACCTGATTTGTCATAATCGGAGGTGCATATGGTCTGGAAGCACTATAATCTACTTTACTATCATCAACTAATTCCAGAGAAACATTATCCAGATAAATCGTATGTTCCGGAAGTGCGCCGCCATCTTTTTCCTGTAAGCCGCAGTTAAATACTAATTTTGCCATAATATCCGTTTCGGCTTCCATAGTAAATTCATAATCTACAGTCTGGGGTGTGGAAGTCAGATTCAGGCCTTTCCAAGTATATGCCTGATAAGTACCGCCGTTCTGCTGAATCATGCCTTCTACAAATCTATCTGTTGTAGAGGAAATATCATATTTCAGACGATAAACGCCATTCTGATATAACGGAATAATATCATAGAACATCTGTACAGCATAAGTCACTTTTCCGGTACTGCTAATTTTAAGAGCCAGTCTGCCCTGATCTGTTGTCAAAGATGCTGCACCGCCGCTTTCTTTGTACATACCCCAACCAGAAGTACCTCCCTCAAAAGTACCGTTACTGATCAGAGCGGCAGCAGAAACAGGAATCTGCATTGCCGGGAGTGATGTCAGCATAGCCGCACATGCTGCAAAAACCGCTGCACAGCGTCTAAATGTGTTTTTCTTCATAAAAATTCCCCTCTCGAATTTTTTGATCAATCTTAATCCGAATCATCAAGTTTTCAGCTACTTGTGATCTCTTTACTGTGATTTTAGTATACCATGATTTTAGACAGAAATATATCATTTTTTTATCAAAAATAGTAAAATATTGATCAGGACTCTTGCCAGATTAATTAATTTGTGATATAATAAAAAAAAGGGGGAATTTTTATGCAGGAAGAATCACAGAAAAAAATAGCAGAATTATTATTCCAACAAAGAGAAGACGGCTTTGAACGGGCATCTTTTGACCGTGAAATTGCTCTTTATGAGAGCATCGGCGCAGGCAATATGGAAATGATGCATTTTTTTGCATCTCCGCTCTGTTGTGAAGGATGCGGCATTTTAAGTAAAGATTATCTTCGCAATCTGAAATATCATTTTGTTGTATCTGCGGCATTGATCGCACGATTCTGCATTCGTTATGGCATGACACCGGAAACTGCTTATCAGCTGAGTGATTTATATATCATGCAGGCAGATGAAGCACGGACAGAACCCGAAGTCAGAAAAATACACATGGAAATGATGGAAGTTTATACCAGAAAAATGCAGAGAGTCCGCAACAGCCGCATTTATTCTAAACAGATCATGAAAGCCGTGGAGTATATCAGCGAACATTTGCACAGTAAAATCATGCTTATTGATGTTGCTGATACGCTTGAAATCAGTGAAGCCTATCTTTCAAGATTATTCAAAGAAGAAATGCAGATGTCTTTCAGTGATTATGTCAATCAGCAGAAAGTGGAAGCCGCCGCAAATTTGCTCCGGTATTCTGATTATTCAGATCTGGAAATCAGCAATCTTTTTAATTTCAGCTCACAAAGCTATTTTATCAAGATTTTCAAGAAATATCTTGGCATGACTCCAAAAGAATACAAAAAAAGATACAGAGTTCCGGAGCTGGAACAAAAAGCATAAAAATAAGGCTGCCGCACCATTTATGCTGGTGCAGCAGCCCTTTTCTATTTCATCATTCATTTGTGCCATCAAATGTATAAATAAATTTTACACTGCCGTTCATATTGTCAGAAATGCCGGAATAAGATTGATATTCTTTTGCACTGTCACTTACTGCTTTCAGACGATCAATCAGGCTTTCCATCTCATCATGATAAGTATCATTAAGCTTATCAATCGCCTCTGTTTTAAATTCATGCATACCATCATCCAGCTCTTTTGCACCATCTTTCAGCTTCTTCACGCCATCTGTCAAATCTTTGCTGCCATCATGAAGCTTGAAAACGCCGTCATATAATCTAGCTGTTCCATCTGCCAATTCTTTCGCACCATCATGAAGCTGAATACTGGAAGTCCAAAGTGTTTTTGTTCCATCTGCCAACTGCTGACCGCCATCAGAAAGCTGTGAAAGCCCTGCATCCAGTTCCCCTGCACCAGATGCAAGCGTTAAAATACCATCATATAATGTTCCGCTTCCTGTTGCAAGCTGATCCATACCATTTTTCAGAGACCCTGAACCGCTTTTCAGCTGATTTAATCCATCATACAGCGAATTTGTACCATTGGAAACCTGTAAAAGTCCATTATACAGGGAAACACTGCCATCAGAAAGCTGTGTCAATCCACCAGCCAGCGTGCCCGCACCATCATTGATTTTGATTAAGCCGCCATTCAAAGCAGATGCGCCATCAGAAAGCTGTGTCAATCCGCCATAAAGCGTAACACTACCATCAGAAAGTGCTGTCATCCCATCTGTCAAGGTCACAGAACCATCTTCCAGCTGTTCCATACCGCCATTTAATGCACCTGCGCCATCATTAAGCTGCAAAATGCCATCATAAAGAGTATTACTTCCTTCTGCCAGCTGATGCATACCACCAGTCAGAGAATCTGATCCATCTTTCAGCTGATTTAAACCGCCATTCAGTGCAGATGCGCCATCAGAAAGCTGTGCCAATCCGCCATAAAGTGTAACACTACCATCAGAAAGTGCTGTCATGCCATCTGTCAAAGAAGCAGATCCATCTTTCAGCTGTGTAAGACCTGTATTCAAATTCTGTGCGCCATCAGAAAGCTGTGTCAGGCCATCAGAAAGAGAATCCAGCCCATTGATTAACTGATCACTTCCATCTGTGAAAGAAATAATGCCTTCATTCAAGGCAGATGCACCTTCAGAAACTTGCTGTGCGCCGGAAGATAATGCCTGTGCGGATTGATATAATTCTTCTGTGCCGCCTGTAAGGGCTTTTCCGCCTTCATCTGCCTGTGTCAGTCCTTCAGAAAGCTGATCTAATCCAGCATTGAGACTTTCTGCGCCTGCCTGTAAATTCGTGATACCATCTTTCAACATGCCGCCATTTTTCATAGATTCAGAAACTTGTTTCTGTCCGGCAATTGTCTGTTCCAAAGTGCCGATTGCTATGGCAAGCTGTTCAGAAGGGGATGCTTCATAGGCGGCCTGCAATGCGGCAAGTACCTGTTCATTTGCGGCAATTGTAGTATCAAGGGAAGTGCTTGCTGTATCCAGTCCAGCAGATACCTGATCTAATCCCCCAGAAAGTTCAGCAGAACCCTGATTTAATGCTTCTGCACCAGATTTTGCAGAACTGATCCCATCAGAAAGCACACCAGCAGAAGTATAAAGCTGTTCTGCGCCTGCGCTTAATGCCTGTGCGCCATCTGCCAGCTGAGAAGTACCAGCTTTCAGCTGATCACTGCCATTTGTGAGCGTATCTGTCCCCTGTGTGAGTGCTTCTGCGCCCTGTTTTAAAGCAGATGCACCATCATTGACCTGTGCAAATCCATTCACCAAAGCGGCAGAACCATCAGCGGCCTGTGCAATGCCATTTGCCAGCTGATCCGCACCATCCTGAGCGGAAGCAATGCCATCTTTCAGGGATGATGCACCAGGGAGCACCTGTGCAAATCCATTCACAAGACTATCTGAACCATCTTTGACCTGTATGATTCCAGCAGAGAGTGTATCCGCACCAGATTGTGCAGAAGCAAGACCATCTTTCAGAGATGCCGCACCGGGAACAACCTGCGCAAATCCATTCACAAGACTATCTGAACCATCTTTGACCTGTGTGATCCCGGCACAAAGTGTATCTGTACCGGATTTTGCAGAAGCAAGGCCATCTTTCAGAGATGCCGCACCGGGGAGCACCTGTGCAAATCCATTCACAAGACTATCTGAACCATCTTTGACTTGTGTAATGCCATCTATAAGAGGAGCTGCGCCGCTTTGTGCAGAAGCAAGACCATCTTTCAGGGAGGATGCTCCCGTAGTAACCTGAGAAACACCATCTTTCAACTGTGCAGAACCATCTGCGGCCTTGATCACGCCATCATTTAATTGTCCTGCGCCATCCTGTGCAGAAATAATTCCATTATTAAGCGTATCTGCACCAGAAGCCAGCTGATCCGCACCAGAAACCAGAGAGGATGATCCAGATTTTGCTGTATCAAGTCCATCTGCTAATGTTTTTGCGCCATCTGCAATGGTTTTTGCTCCATCAGAGAGCTGACCAGAACCATCTGCCAGCTGATTTGCACCATCTTTCAGACTACCTGCACCATCAAACAGCTGATCTATGCCATCTGTCAGATCTCCTGTTCCGTCAGATAATTCTTTTATGCCATCATATAATTTCGTTGTACCATCGCAGAGATCATTTGCGGCCTGATTCAGATCATCCAGTTTTTCCTGAATTTCATCAAGAGAATCTGTTTTATCAAAATCCAGATCACTGAACACTTCATTAGAAACGACAGTAACGGAAGTATCCATAGAGAAATCTGTTACATCGGCTTCGACTCTGAAAAATTCAGGAATTTCCAGATCAAAATTTTCAAGATCATCCAATGCAAGGCTTTCATGCAGTCCAGGGAATGCCATGCCGACAACAATCATTTTTTCACCATCAGAAATGACTCTGCCATTTGTAACTTCGACATTCTGGAAAATATCATTTTTCAAGATTGCTGTGCTTGCGGCCATAAATGGAACATAAATTTCATAATCCTGGCCATTGATATTTTTTGTTACTTTCTGATGATTGGTATACTGCCATTCTATTACCAGATGGCCGCTTTTGCCTTTCAGATCATTCAGAGAATATTCTCTGCCATCAAGTGTATAAGTAATATTGACAGATACGGGAAGTTCTCCATGAGAATGGCCTTTATAATAAATATCATTGCCATTGGCCGCCCAATTCAGATTTTGACCGCTTTCTGAAAATGTTTCATCGCCTTTGATATTTGTAATATCTGACAGATCAGATCTATCAGCGAGATCAGACAAAGCCCCTGGATTTTTCAGCCAATCGCTGACAATCACATCCCGAACACTGGAATCTGCATTGCAGAGAACGTAAACCGTTTCATTCTTGAAAGTATCGCCATCGGTTGCCGTTCTTGCGGCGGCTGCTGTATCCTGTACTGTCTGCTCTGTTTCAATTGCGGAAGTATTAATAACAGTATCATTCTTTTTCTGGCTATACGCATAGAAACCCGTCGTGCCGGCAGAAACTGCAACTGCCAGAATACATGCAATAATTTTATGATAATTTTTCATGATAATGCGCTCCTTTCAGATGTATAAACCTGTTCCGGATGATTTCCGGCTTCGGGTGTGAATCCTGCACTTGTTTTGCAGATAAATTTATCCAACAGCAGGAACAAAGACGGGAGAACCGTCAATACAATAATCATAGATACAATCGCACCTCTGGAAAGCAACATACACAGAGAGGAAATCATGCCAATTTCAGAAGAGAAAGCGACTCCGATCGTTGCGGCAAAAAAGCCAAGTGCGGAAACCATGACAGATTTAATAGATGTCAACAATGCAATGCTAACTGCTTCATGCTTCTCTTTTCCTGCATGACGCTCTGCCCGATATCTTGTTGTCATTAAAATGGCATAATCAACCGTCGCACCGAGCTGGATTGTTCCAATTACAACGGATGCAACAAATGGAAGTGTATCACCAAGATAATAAGCCATGCCTAAATTAATCATGATCGCCAGTTCAATCACTGCTACCAGAATGAATGGCAATGTGACAGAACGGAATGTGAATGCAATGATTAAAAAGATAACAGCAATTGACATGATACTAACTGTACTAAAATCATGATTTGTAATCTCAATCAAATCTTTTGTAGCAGGTGCTTCACCGATCAACATGCTTTTCTGATCATAATTTCTAGCAATCTGTGCGAGCTTTTCAACCTGTGCATTCACTTCATCAGAAGCTACTTTATAATCAGAACCGATCATCATCAATTGCCAGTCACCGCTTTTCAGCTTTGCCTTTGCTTCTTCCGGAATAATCTCCTCTGGAACGGCCGTACCAACAATAGAATTAAAACTCAGCGTAAATTCAACGCCATCCACTTCTTTCATTTCATTCAGCATTTTATTAACAGTTTTGGCATCCAAATCAGAACTTGCAAGAAGCATGTGAGTGCTGTTCATGCCATATTCTTCAGAAAGCTTTGTATTGGCTGTGACACTCGGCAGATAAGCCGGCATAGTGCTGTCAAGATTATAATATACATCATAATTCTTATATCCATACAATGCAGGGAATAATAATACCAAACCAATTGTCAGGAACATCACTGCATGATCAATAATAAATTTTGAAACATGATGAAATTCCGGAATAAAATCTTTATGAGAAGTCTTTTCAATAGCTTTATCAAAAATCAAAATCATTGCCGGGAGGGCAGTTACACAGGAAATCACACCAAATATAACGCCTTTCGCCATTACAATCCCCATATCCAGGCCGATTTTAAAGCTCATAAAGCACATCGCTAAGAATCCGGCGACTGTTGTAAAAGAACTGCTGACAACAGAACCAACTGTCACAGAAATGGCATGTGCCATTGCTTCATTTTTATCTGGATATGTTTTCTGTTGTTCTTTATAGCTATGCCACAGGAAAATAGAATAATCCATTGTGACACCTAACTGCAATACCAGAGCCAATGCCTGTGTCATGAAAGAAATTTCTCCAAAGAAGAAATTTGTGCCTAAATTCCATGCAATCGCAAGCCCAATGCTCAGCATGAAAAACAAAGGAATCAAGAATGTATCCATTGTAACGGCCAGAACCAGACTTGTCAAAACTACAGCTACTACAGCATACATGATGGTTTCACTTTCTGACAGATGTTTCATATCTGTTGTGATTGCAGACATGCCACTGATAAAGCATTGTTCTGATGTAATCTCTCTCATAGTATCAATCGCAGCAAGTGTACCGTCCGCAGATGTTGTATCATCAAAGAAAACAATCATCATGGTAGTATCTCCGGAATTAAAAAAATCATAATATTTTTCCGGGAGAATTTCTTTTGGTACAGAAATATCTGCTAAAGAATCATACCAAAGCACTTGGGCAACATGATCTACAGATTCTATTTTCTCTTTGACTTTTTCAACATCCTTATCTGGCATACCCTCAACAATCACGAATGAGAAGCCGCCTTTTCCAAATTCATCTTTTAGAATATCCTGCCCCTTCATCGTTTCAATATCTTCCGGCAGGTAAGAAAGCAGATCATAATTCACTCTTGTATTCAGATAGCCGAATGCAGAAGGAATCAGCATTAATACTGCAATGATCAGAATCAGAACTTTATTTTTCACAACTGTTTCGCCGAATTTCAGCATATCCAACTCACCCTTTCGATTAGCTTGTAATTTTATTATATTCTAAAACTGACCATTAGTCAATAGGTTTTTCTAAAAAATATGACCAGTGGTCATTATTTTGTATACCTGCACAAATCTGCACAATGAAATTTATGACTTTTGGTCAATTTTTTACGCTTGACATACTATTATTTTTGCTGTATAATAAAAATATAAAAAATTACTTTTTGTATGATCTGCACAAAAACAGAAAGGCTGTGAACTATATGGGAAAACTGGAGACCAATAAACAACTCAAAGAGAATTCTCTCCTCAATACTGCCTTTGAATTTTTTACAACAAAGGGATTTAGCAAAACTTCTATTTCCGATATTGTCGGAAATGCTGGTGTTGCCAAGGGAACATTTTATTTATATTTCAAAGACAAGTATGATATTCGCAATAGATTGATCTGTCATAAATCCGGGCAACTCTTTCAGAATGCTATACAGAAGCTCGAAGCCCGTCCGGATCTGGAAACCCTCTCTTTTGAGGATAAAATGATCTGCATGATAGATTATATCATCAATCAGCTGAATGAAAATCAATCACTCCTGACATTTATTTCTAAAAATCTGAGCTGGGGTGTATTCAAAAATGCGCTGACCAGTCCCATCTCTGATGATGGTGTGAAATTTTCAGACATGTATCACAAAATGCTGGCAGATGCGCCGTATACTTTCCGTGAACCTGAAATTATGCTTTTCCTGATTGTGGAACTGGTATCAGGTGCTTGTTATTCTTCTATTCTTTACCAAGAGCCATGCACACTGGAACAGCTGAAACCGCATTTATATTCCTCCATCCGGCTGATTATTCAAGAACATCATGATTAAAAAAAAGCACCTTTTCAGGGTGCTTTTTCAGGATTTTCCGGCTTCAAAAGATATTTATGCACTTTCGGCCATAACAAAGCAATTTTACTATAAAACAATTCCATAAGAACAGAGCTGATCAAAGAAAGCACTGTCAAAATCAACAGATCCATCCAGACACTTCTCGTCAAATACACAATTTTTGTAACCGGAACATAATAATAGCAAAAAAACGAATGTATCAACCATATATTTGTACTATGTTTCCCCACAAAACAAATCATCTTTTTCAGAGGTTTCAGACTTTCAAAAAATACAGATGCAAAAATAGTAAATGCCGCAGCATGAACAATTTCAATCAATTCTCCCATAATATACGATCTGACATATAAAACGCCCATACAGCCTAGCAGTCCAATCAGCCCACTGAAACGATATTTTGACAGCATGGCTTTATATTCTCCTAGCTTATGATATTTGGCAAATACAATTCCTGCATAAAATGCGCTCGTGGCACTTCCTGGACAAAGAAATCTTGCAAAATAAAAATTATTCCTGATCGAGGAAAAACAGGAAATCCCTCCGATTCCCGGAAATATATCCCGGATCAAAACATCCACTAAAAATGCAATAAATAAATCCAGCACAAAATTCTGATTTTTTCTGATCGCCATACAAAATAGCAATCCCATCGGCAACACACACAGATAAGCCGCAAAAAACCACCATTCGCCATTGAGACTATCTGATAATCCTAACACATTCGCTAAAATCACTTTCACAAAAGTTTGTTTATCATCCATGATAGCAAATCTACCATGAATCCAGGCAGGTGCGGTTTCCGGATCGAAAAGCAGGAGCACAATAGGAATAAAAATCACAAATACTTTCCAATAGCTTTTATATAATGCAAATACGCTTTCTTTCAGACGGAATTTATCTGCACTCCATCGCATATATACCCCATATCCGCCTAAAAATAGAAAAATAGCTACACATAATCTTGATGCTATTGCCAGCCGACCAAGATATCCTTTTTCTGTAAAATCCTTCCAAAGCGAAACAAAACCTTCAAATCCTTGCGGATAACGTTCTGAAAATCCGGCCAGATGATGCATCAGCATCATAATCACAGCAATCCCTTTAACTGCTTTTGTATCCTCTCTTGTAAACATCATTTTTTCCTTTCTATTTGACAGTAAAAAAATTATAACATAAAAATCAGATCTTGTCAACTAGAACAGCAAAAAAAATTCCCCTCCAGCTATGAAGGGGAAATATTCATCAAAATCTGAAATCACGACTGCCGTTCTTAATCTTTTCCAGATATTCAACCGTTTTGGTACGTACTTTTTCATTGGGAATATTTATCAATTCAGACTGAATCAGCTTTTCTCCAACGGATTTCGTCTCAGGAGATGCATAATCTTCCAGATATTCCTGTAATGTCATCAATGCATTCGGATGACAGCAGTTCAGAATCTGCCGGGATTTGCACAACTGCATGAATCTGTCTCCCGTTCTTCCGGCTCTATAGCAGGCAGTGCAGAAAGAAGGAATAAATTCCCCTTCCATCAGCCATTTCACAACTTCATCAAGCGTTCTCTGATCAGAAACATCAAACTGCTCTGTATCATGCGGACGCTCTTCTTCTGTATAACCACCGACAGAAGTTCTTGAACCGCCGCTGATCTGCGAAATGCCGAGACGCAATGCCATTGCACGAACTTTTTCTGATTCACGAGTGGAAATAATCATACCCGTATAGGGCACGGCTACACGAATACATGCAATGATTTTTGCAAAAATTTCATCAGAAATAGAATTATCAAAAGCTGTGGGATCAATATCATCTGCATGTTTTACACGAGGAACACTGATTGTATGAGGGCCTACCCCCTGCACTGCTTCAAGATGCTCTGCATGCATCAGAAGCCCAGCGAATTCATAACGATACATCTCCAGACCAAACAGCACACCAAGACCAACATCATCAATTCCGCCTTCCATGGCTCTGTCCATCGCTTCAGTATGATAAGCATAATCATGCTTAGGGCCTGTGGGATGAAGCTCTTCATAGCTCTTTTTATGATAAGTCTCCTGGAATAAAATATACGTCCCAATGCCTGCCTCTTTCAGCTTTCTGTAATTCTCTACAGTCGTTGCGGCAATGTTCACATTCACCCGGCGAATGTCTCCGTTTTTATGATGAATGCTATAAATCGTCTGAATGCTCTCCAGAATATACTCAATCGGATTATTTTTAGGATCTTCACCAGCTTCAATGGCAAGACGCTTATGCCCCATATCCTGCAAAGCAATGACTTCTGCCCTGATTTCCTCCTGTGTGAGCTTCTTCCGGGCAATATGCTTATTCTTCATGTGATACGGACAATACAGACAACCATTGATGCAATAATTAGACAGATACAGCGGAGCAAACATGACAATTCTGTTTCCATAAAAATCTTTTTTGATCTGCTCCGCCAGCTGACAGACTTTCTGATTGAGATCTTCTTCTTCACAGGCAAGGAGTACACTCGCCTCCCGATGCGTCAGCCCTTTGTATTGAGCCGCTTTCTCAAGAATGGCTGTAATTAACTCACGATCATGCTTATGTTCATCCGCATAAGTGAGGGTAGCAAGAATTTCTTCATCTGAAATAAACTCTTCTGCTTTCATAGATTTGGGATCATACATAAAAAAATACCTCCTAACTGGCACAGATTTTCATACAGGCACAGCAAGAGGATTTTACTTCTGTACTTCCGCCTGAAAAAAATGCAGCGTCAGATATGTCAGAATATTAAAAATTTTGGGTTTTGCTGTCAGATAACTTTCAGCTCAACAAAACTATTATAACATATTCAAACTAAAAAGTCAATAGTTTTTAGCAAAAATCACAGATCCCTTTTGATTTTAATATTAGGGGGCAGAGCCTTCTGGAAATGAAGCAGACAGTTTCAGAATGTTTCTGTTTGGACGATTTCGCCGTTTTCGTGAGTGGTGATTTGGGTAACATTTTCATCTTTATCATAGTAAGTAGTTGTGCCGGAAATAAATGCATTATTCTCCCATACTCCTTTCCGAATGGAGGAACTTCCATCTACATATTTAACAACAGCTGTTGCCTTGCCTTCCCAATTACCATTAGAAAACTCACCTTCATAAACAGAAACACTGTCATCCCAATTTATAATTGTAGTTTCTCCTTGACCATTCAAAGCTCCATTTGTAAATATGCCTTCATCAGTTGATGACTTTATTCCATATTCTTGTTCTTCAGAATAATTGGTTATTGATTTTCCTTTACCATTCAAAACGCCATTTTCAAATATACCTTCCTGAAGGAATGAAATTTTGCAATCTACATTATCTTCGGGAAAGGTATACTCATATTTTCCTTCTCCATTCCAGTTACTGTCTTTATATCCTCCAGTATATTTCCAATAACCCTGTCCGCTTTCACTTGATGTCATCATTTCTTGAACATTTCCCTCATATATGCCATTTGTGAAAGTCCCTTCACCATTTTTAATGACAATGGCATATGTATCACCATTACTATCAGTATATGAGCTTGTGAAATCGCCATTTCCGGAGGGTATGCCGTCGGTGTTGACTTCGCCAGTATATGTGCCTGTATATTTTGAATTTAAAGAATAATTTTCAATTGTGATTATTTCGCTGTTTTGCAGTTCCGTTTCTTTTTGGGGTTCTGTTTCAACTTCTTTTGCTACAAAATTTCCATTTTCATCCGTAATCTGAACGCCACCTTCATCCCATGCAACAGCCTCCAAAGCAATATAATCAATTTGGTTTGCAGCATCTTTCCAAGAATGTTTTACGCTTTCATCTAATGAAACATCTGCATAATTTACAGCATAGAAATCGCCTGCACTGGCATCTTTGGGAAGAGTGAGGAATATTTTGAGCATTGTTGTTTCAAAAGTATAAGTATTTTCGCTTGCCCATGCTACCCAAGCAAAAGACTTATCTTCGTTAACGTGAGAAATCATGGTATAATCTTGACTGGTATAATACGTTTCCATTGTACAACGTTTATCACAGGAAATCCCCCATTCACAAGCAGTAATACCAGCATTTTTTCTTAGAACTACGTTTAAAGGAACAGTATAATTCATTTCTTTCAGTTCGTTTTCAGTGAGTTTCACGGTATCAATATCAAGGTATATTCTTGTTCCATTGGGAATTTCTTTTTCTGTTTCCTCTTCTGTTTCGGGAATACTGGAACTATCCACAACGCTGGAATTTTCGGCGACAATCACACTATCATCAGGGGATGGGCTGGACTTTTTGCCGGATGATCCACCAATGATAGCCATTCCCACAATCACAACGGCACAAACGGTGATAATGATAAACTTTTGATTCTTGACAAAATTCATTGTATTGGCTGGCGATGTAGGTGCGGTGTTCTCTCCGTTATGAATATGCAGTTCATCAATATGCATATTATTGGTAATATTAATATTTTGTGATGTTACTAAACTGATTTGATGATATAATTCTTCAAAATTATACTGATTTTTTTTCGGATTTGCTACAATCCAATGTGCAACATTGAGATAATACTCAAACGAACCTGTCAAAGGAGTATCATCCATTTTGTAAGGAATGACTTTAACATTTTTTTTAGATTCTGCAAGGCTTAATTCTCTTGCGACTTGTTCAGACTGTGAACTATTCTCACTATAGAACAGCAGAAACACTTTGCATTCTGCAATTGCCATGCTGATAGAAGCCGCCCAATCTGTGCCGGAAATGATGTTTCTCGGGGCAATCCAACATTTCAATCCCTGACTTTCGAGATATTCGCATACTTTGTTAATATATTCCTTATCTTTAGAACTATGACTTAAAAATACATCTGACATATTTTAACACCCTTTCAAAAAAATCCACTGCTTTCCATTGCTATAATATCATAATTGCTGGAAAAAGTCAATATATAATTGCAGATTTTTTTGAAAAGCTATTGAAATATGTCTTTTTTTATGCTATAATGATTGAGAAATAATATCATCTATTCACTGCCTAAGATACGGGGGCTTGTCAGTATCCGGAAGACTAACCGACATTAGAAATTTTACGCACTGAGTGGTTGATCAGTGCAACCTGCTATTTTTACCATTGTCAAGATGCATGTGTGAGTGCCTTTTTTGTCAAAGGTTAGCAAGAAAACCCCCG
>DJXD01000051.1 GCA_002449585.1 Ruminococcus sp. UBA7013
CAGGTTTTTACGCCTGTGGGGGTAAAATAATTCAAAAATCAGGAATGGAGACGCAATCTGCACTTTTCATCATTTGAGCCACTATTTCCACCTATTTCATACATATTTCCATCTCCACCGGAAAATACGACGAGAGAGTCTGCACCATTTGTAATCTTTCCTCCGGAAGTATTAATCCAAATCAAACATCTGTTGTTATCCGGCAATCCGGACTGGAATAGTTTAGTTTTGCCCAACTTCATTGATGTTAAAATATCAATGAGTTTTGTTTTATTATAGGCTGTGGGATTACCATTAGAATCAGTGTTATATCCTAACCTTGCAGTATTATCAAACATCTTATTGACATTCTCTAAGCTACTGAAATTTGTTTTATCACTAAAGCTAATATCACACAATACAATAGATTGCGCAAACATTTGCTCCGTTGTAGTACACTTTTCAAAACTACTATCGAAACTAATTGATTTTAAACCTTTCAAGCCATAGAACATATATGACATATCAGTAACATTTGACAAATCCCAATTCGTCAGATCCAAACTCTTCAAAGCAGTAGCATTATTTTTCATATAAAACATATACTTCGCATCAGTTACTAAAGACGTATTCATAATTGAAGTCACATCAACATCGTACAAGCTATTCATCTCTCTAAATAGGTCAGAGCTATTCTCATTTGCCATAATTCCAACAGGATCATCAGTATACCATCTTATAGCGTAAGTTGAAGCTCCATTATTCCACTCACACCATGCATAGATCACGTTTGGATAATCAGCATCATATTCTTCATACTCTGTAAATGTTCCATCAGCAGAAACTGCCTTTGGGTATGTTACAGATATCGCCATATACTGCGTAGAGTTAAGATTAGATTGAGTTGGTAATATATAATTCGTATGCCCGTTTTCCCATGGTGGTGTGTCGCTAATTTTAATTTCTTTAATTCGACTATGATTTCCGGAGCTATTAGCGATATTATCAAGATACTTGTGTACTGTTGGTCCCTCCATTAGCTTCGCCTGTGGAGCTTTAACTTCCACTACCTCCGCCTGAAAAGTGAATGAATTTACATTCTCAACACTTGCCGGATTTGCAAAAGTATCAGGAATAAGATTTTTTCCGTCCGCTGTCAAATAGGACGGCCATGTGCCTTCAAACATGTATGCCCTGATTTCGCTCTCGTCTGCAAACTGTATGATATCCCCGTTTATGTCCGTCAGCGGTCTGCCGTCTGCATCAAGCAGATACCAGTACAGGAATTTATAGCCTGACATTGTTATGATTGTGTCAGTATTGTGCAGATTCTTTTGAGTGATTTTTCCAGTAGTTGCTGATTTTGTATACAAAACACTGACAGAACTTTCTTTTGTTTCAATCGGTGGTGTGGAGGTGGTATCAGTCCATAAGAAAAATGATTTGTTCTGTACATCATTTTTCAGAATGAGCTTTTTCACCCTGTCCATTTTCACTTCACCAAATGTCAAGTATAATGTGCCTTTGACCATATCAGTGTTGTCTGTATTATATGAAGTCAAACCTTCGGCATAGCCTACATCAAATTTAATTGATTGTCCCGCAAGTGAAGCCGGTTCACGTACACTAAACTCAAAATCACCTGTGTTCCAGTTCCAGGTAATGTTGGTGACAGCTCCTTTTGGTATGTCAAACCTTATATTTTTCAGTTTGTCAGCCGTCAGCTTTTCACTTTCACCGTTATTGTAGGAAAGCCATGCTTCAAATTCCTTATTTTCCAGTGCATTTTTTAGATTAAGCTGATACAAAGCAGAATCACCTGTTTTCACTGGAAGAATTGTTGTATAGTTGGGTTTGAATGCTGTCACATATACACGTTCCGGAATGCGGTTATCCACATAGGTTACCTGACTGAAATTGTCATAGCGTTCTATTTTGTTCTTATATTTCACATGAAATGCCACAATTTCCGGAAATGTGTTGTCACCACCTGTCAGGTCACAAAATGCTGTCCACTGGTGAGAACCTTCTGTAGTGTTGATGTCATATTTTGTACTGTTATTGTAAATCAAGTATGAGGTCGGTGTTGATGCGCCTGCACTTTTGAATTTATCATCCGTACCATTTGTTCCAGGTACTAGTTCTAACCCATAACATGCATATCTGGAAACGGGAAGTTCTTCAATCAAATATTGTCCAACAGGAACATTTACTATAGCAGAACCTATAATATCCGGGTCAGACAGATGAATGGGCAGTGTATATTCTTCTCCGTTTTTCTTATATTTTATGTTGTTTTTGATATAATCAGGGGTCAGGTTGTTAGTTTCGTCCTCTGGTGTAAACGGTGTCAGACTGTATATCCGGAACATAAATGTTGGTTCACCATATGCTGTAAAGTATTCTGTATTTGGTATTTCTTTATCAATGATAATTGCTGCTTTTGCTGTCGGGTCTTCACAGCCAAGAAGCTGGTTATCACAGTTATAGGCATTGACAGTAAAAATCACATCATCTGCAAGCCCGTAGCCTTCTGGCGGAACAGTCTCGTGAAAATAATAGGATGCCCAGTCCAAACCACGAACATTCAAACGTCCGCCTTCATTTATTGTGATGTAGGTGGTGGTAATGCAGGATATTATATCCGCATCTTTCTGAAATTTTGCTGTTTCGTCAGCTGTTGGATTGTCTCCGAGTTCTGTGACAAGTTCACGGTATTGATTCAGTTCTGGGTCATAAAATTTTGTTTTGTCACTTGATATGATATAATATGCAATACGAAAATCAGACGGAATTAATGTACCATGTGCAGCCTGAAAAGAATTGTCTGTAGTAATATTGGAAATTGTACCGGTTTTATTCAAATTATATGTTATGGTAATGATACTGTTATCTTTCAGTGTAATTTTGATTTCAGTATTGCTTATGATTTCAATATTGCTGACGGGTAACTGTGCTTTTGTTTTATCATATCGAAGCATAGGTACAGCGGATATTTTTTCATGATGATTGGTATATAGTTCAAATTGTGCGCCGAATAATTTCAAGTGGTCATTCTGTGTTTCGGGGATAGTATCTTTTGCCTGTTTATACAGCCATACTTCGCCATAAACTTTGTCATCAGCTACATTGACATCTATGGTTGTTGTACCTGCATTGCTGGAATTGACTGCAAATACATAAGGCGTTTTATCTTTCTGGTAGCCGGCAGGAGCTTGAATTTCATAGAAATAGTAAATGCCCCATTCCAGCCCTTGAACTGTTTGTGTTGCACCTGGTGTAGTGACATCACCATTTGTTTTCAAATCCTGATTAATGGCTATGTCCGTTGTGGAATTTCCAAGTACCTGAATAGAGTTCAGCTTACCTGTAGCAGCATTATAATGATTAGCAATGTCAATGTCAGTTATTTTCAGTTCTATTTGGTCAATAGCTTGCTGTCTCTGGTTATCTGTCATTGCCGCAACCTGTTGTTCTGTTATGTCATTTCCCAGCAGATTTGCAAGTTCACTATCTGTCAGATTCACCTGATAAAGTGCAAATGTACCATCATACAGACCGTCCTGCTCCTGATTTCGTTTAATAAGACGGGCAGAACCTGTTTTTCGCTCATCAATATGTTCAGCATAGAAAGGATGGTATTTTATAGAATCTACATATTCGTAAGTTTCAGTCCAGCCATCTTCACCAGGTTGTTTTCCGTTTGTATCCTGCACAGCTGTCCGGACTTTACTTAATGAACTGTTTTTCCAAACGGTTTCTTGCTGAATGACTACAATCTGACTGTGAATATTATCTGTTGTATTTTTGCCATCTTTATACAGCCATGTTTCCCATTTTTCGCTGTCATTGTTCCACTGATATCCCACAGGAGCAAGATATTCATAAATCAGATAAGTGCCAAACGGCAAGTTATCCAGTGTGGCTTCACCTGTTGAATTAGTAAAAATACGGGCATAATAAGGAGGCTGTTCTTCTTCGAGGTCGGGCTTTACCCAATACTGTTTAAAAGCTGCACTGTTTGTCCTTCCTAAAGAAGTCCATGATGCATTTTCAGCAGCTGCAAGGTATTCATCATCTGTTATTTCACTGTCAGCAGGCTTAGGATTCAGGAGATAAATATCATATGCTGCATTGCTCAGGTAGTTCCCATTGCCATCTTGTTTTTTGAATTCAAGTGAACTCAGTACTTCACTGTCTTTTAAATAGCTGATATTTGTGGTTTTTTGAGAATCAGTCTCATCTGTAAATTTCAGCCACCCGTTTTCGTCTATTGTTGACGGCATAACATAGAAATATGTTTTATTTTCATTCAGTGTGTATGCGTTAGGAGGAGTGATTTCGACTAATTCATAAGAACCATATACCAGGTTATGCACAGTAAGCATCCCATTTATTTTTGTCACTGTATCTTCATTTTTAACATCAGCTTCCCGGCTGGTCAGGTTCGTTGTGTAACCGGGAGCACCTGCCGAGCCAACAAGCGTATAATGCCCTGTTTGACTATTAAGCGAAAAATACAACAGAGTACGTGTGCCGTCTTCTTCGATATAGTACATATTATATGTTGCCTGATTTAGGGGGGTGCCATATTTTTGTGCTTTCATGCCATTAATGATTGTTCCGTCTATTTTTTGAAAATTAACGCTTGCCTTGTCAATCGGGTCATCTTCAACCACAAGCCTGCTTGTTTTCAGAAGCTGTTCTGCCGCAGAAAGGGTCAGTTTGCCATTTTCAGTAATGATAGCATTATCTGTTTTAATCTTGCTTGTATCTGAAAGCTGATTCACATTTACAAACTGTATCACTGATTTTTTATAGCCCAATGGTGCTGTAGTATTTTCAAAATAATAAGAATCATTATCAGAAAGTCCGTTGATTATCAGTTGACCGTCTGGTGCTGGTGTCAGTACAGTCGTTGCACCGGCAGCTTCTTCTGAACAAATAGTATATGCGCCTTGAGAATCTTTAGTAAACCAAAGCAAGGTATCCAAAGCAGAAAGTTCAATACCACTCATTTTTTTTAGTGTATAAGATACATTGCTTGTTAAAATGGATTTTTTGAAGATTTTGAATTTTGCAGAACTGTTATCCGCAACACTGAAAGAATATTTGTCAGGGTCATCCAGTGTTGTTCCGATAGTATAAGAACCTGCGGGAAGATTGAATATTTCAACAACGCCGTCGCTGTCACAGGATAATGAGATATCTTCTGGCTGAGATGCAGAATCTGAAATATTGTATACAAAACGATTTTCAGTATCATCATATTTCAGATATCCCATAGGAGTATTGCTGTTGTTATATACATGAAATACTACTGAACTGTCAACAGGTTCTTTATCGTCATATATTGTAGTTTCATATCTTTCAAACTCTTTGAAATTGACAATCAGGTGCTGATTTTCCAATTCAGCGGGTTCTTTTAATTCAGCTGTATAATAATAGACAGCATTTTCATCAGAGATTGCACGGAAACGATATTTTTGAGGGTCAAGCTCATACCCAGACGGAGCTTTTGTTTCCTGATAGTAGTAGATACCTGGTGCAAGATTCATTTGCAATATACCACTTAAATTAACCGACATATTATGCATAGGCGTTGGGTTTGCTGCATTTTTCTTATAATACTGAACAAGGGTTTCACCGTCTGAATCAAATACATCAAATGTTGCACCAGTCAGCCGTTTGTCGTTGTTGGTTGAGCTGACTTTTAACAGTTCGATATTATGACGAAGAATTACCATTGTTTTATTGCTGAGAGAGTACAAAGGATATTCACCAGTAGACATGCCGTCCTTGCCTTTGGCAAATGCATGAACATCGTTATAAGCAGCACGGTTATTATTGGTATCATTACTATCATTGACAATATCTGGCGCACGCATATTCAAATAAGCAATCAAGTCCATTTCATTTGCATCATTGATTTTGTCGATTGCATGATAGCCTCTGAAAAGCACTGCAACAGCATAAACATCATTCTGACCAATTGAAAAAGTATATATCCCGTTATTCTTTACACCATCAGATACAATCCAGTTATTTTCTGCTGTAATTTCTTGTATCAATTCGTGATATAGTTCCAGTTCGCCTGTCTTATCCTCATTTTCTCCGCCATAATTTGTGAATGCAGCAATGGAATTGTCAATGACTGGATAGGTGTAATGATACATATCACCATTTGAGTTGCTCTTATTTTCATTTTTTCTCAGATAATAATAAACTTCTGGTGTATATCCTGATGGCAGCTCATCTTCTCGGATTGTGATAGTTTCTATACGTCCGTGCCATACAGAATCTTTCAGACCATCTACAATATCTATCATTACAGGGTCAATTACCTGTTCGCCGGTAACAGATGAAATACGATGAAATGTCATCTTATACGAATATTCAGAGGTCATACGTCCTGTTACTGAATCAAGATGTTCCGTATTATTACCATCAACTTCTGTAGAACCGTCAAAGACCCATTTATTATAGAAACTTTGTACATGTTTTGTGGTATAATTGCTTTTCTGCGAACCTAATGCAGAAATTGCTTTCTTGTCAGAGGCTTTGGCTGCATCTTTATTTGTCGGGTTTGTAGCATCACTGGAAGCAAGCAGGGATTTGCCCTGCTTGGCAGATAACCGTACATTATTATCAGTTACTGTTACATAAGTATCTGTTTCAAACCACTGGGTATCAACTTTCAGGGAATTGAATGCATTTACTGTAATCTGTGCAGGGTAGGAAAAGCTGACAGAAGTGAATGCATTTGAATCCAATGCAGAGCCGCTGCAATCAAACTCTGCAACAATACATTCTTTTTCCTCATCATAGTAGACAGTAAGAAAATCATTGTCCAGAATATACTGTGCATCCACAGTCTCGCCACTTGCAAGAAGCACACTGCTGAATGTCAGAGAGTTTCTAAATTCTTCCAGCCAGTCATCACACAGTGTTATATTTTCCGGTATTTTAGAATAAACAACAAATGTATTTAATGCCTTTTGGGTATCGGACTGTATTGTTCCGCCAGCTGTAATTGTTGTTGTATAATAATTGCTGCTTCCGGCATCGGCAAGCTCATGATAATTGAACGGTTCGATTTTTGCTGTTGCATCAATGGTAGTAACAGAATCACGCAGCCATGTATTGGAGTGTACTGTATTATGAGTTTGTTCCACAATTTTGCCCTCTTCATAGGAAGTACTCGTTTCATAGTCATTGCCGACATGATAATCTCCGTTCAGCTGTTTTCGTGTAAACTCATTGACTAATTTTGTACCATGGTTTGTAGTTTCTGTAACATTGCCATCTTCTGCATTATTGTTTTCATAAAGATGTTCTGTATCGATATATACATTGTCAATCAGTGTTTTATCTACATTATATTCAATATCCACATAAGCAGATACGTCTGCACGGATATTCAGGTCACAGACAACAAGTTTGATTTCATCAATTCCATCAGGGAGAAATATTTCAGAATCATTGCCTGTATTACCAGTATGTCCTTCTGTGATGATTGCACCAGAATTATCAATCTTCTTCCAATCAGTAAAATCTGTATTTTGTGGAAAAGGGTCATTTGTCTTTACATAAATATCAAAATCAAAGCCAGTTCCTGAAAAGGTGGGTGTAACAGTATCCCCTTTTACCAGCTTACGAACCTTTAGCCGCTTGAAGTCATATTCGTTGTAAGTTAATACTTTTGTGCCATTTTCTACATTTTTTTCTGAATCAGTCAGATATCCTGTCCAGTTGTGGTCATCATCAAATGTTGACAGATTTGTAATAGAAGGCGCACTGTCTTCATAAATCAGGTCATAATCCGGAATTTGTATGGTTTCTGTACCAGTAGTACCATCTGTCTGTTTTATTTCAATTCGTGGCGTTCTTGCAGAAAGATTGTAAGTAACAATCCCCCCATTGTTGCCACTGAAAATTGTGTCAAATAACAGTTGATTCACACCAGACCAATGTCTTGCATGAGAAGAATAGTGGTGTCCATTGTAGGTAATACCATAATTGATTTCATAGTTATTATATTTCAGCATATAGTTGCCATTGCCAACAGGCTGTGGTGAATCAAGCTGTGCCGTATGTTTGGCAGTATCTGAATAAACTCTTGGTGTATTTTCGTCATTATAAGTTACAATATAAAGCCCTGTAAGAGTAATTTCTTTTGTTGTTCCCCGAAGTGCATCATTCAGAATACCAACACGATAATCACATGCATAACTTTCACCGGGTTTCCGGTCACCTGCACCCTGAAATACATAAAAACCATAGTGTGTTGTACCATCTGCCATTGTATATGACCCAAGACTTACAGGACTTCCGGTAGCATCAACAATCAGTATCTCATCTTCTGCCAAGTCGTTTTTATCTACTTCAATAAAATAGTCTGCTGTTTTAATACCTCTTGCATGTTTATTTTCCTCTTGGAGCGCACCTGTTTGGATAATCCAATGTGCATCTTCAATCTGATTTTCACCTGTATATTCAGTACCATTGTTTTGTTTGGTCATTTCTTTGAGACCAGCCAGACCAAGCATAGAATAATAATCACGCCAGTCGTAATCACCATTGAGATTATTGAAGTCGGTTTCTTCCAGAAGTTTACAAACGATTTTGACTTGATTTTCGTCCACTTCTGATTCATAATGAAAATGAAGGTCATTTGGGTCAAGGCTAATTGGCGGAGTTTTTACGATTTCTGTTGTTGTTGTTTCTTCTCCGGTTTCCGGGTCAGTTATTGTAGTCGTTACCACTTTTTGTTCAATTACAGAGCATTCTGTAATCAAGTCAATATCTGCGCCATTGATACCTTTGCGGGAATCAAACTGCCATGTAAATGTTGTTTCATTGTTTGAGGTAACACGAACTTTGTTTGTGAAGGTATATGTATCATTTTCATCATTTTTTAAAATATCCCATGTACCAACGATATTGGGGTCATTTCTGTTTAAATCCAGTGTTCCGTTACGAATCAAATCATTCAAGCCAGTGATTGTAAAAGACAAGTTCCCTGGTTCAATAGCTCTGGCAAGATTGAAGCTGAATGTTGTTTTCAGGACAGGGGATTCATCTTCCATTTCTTTCAAATACAGATTAGTATTGTCAGCAGTTAATTCATATGTTCTGTTCACATGGTCGTTTTCGCCAAGTCCGGAAATATCCCATGAAAATCCGATTGCATAATCAGAAGCGGCAGCATAAGCTTTTAGTTGGTGAAAAAAGAAGGACAAAATTTGTTTGTCAACCAGGTTGAATAAGAATATCACTGCCAGCAAGCCAGAAACAAACCTCCATTTTTTTGTTTTCATTCTGTCAGCCCCTTTCATAAGCCAGAATAACAAAAGCACTTAATTCCCCTGTTGAAATTAAGTGCGTCTTTCTTAATGTTTATATACTGCAAACAGGGCAGCCCTGCAATCAACGCACGAAACCAAACTCAAAAGCAAGGAAATGTTCCGATTGATTGACATTTTTCGGTCTTTCCGAAAACTTCTCCGCAGGGGAGAAGTCTCCGCAAAGACCGCAGGGACGGCGATTGAGCCGCCCCACGGAATTATGTTTATTTAAATTAGTCTGTTGTTTTACTCCAATTAATTGTTGCAATTTCAGCCAAATTTGTAGCATCATGTGTTACAGTAGTAGCAGATGTGATTGCAGTATTAACTGCTGGATTACTAGCACTAGACCACTCTTCTGTAGCAGGAGTAATCTGTTCAATACCATCGTCGTCCATAGTAACCTGAATAGATTCGAGGAATACATCGAGGTCAAAGTCAAATGCAAGATATGCGCCGTTCTTTGTCTCTTTAGAAAGTTCTACGCTGTCAACAAGCTTTCTTGTAGTGTCGCCAGATTCTACATCGTTGTTGTAATAAAATGTAGTTTTTTGTGTCGGATTATCATCATTGTCTTTAATTACAGTCCATGCTTCCGCATCAGTTGTGCTAATATTAGCAAGATTTACATTGATTTTAATTTCCTTGTCACCTGTACCATAGGAAACAACAAATCTTGCAGGGTGCTGATTATTACCTTCTGTTACTGCATCTTCATACTTCCAAATCAATTTGTCATCACCAGTGTCAAGCACCTTTTCAGTAGCAGTATACAGATAAACATTCTGACCCTCTGCAATAGTTACAGGCAAAACTTGGTCTAAACTCGGGGTTGCTGCGTTGTTGTCATTGATAACACCAGACGGAAGAACATAGTCAGATTTGCCGTTTGCGCCTGTACCTGTGTGCAGAGCGAAATACTGTTCAGGAACTGGATTTTCACCTGTTGTTGCAGGAACATAATAATATCCGCTATACTCGTAGGTGTTCGCAGTACCGTCAGCAGTTTCCTTTACATTTCTGCGGAAAAGGTAAAGACCCTCTGTTTCGGGCTGGAATGTAGAAGCATCAATTGCACCGTAGTAGTTATAATCAGATTTGGTATCATCTTCTGCATCAATGCTATGCGGCTTAAGCAATGTAACACCACTTTCCCCAGACTTTGAACTACCAACGACAGTACCCTTTGCAAGGTTAGTCATGGTTACGTCGGTTGTAGTAACTCCATTCGTTGTAGCAGAAGTATAAACAGGAAGTTCAGCAGCCTGTTCCAGTGTCCAGTGATAGCCAGCATTAGCAGGAGCATAAACCAACACACCGCCAGCCTGTACAGACTGAACCTCGCTGAACTGAGCAGGCTGATTTGTTTCTTCAGGCTCAGGCTCAGTCGAATCAGTTTTATGTGTTTCATCTTTTGGGTTATCAATCTTCTTTGTGCTAAGGGTTCTGTAATAAACAGGTGTGCTATCCTCAGCTGTCTTCTGCCATGTCAAACCAAGGGCAAGCATATCCTCATCTGTTACAGCGGTAAGTGTAGAAGTCAAACTTCCAGAC
>DJXD01000005.1:0-11658 GCA_002449585.1 Ruminococcus sp. UBA7013
GCAGACATGCCGCTCCGAGCAGTCCGATGATAACAGAAATCAGAATTATCAATAATTTTTTTGCCGTTTTTCTGTCTCTGGACAGATACAGAATCAGCTTTGCAAATACAGCTTTCATGCCGCATCACCATAAATTCTGATTTCAAATTCTGTGTTGCTGGCGTAGTTTTTCTGTTCGAGCTGATGCAGATACTCCACTGCACAGAGTTCAGAATCCAAAAGAGCCGGGTCGCCGTGACAGCAGACCCAGCCTTCAAACATGCTTTTCAAGCCCCATCTTGTTTTCCAGATACCAAATTTCATTGAAAATTTCCCCTTTCTCATCTTCCGCCAGCACTGCCGAACAACTTTGCTTTGTAGGGCGGCGCACTGACCATTAATAAATACCTTTCGTTTCCGCAGCAGTACAGACAAGTGCCTCTTTCTGAGTATTCAATCAGCCTGTATTCTGATTTTCTGAGCTGTAACAGTTCCATGATTTTCGCCGCGGAATTGTTGCCAAGATTGAATATCAGCCTGTGAGTCGGAATGCTGAACAGCGGCTTTGTAAATTCCTTCACTTCCGGCAGAAGAAAATCCTCAATGTTCTGGCTTGCCAGAATGAATGAAGAATCTTTCTTCCGGACACGCTTCATGCCATTCCGGATATACTCAATTGTGGTTAAATTATTGAGGAATAAATATAACTCATCAATGGCGGCAACCGTATTTCCTTTGCACAGAAGCTGATTACTCATGAACGATAAAATATTAAAAAGCAAAGTATTTTTGAGCTTTTTATTCGTATCGAGCAGGCCTTTCACACCGAAGCAGATAAATTCTCCATCTTTGATATTGGTGTGACCGTTAAAATATTTCGATTCTGCTCCACAACACATACTGTGCAGTCCGAGGCAGATATTCTGGAGCATGTCCTCCGTGTAGAAGTTCTTTTTTTCTCTGTCATAGGCCTGATACTCCTTTTCCATGAGGTCATACAAATCGGCCATAACCGGATAATTTTCAGAAGTCAGCACACTGAAATCCGTAGAATCATCAATGCCGAAACGGGCATAGAGCTTCATCAGCATGATTTCAATGCAGTTGATTTCCGCATCAGAAAAATCCTTGTAAGCTCTGAAAAAGTCTTTCAGATAGCTGATGTGCTGGCTCAGTCTGGTGACACGCCTGAACGTCTCCGGTGCATTTTCGGATTTTTCACCATCACCCCATGACTTCGGTTCGAGCGGATTTATCATATATTCGCCGCTCATCATGTCGATATACGTTCCGCCAAGGTTCTCACAAAGTTCCTGATATTCCTGCTCCGGGTCAAGACAGAGAACAGACTTTCCGGTCTCACGGAGACTGCACAGCAGGAGTTTCATCAGATAGGATTTGCCCTGTCCGGAGTTGCCAAGAATCAGGATATTGGAGTTTGTCTTGTCATCAGTGCGCCTGTCGAAATCCACAAGAATATTTGAGCCGTACTTGTCACGACCGATATACATGCCGTTCTCATCGGTCTTGCCGGAGTAGTTCAATGGGAACAGGTTGGCCGCACTTGATGCCGGAAGAATCCGCTCAGACCGTGTGCCGAACATATTTTTTCCGCCCGGCTGGACGGATTTATAGCCGTCCTCCTGCCGGAGCAGAAGCCTGTCAACTGTGATTTTGGAACGTGTCAGCTCCATTCGGATATCCGCCTGAAGCTCCCGGAGTTTTTCCAGCGTGTCAGCTTCAAGCGAAATAAACACTGCTGTGTGCAGAAGCGGTTCTCTGTTTTTTCTCATATCCGACATCAGTTCGGCCATTTCATTCAGATTATTCTGTGCATTCACACTTTCGTTGGCATCGCTGACGTTGGTCATCATGCTGTTTTTCCGCACAGACTGCTGGATAATTTCCTTTTGTTCACTGGAACTGACGAGCCGGGTATATATCCGGATTGTCACGTTATTCCGGTCGGCGAGGTGCGCCAGCAGAGCCGTTTCTTCGGTGCTTGGCGGATATTCCGTCACTGCCCATACGCTTCCGAAGGCATTGCCGCTGATATAATAGTCTGTGAGGAATTTCAGCTCTCCGGGAGCGGCCATATCAAAAAAGGTCTTCGCTTCTATGATTTTCTGCTGTTCCTCAGTTGGTTTCTTCCGGAACATCAAATCCCCCTCTCAGATAGTTTTCTCCCTCAATGTCGGGGATTTCCTCGCCGGATATGGCCGTTCCGAAAAACAGAGTCAGCATCCGCTTGATATCAGGCTTTTTCATGCGTTTTACAGAGAAGCCATGCTCTGCCATTGCTCTTTCTGCCTGATTTATCAGATGGAAAATCTGTTCTTCTTTTTCATGATGAAAACGCATCACGAACAGGAACTGCCTTGCCGAGGACATTTCGAGCTGAATCTCATCCAGAAAATGATAATCGGCTTCAAGAAGTTTCCGAACTGCCGGATTTTTCTCTTCCTGAAGCCGCTTTCTGACATAAACTTTATTGCTATCAAATGATTCACAACTGTCTGTCACAAGGATTTCCAGCTCCGGAATGACACTCAGAATCATCGTCAGATGCTGGATTTTCGATTCGATGTTTTCGGCAGACAGCACGGAAATATTAATCGGCTCAACATGGAAAAAGACAATTTCTCCGCTGTCCGTCCGGATGCCGTATTTGGTGAACGTCCCGAAGCCGAGCAGTTTCTGGACGGAATTTTTCTTTTTCATCATCAGTCTCCTTTCCGCCAGTGATATTCTTTCTGCGAAAAACAGAAGTATTTCACGGCACTGAAAATATAATCAATCACTGCGCTGTCCTCAATTCTCAGGGTCAGAACGGCGTAACAAATCACAACCGCCAGCGGAATGAATGTCCGAATTTTTGCCAGCAGGACAAATGAAATCATCACTCCGGCACACAGGATGCAGAAATCCCGGACATTCCAGAACCAGAGCCTGACCGTTGAGCGCAGATTCTGCGGATAGATATATCGTTTCAAAATATCACACCTTTCTGAATTACGGAGAGCCTGTAAACTAAAAAAGATGAACTGACTGCCGTCATGCAGGATTTCATCAGAGAAAATGCTTCAAAAATACAGAATCAGGAAATCTACAATCAGAAATATTCTCAGTATGAAGAACAGATGCTGGAAACAGAAAAGAGTATTCACCGCCTGCAAGCCCAGAAGTCAGAACGGCTTTCCAGAAAGGAACTGCTTGATGGCATGATTTACGAATTTGAAGCTACTGACAGCGTTCTGCAAACATTTGATGAAAAACTGTGGCGGCTGATGATTGAAAATGTTACTGTCAGCACGGACGGAACACTGACTTTTCTCTTCCGAAACGGCATGAAAACTGAATTATGAATAATCCTAATCCTGCGGAGAACCTTTTCTTCGCAGGAATTTTTTTGTTATTACTCTCTTTCTGAATAAATGCACCCCCCTATTAAAAAAATGCCAATAAAAAAACGATAGGAAAGTAATCGTTTTTTTATTGGCATTTTTGGCATGGTTCGTGTCCAGCTCCCCCACCCTTTCGGCAGTTTTTTAAGGCATATATAAAAGCAACCGTTTTTCTGTTGCCTGAAAAATATCTATTCTGCTAAATTTAGAGAAAACAATGCACCCCAACTTTGATTGTATCAAAATTGGGGTACTAATATGGTTGCGGGAGTCGGATTTGAACCGACGACCTTCGGGTTATGAGGGACTAATAAATATTTTGTTAAATTTATTAACTTTATCTAATGACGGTATATAGGCATTTTATGGACATTAAAATATACTATGTTCCTCAGTTTACCCGTTTGGAGAAAAGTTTCTGGGGTCAACTAAGGGGTAAAAAAGCCTGTCCACTTCCAAAAAGCAAATAAGCTTTTTTATCTTAAATCATTACAAATTTTTTTGAATAATCTGTATACTTTGAAGCAATTTTTGTTCTTCCTCCACAGTTGAGAAACTTAGTTGACCTAACTCCCATTGCTTGGCTTTAAAATAGGAACGTGCTTTCATGATTATCTTTAAAAGCTCACAATAGTTTTCATCATGAAGATAAATATTTCCTGTTGCAGCATAGTTAGCACCGTAGCAAGTAGGACAAACCGATTGTACTACACAATCAAGGCACTTCTTATCCATCAACTCGGGAGGAATCTCTTTATCATAAAATTTTATATCCAGAGATTGCTTTGCTTTTTCTTCTCCTACCGAAAGAGGCATAAAGAACTGACATGGATAACTTGTACCATCAATATAATATGTCTTTGCTCCTAAACCTGCACCACACCAACGTGTATATTTCTTATTTTTTTGACTAGTTGCAACCTTACTAATTGAACCACCTAACATAGAACATGGAACTATTTCCGGATGTTTAAGATAGTAATCAATCAATTTTAACAGTTCTCTCTGAAGAATTTCTTTGAATGTTGGTTTATGCCAATCAATATCATAGGCAAGATTACAAGCTATCGGAAAACCTTTTTCATGAAGGAAAATGACTCCAGTTGCCAGTTCACTTAAACTCTCACCAGATACAGTCATTTTTATCCCCTGATTTGGATATGTTTCCTTAAAAAAATCAAGGTCTACCTCTTTAGAAGAATTACATCTGTTGACATCTTGCATCCAGGGACTTCCATCGTAGCTAAGTCCACAAATAAAGTAATCTTTTTTTTCACGAAGCCATTCTTTGATATTTCCTTTTACCAGTGTTCCATTTGTTGTGATAAATAGAATATAAGGTACATGGGAATATTGCTTTTTCAAGTATGTATCAATCTTACAAATCAGTTCAAAGTTCATAAGTGGTTCACCACCTAAAAAATCGAACTCAATCTCTTCTTCTGTTAAGTTTGCTATTTCTTTATCAATAATATCCTTTGCTGTCTCAAATGACATTGTTCTTTTTGATTTATGATTCTCGTAACAATAAATACAATTTAAATTGCAAGCTTCTGTAACAGTTAATACGACTGTTTTTTTCATATCGTCACCTCATAATAGTCAGGACACAACCGAGAAGATTGTGTCCTGTGCCAATAATGATAAAATTCTGTCTGGCATTCCTGTACCGATTATCCATACATTACCATTCTTTTGTGCTACTTGAATGTCCCCAGCATGTATTGGAACATGCCCATTGTGTAGCATCTCCACAGCCATCGGATGCAGATAATGTTTCAGCAACTGTCAGTTCGATAGAAGTATCAACCTTCTGTTCGATTTTTTCGCAAAGTTCCTTCTGAATATTAAACATAACCTTCACCTCCTTCACTAAACAGATTACTCATACCAACAGAGCATTGCATCAGTTTGCTCGCCAGTTTCTAACTAAATTTATCTTCCTTGAATCATACAGGTCTTGACTTAATAATAGTACCTTTAGAATCAATTACAATCTTTGCTTTACAGTTTGGGCAAGAAGTGTTAGAACCTGTAGATGTGCGAATCATAGACTTACAATATGGACACTGAACTGTCACAACCATAACAATCACCTCCTACAAAACCTTTCTACATTAGTTATTATATCACAAAAAGAATTATTTGTCAATACTTTTAGGCATTATTTCTGAAAAAAGTTTTCGTCTGACCATACCCGGTCAGACGAATTTTATCTGTTATTCGGACAACTCAATTAATTTTAGCATAATATCGGCAACTGTTTTGAGCTTATCATCCGGCAGCCGCTTGGCACAATTCACAATCATATCCAGGTAGAACTGCTTGCTCTCTGTATCTTCCAGGTCAACAGAATCATCGAAGAATTCACTATAACTCAATCCTAAAGTGCTTACAATCTTATCCAGCGTAGTCATTGTAGGACTTTTCAGACCACGTTCCAGATGTCCCAGAAATGCCGGATTAATACCAGCTGCCAATGCCAGCTTTTCCTGACTCATCCCACATTTTAACCGGTGATAGCGAATTCTCTCACCAACTTTATTTTCCATAAGATAATACCTCCAATATCTTTTGGTATTATCTTACGATGAACTAATAGTTTAATCAATATTCAATAAGTTGCTTGAATATTATACTTATAAGTATTTATTGACAGGATACTTTCTATGATAAGGAATCCTGAGACTGTCTGTTCCGGCACTCTCAGGATATACTGATTTTGCGAGAATGTATTGGACAATGCAGCCCTGTCCGTTTGCTCATATCCGAATCTCAGATTGCTTCTCACCATGAAATGGGAAAAGCCGGATGAATATAATGATTATCATAGAAGCTGTTCATCTTCCCGTCAGTTGTTTCATAAGCACATTCAATTCTGACACTTGTTCCGGTAATGCCTGCAATATAACGGGCAAATGCATGGACGTTTTCAGGACTTTCCGAATACATCTTTCCGTCCACATAAGATACAGGATTAATGACAATATGAGCATGATAACAGGCATTCAATCCTGTTTCTTCTATCCTGGGCTTATAGTGAAGCACCCAGATATATTGATGTCTGTCATCCAGAAACTTAGCGATTTCTTTTGTCAGGGCAGAGGCAATATGAGCATTGTTCACTTTACTGTCATAAGAAACAATAAACTGAATCAAAGGATTGCCGCTCACTTTTCCAAAGAACTCTCTGACGATAAGCATTTCATGCAATGCTTTCTGAACACGTTCCTCGTTCGTGCCGTAACAGGAGATTCCATTGAAGCCCATATCCAATGCTCTGTCATCAAAAATATATCTTAGCATATTTACCATATACCGATATCCACCATTAGAATGACGGACAACCTTAAAAATTACCATATTTCTCCTGCCTCTCTTTCAAATGCTCTTATTTCTTCTTCAGAAGCCCCAGCTTTCACCAGAGCCGTATAAGCACTGTTCATAATATTCTGTAAGAGAACTTTCTCTTTTGGAGTGGCTATCTCACCAGAATCAATTAACTTGTGCCTGATATAGTCCGATTCTTTTAGCCCGGCATCCCGTGCTTTCCTTTGTATCATCTGTGCTTCTTCAAGTGTAAGCCTTACTGATTTGGTAACAGGCTTCTTCTCTGATTTGTCTCTCATAGGTCATTCTCCTTTCATGAGCAGATGGGAATTGAGTTAAAATAAACAGCGACAGAAGTGTGACCTCTGCCGCTGTTATATACATATTGTATATACGTTTCTATTGTAATCTCTTGTACTATATGCTTATCATATCCTTACTATCTCTTCTTAATGTAAAGATATAATTAATATTGTTATTTATATCACTAATAGATATATTATATTACTGGTCGGTCGGGGTTCCCCTCCCTTCATGTAAAATGTTTACAATTATGTTGAATAGTGTTTACATTTTACGGGCTGGAAGAAGAAACTTCTCTTTTGAGGGACTAAAAATCTGTGAAATCATATCCCTTTTCTAGTTTCAGAACAGGTTTCAAGGCTTTTTTGGCAGACCATTCAAGGGAAAATGCAAATCTTGAAATGTTTCCTTAATGCTCTGTCGTACATCCAGCTGAGCATCTTCGTAATTTTCGATAGCCTTTCCCAATTTATCAGAGATATTCAAACTTTCCAGCAGGACAGACACATAGGCTGCATCCGGATTTTGCTGGTAATGCCGGAGTACATAGAGATAAAACATCGCATCAAAGTGAACTTTTGACCATGCAAGGGTACTGAATCTAATATCCAGATGATTCTGCTGTGCCGGCATCACATATGTGAAACTTGGCATATCGGGAATCAATTGATTTAAAGCGACAGCCTGACTAAATACTCCCATGGTTCTTTCCTTCATAGAAGAAATCATTTCCTCTATACATCTTCTGAAACGATTCTTTATCTCTTCCTGAGATGAGTGTGGAAAGTATACATTCAGTTCAGTTTCATCATCAGACATTCGTTTTCTGCCTATTAGCTGCTTGATGACAGGTATGTTCGCAACAGGAAGGACAATATTTTTGAGTTCAGTATCCTTGACATTGACCCCGTTATAAATTACTGTTGTAGCAATTAATACTTTTACTGATACACTCTCTTTGGTCACAAGCTCTTCATAGAATTTAGAAGCCTCTGTATTTTTGTTCTGAGCATGGATAAATATAGCAGTATTCTCTCCATACAGACTGTTCAGCTTTGTTTTCAGTTCCTCGCCCTGTGCAATGGTATTGACGAAAACAAGCCACTTATCATTGTTTTTGGCGATTTGTGGTATCAAATCACTGTAATCACGATAAGCAAATGGATTGATATAAGAGTAATCTGTAGGTATTACAAGAACGCTGTTTGGTGTGTTCATATAGTTTTGATTACTTAAAACAAGTGAAAAATCACCATGATGTTCTACTGCTCTCGGAATATACCCATATTGTTCATTAATCTGATAATAAGCCGAAAATTTCTGAAGATATACAAACAACTCTTCCATTGTTCCAGACATGAATATCTTCGTTGCATTGGGCATATATGGCATGACCGGAAAATTTGTCTGCGAATAAAACTGTTGAGCAGGATAAAAAAGAAGAGCATCGGCTACAATATTAACCCCCTTGTTAAAAGGAGAATCGTCAATAAGATAATGTGCCTCATCAAACACGGCATAGCGAACTTTGCTCAGGAAGTCTATAAACCGCCTATCACCCGTTAAAAGTTTTAAAGCTGCTTTTTGATAAGAGATTATCATGACATTTTTAGAACGACCAAATATTAGCATATTCTCGCTTTGATAGCTTTCTATTGAATTGTACTTAAACACTTCATCATCAAAGCTATTAATCAACATCAGAGTCTGTTGTTTCATCAAAGCTTCCCTGTTCTCAAAGATGATGATATTTTCATTTGGATTATGCCCAAAATGAGCCAGAAGCTGCTTCTGTACAAAAGTATTCTTGCCTCTTCCTGTTCCGGCAGCAATAAAGATATTCTTACCGGGAAGCCAACATTGCATGGTTATGACATCCAGAGCATCACTTACATAACGGCAGTGGTAGTCAACGTCTTTTCTAAGAGGAGCAGGGCAATATACTTCGCTTTGACTTTGATTATATGGGTTCACATAATCATTAAAGCTTTTATTGATTCTTAAATCATAACCAATATAGTCTTCACCTTCCTGAACCTCGAATTCTTTATTGACAATCACATTTTCTATGAATTGTGAAAGCTTATTATCATATTCGATACTGCCTTCGTCGTTTCTGGAATGAATATCCATATTACAAATCCACTGTTCCAATAAATCAAATGAATTAGGCATGTTGTTCCCTCCTGTAGTAAATTTTCTAGTCACATTATAGCACATCTTATACAAAAAAGTCAATAGAACATTCTAAAGTTTTGTCAAAATATTCTTTTTTGATTGTATATTATTGAAGTGCTATGGTAAGCTCTGCCAAGAATTTTGGTAGGAGCATAGGGACATAGTAAATTCGTCGGAAAGGAGAAAAAGCACATGAGCATACTGGACGAACTTGCAGAACACTTCGATACCCGAACCGGCAGCAAAGAGCAGTACGGACGAGCCTTAGCCGAACTCAATGCCTTCTGTGAACAGGAACTCAACCATGAACAGGCAGAGAAACTCAATGACATCGCCGGAGACCTGATTAATGCTGTAGCCATGGTCAATTCCAGAGCGGGCATGAAACTGGGTGCAAAAATCGTTGCTGGACTGCTTGTAGACGAATCCTGACAAATCCAAAGATCTCAGAGAAAGGAGGAAAAAGCCATGTTTGACAACCAGCGTTACCTGACCAGAGGCGTGAATGAAAGTATCCCGTTTGAGCTTCAGGCATTCATATGGGACTGTATCGACCGTCTGCCCGAAGACGGAAGAGATTATTTCCAGGTCTTTGAACTGAAAGACATCGGAGGGATGCAGCATATCGTACATTTCAGTGAACAACCTGAATACAGGATGAACTATTTTATCCCCATGATGAAAGCCGTTACTGCCAAAGTGTACGTTATTGACAGCGAGGAATATTCAACGATGTTACTTGCAGAAGAATACTAATCCCGAAATAAAGCCCCTGCCGACATTGGCAGGGGCAATTTTTATGTCCAGAAGGAGGAATTGCTATGGACGAAGAAGATGTAAGAATCTGTGACTGCTGCGGTGAAATTATCCATGAAGGAGAAAATTATTCCTGGATTGGTGATGACATTGTATGCGACGACTGTAGAAGACATGAATGTGGCTGCTGTGAATGCTGTGACGAATTGATTTATAACAGCGAAGCCATTACGGATGATGGTCATTTTGTGTGCCGCTCGTGTTACGAAAATGAGTATTTTCATTGCTCCTGCTGTGGTATGCTGCTCCACCAGGATGACATCTATACCTACAACGATATGGATTTCTGCTACGACTGCTATTCCCATAAGAATCACTCTATCCGTGAGTATTCATACAAGCCGGAACCTGTATTTTATGGCAAAGGGAAGCGGTTTCTCGGTGTAGAGCTGGAAGTCGATGAAGGCGGACACGACGATGACAATGCTCTGGAAATCCTTGAAGAAGGCAACTATACTGACGAGCATATCTACATCAAGAACGACGGCAGCCTTCACAACGGCTTTGAAATTGTGACACATCCCATGACACTCCAGTATCATCTTCATGATTTCTGCTGGGAAGATGTGCTGCATAAAGCTGTACAGCTCGGTTACAGAAGTCATCAGACCACAACATGTGGCTTGCATGTACATGTGAACCGGGATTACTTTGGAATTACTGAGGCTGCTCAGGATATGGCGATTTCGAGAATTCTGTATTTTGTGGAGCAGAACTGGAACGAGCTGTTAAAGTTTTCCAGAAGAACGGAGTCTGCCATGAACCACTGGGCAGCACGGCTCGGCTATGAGTCTACCCCGAAAAAACTGCTCAACAAAGCAAAATGCACTTACGGAAGATACCACGCTGTCAACCTCTGCAACCGCCATACTATCGAGTTCAGAATGTTCAGAGGCACGCTGAAACTGGAAACGCTCTATGCTACGCTCCAGCTCGTTGACAGAATCTGTGACTTTGCCATGAATCTGACAGACAGCGAAATGCAGAATATTTCCTGGTCTGAATTTGTCAGCTACATCACAGAACCCGAACTAATCAGTTATCTGAAACGCAGAAGACTCTATGTCAATGAGCCTGTTACCGTTTCGGAAGATTTATAATTTTGAGGAGGAATTTTCAATGGAAGAAAATATCTTATGTACCTGCTGTGGTGAAATTATCACAAACACCTACTATTCGACAATCAATGACGACCCGATTTGCGATACCTGCGTCGATAACGAATGCTCCAGATGCGAATGCTGCGGCGACCTCGTATACGACACGGATGTGTACGGCTCTGACTATGACAGATGCCTCTGTGAAGCTTGTTTCGATGAGTTTTACGCCCATTGCGATGAGTGTGATGATTTAATCCACAGAGATGACCTGCACGAATACGATGACTGCTATTACTGCTCACGCTGCTATTACGAAAAGACACATGTAATAAGAAATTATTCTTATAAACCAACTCCAATTTTCTATGGCAGAGGTGAGCGTTTTCTGGGCGTGGAGCTGGAGATTGACAGAGGCGGAAGAGATACCGATAACGCTCAGGAGTTACTCGACATCGCCAATGACAGCAAGGAACAGCATCTCTATATCAAAACCGACAGCAGCCTGGATGACGGCATGGAGCTAGTCACTCATCCCATGAGCCTGGAAT
>DJXD01000005.1:11833-48717 GCA_002449585.1 Ruminococcus sp. UBA7013
CGGCGATGATGAGGACGAACAGGAAAATGTCATTTCCAGAATCCTGTACTTTGTGGAACAGCACTGGCTCGAATTAGTAAAATTTTCCAGAAGAACAGAAGGTGCTTTAAACCGCTGGGCTGCACGCTTCGGATATGAACCGAGTCCGTCCGAAGTGATGTCAAAAGCCAAAAGCTGCTACGGTCGCTACTATGCCGTCAACCTGTGCAATCATAATACGATTGAGTTTCGTCTGTTCCGTGGCACGCTCAAACTGAATACACTGCTTGCGACTTTACAGTTAGTAGACAAAATCTGCGAAACAGCTATGAACCTTGACGATGACGATTTACAGGCACTTTCCTGGTCGGAGTTCGTGAGCCATATTGATGCTCCGGAATTAATTCAGTACCTGAAAGAAAGAAGACTTTACATCAACGAAGAAATCAATGACGAGGAGGATATTTAACTATGTGTGCATTATTTGGATTTTTAGACTGTGGAAGAAAGATTCCGCTCAAAGCTTTACAGAAACTCATCCAGGCTCTTGCCAACGCATCCGAGGTCAGAGGCGACCATGCAAGCGGCATCTCCTACATGAAGGACAACCAGATGACGATTTACAAACGCCCCAAGCCTGCTCACAAGATGAAGTTCAGACTGCCCAATCATACCCGTGCTGTTATGGGTCACGTCCGCTACACAACACAGGGCAGCCAGGAGTTTAACCAGAATAATCATCCATTCAGAGGTCATGCAGATATGGAATTTGCCTTTGCTCATAATGGCGTGCTTCATAATGACATGCAGCTTCGCAGAGAGAAACAGCTCCCAGTTACAGACATCGAAACAGACTCTTATGTCGCTGTTCAGTTAATCGAAATGCAGAAAGAGCTTAACTTCGATACTCTGAGAAGCATGGCAGAAGATGTCAGAGGCAGCTTTACCTTCACAATCCTGGATGAAACCAATGCCCTCTGGTTCGTGAAGGGCAGCTCGCCGCTGTATCTCATCTATTTCCCCGAACTGAAACTTTATGTCTATTCCTCAACTGCTTCCATCATGAAAACGGCTCTGAAACATACACCTCTGCGATGGATGCATTACGAAGTCATCGAAGCCGATGAAGGAGACATCCTCAGAATCGACCACAATGGAAAAATCACCCGTGACAGATTCCGTGTACCGACTGTATTCAATACCACATTCGGCGGTTCTCATTACAGATATTCTGTCAGTGACATTACCGGATGGGACTATGAATACGACGATGCAACAGCAGAAGAGCTGAACAAACTGAGCGAGAGTGACTACGCCGACCTGCTCGACCTCTGCGGCTATTTTGGTGTATCGGAGATGGAAGTCTTACGTCTCCGCCACATGGGCTATACTTACGATGAGATTGAAGAATACCTGTTCTATGCCGACGATTTCGATGACTTCTATGACGGCGAATGCTTCTGCGGAGAATTCTAAGAACTGTTGAACACAAAGAACTGTCCCGAAAAGTATACTTTTCAGGACGGTTCTTTTTTATCAAAAATATAGTCCGAAAAAGTAAGTTTTCGACTTTTGGAACGTCCCGAAAGTGCAGGGACTTTTCCGGACAGACCGGAGGTTATTATGGATAATAGAATTTATGGCTATGCGAGAGTCTCCAGCCGTGAACAGAACGAGGACAGACAAGTGGAAGCACTGACCAGATTTGGTGTACCCTCTGAGAATATTATTGTTGACAAATGTTCCGGCAAGGATACTGAACGGGAAGGCTATCAATATCTGAAACGACAGATTTTAAGAGCCGGTGATACCCTTGTCATAAAAGAATTGGACAGACTGAGCAGAAATAAAGAGGACATCAAACACGAGCTGGAGGATTTTAAGCAGATGGGAATTAGAGTCAAGATATTGGATATTCCTACCACTCTGACGGATTTTTCTGCCGAGCAGATGTGGGTCATGGATATGATTAATGCCATCTTAATTGAGGTACTTGGCAGTATCGCTGAGAATGAACGCAATAAAATCCGTACCCGTCAGCGTGAAGGCATCGAAGCAGCTAAAAAGAAGAAAGTCAAATTCGGAAGACCCAAAGCACAGAAACCTGAAAACTGGGATGAAGTCATTGCACAGGTCGCTGACGGTACCATCCGTCCCACAGAAGCAATGAAGCGATTAAATCTTACACGATCAAAATACTATCACTGCTGTGAACGCTATGGATTCAAAAGACATACAGAATAAACATAATCAACTTATTTTGTAAAATAAAATCTATATAACTATTATGTAAACTAATTTCTAAGGAGGTATCCACTATGGATAATTACAGACACTATGAGGAACTCCCTCTCACACTTACAGCAGACGATCTGAGCCGTTTCCTTGGTATTTCCAAATGCAGCTGCTACGCTCTGTTCAAACGTAAAGATTTCCCGACCATCAAGATTGGCAAACGTGTACTTGTTTCCCGTGACCGTTTTCTCGAATGGCTGGAAAAGCAGACAAAGGAGGTATAAGTCATGAAAGGTCATAACGAAGGCAGCATCCGCCAGCGTAAAGACGGCAGATGGGAAGTTAGAATCAGTGCCGGAACAGACTTTCGTACCGGAAAGCCGAAACGCATTTCCAAATATGCAAAAACCAGAGCAGAGGCTGTCAAAATTCTTCAGGAGATGGAATATGAGTATCACTTTCATCACAAAATCGACCCTGCTTCTATGACTGTCACATACTGGCTTAATTTCTGGCTCATCACCTACATGAAGAACAGCCTGAAGCAGTCTACTTTTGTCAGTTATGAGACATACATCCGGAAGCATTTTGCTCCTGCTTTTCAGAACACGAAGCTCAAAGAACTGACATCCTGGGGATTACAGGACTTTTACAATTACAAGCTCAATACAGAAGGCTTATCTCCCAAAACAATCATCAACATGCACCGTTGTCTGCATAAGGCTCTGAAACAGGCGGTTCTGGAACACTTTATAGATTTTAATCCCTGCGACGGTGTAAACCTTCCCAAAAACGAAAAGCCAGAAATTCAAGTGCTGACACGGCAGCAGCAGGAACGTCTAATGTATGCAAGCTATCAACACAGATACGGCATCTTCATCAGGCTCACACTTATGACAGGCATTCGCTTAGGCGAACTTCTTGGATTACGATGGGAAAATGTTGACCTTCGTTCGGGGACGATACACATCCGTCAGACACTTAACCGATTAAAGAAGACTGACTATGACGGAACAGGAACCAGTACAGAAATCGTATTCCAAACTCCCAAAACGAAAAATTCTGTCCGTTCCATCCCTCTTCTTCCACAACTAATAAACGATTTACAGCAATGGAGAAACGTCCAGCTTTCTGATGCTAACCTGGCTGGTTCTGCTTATCAGGATTCCGGGTTAATTGTAACAAATCCTCTGGGCGGCTGTATCGAACCGAGAACATTCAAGGATTACTACGATCAGATACTACAAATGGCTGGTATTGGACATTTTACGTTCCACGCTCTCCGGCACACATTCGCCACACGTGCTCTGGAACAGAACATGGACTCCAAGACTCTTTCTTCTATTTTAGGACATTACAGTGTAGCTTTCACACTGGATACTTATGCCCATGTTCTTGACAGCCAGAAACGGGAAAGCATGAAAGTGATGGAGGCATTCTATACTGCTCCCGAAATGCCTCAGAACCGTATATATCCGATTGTGGTAACGCCTATACCAAATGGGTTTCTTTTAAATGCTGTTGATTTTGACGATATCACTGTAAAAGCCTCCACGATTGAAGAAGGACACCAATGTATCCTGTCAGCTGTTACAGAGGCAATTGAAGAAGACTATCCTCCCCTGCCTACTCCACTCGACGAAATTAATACTATGCCGGGTGAGTTTCTGATTATGATTACGATTTAATCAAAACCAGTACGACCATTCCGGTCGTACTGGCTTTTTTTTGTTTTTTGGGGTCATTCTGGGGTCAGAATTTTTATCATGAGGTTGCAGCCTTCCTAATCGCCCGTATTGCGTGATTTAAGAGATGTTATTTTTTGGTAATTATACTATTTCTTCGGGTTATGAGCTTTGCGACCCAGGTGTTACCTTGTATCGCATAGTGTTATATGGTACGCAAAATCGGGATTTCAGCATATTTTTAATGTTCCTCGATAAAAAGAAATTTGCAAAACTGATGTACAAACTGATGTCAATTTGCAGTATTTGATGTACAAAAATTCATACATCAAAGAAGCGTATTTGATTCTGAATTATTGATTTCATTAATCCAATTATTAAATTCAGTCGCAGACATCACAGTTATTTCATCATAGAAGTATTCATCGCCATTACAGTCTTTGACTTTGATAAATCGCTTTAAAGAGTCTCTGAGTTTTGAACAGGCAGTATCTTTCCGAGCCGACTTTCTGGTTGACAGGTCAGATAGTATATCTGTCATTTCTTCTATCGGGTCTTCATCAATCACAATATAAAGATACAGATTCATCTTTTTGGAAGATTCTTCACATTGAGGAATTATTTGCTTTTCGAGTGTGATATATGTTTCCAATGCTTTGGTTTTGATAGAATCCTGAATGATTTTCGTCTCGTTGTCCTGATTCTTGAAGAACAGCTTTCTATAGCCTTCACATTCAGATTTATCACAAGGGATTCGCATCGCAGAAGCATAATTTTCCCTTGTCACAATCTTCCTGAATCCTGTTTTGAACTCTACAAAGCATATCTTTTTTCTGACAAAAAAGAGACCGTCCACAGAATCGGGTTTATTCTTTGCATAAAATAATTGATTAATATCATCAAATGAATAGATGAGGGTATCATTATCCACTAAAATCTGTTCCTGCCCATCGGCTCTTCTATTTCCAGAACTTGAAATACTGGAAATTGTTCCTGTTTTATCAGACCAATTTTCTCTGGCAAAAGCTCGCACATCTTTATTTGTCATCTTCATCTTCCTCATTATCTTCGCTCATCTCAAGAAAAGAATCACGCAGTACTTTTACTTCGGAAAGATATTGCAGAAAATCAGCATAAATTTCGCCAATATCATGATTTACATTGACATATTCAACACAGTTATCTTCAAACTGCTTTGTCTGATAAAAGTTAGTCTTATCATTGATTTCATATTTTCTCATATAGGCATCTATTGCCAGGACAAAATTAGGGCTGTGGCTTGTCAGAAGAATATTCACATGCAGAAGTTTGACAAACAGAACTATGATTTCTGCAAATTTATTCTGCCAGCTGGGATGAAGATGTGCCTCAGGTTCATCCAGTATCAGAACAGTAGTGTCATCCAGTTCCCCTTTTTCAAGCAGCATCTTGATAATAGAAAACATTTTGGAACCTGTTGCCAGATTAGAGAGCTGCAATTTTTTGCCGTTCTGGATATAGAAATCTCCTTCAGGAGTAAAATCAAATTCACCAGGCAATACTTTATCTATCTCCGCTTTGATTTTCAATACTGCCTGATTGGATACCATATTTTCAAAAACAGATTTGCTCTTATCTCTGACAAGTATCTGCTGTAACTTTTCATCGTGTCTCATAATGCGTGAGCGGTTCATAAATGAATCGGAGACCTGATATTCCCTTTCAAACTGACCAAAAACAAAATCGTTACCGATTGTATCAAGAATGAACGGATTATCAATAAAGAAGCTTTTTTTGAATGGTGTCCTGAGGAAAACCGTATCACCCTGATTGGCAATATTATTTTCAGCTATTTCTAAATGAAATAATAAATTATCTGTTTCATCTTTTACTTCAATCACAGATTCATCAGAATGAACGCTGACAGGCTGAATCTGTTTTGAAAATTCCATATGCAGCGTCTGATTGATACTTTCTTTTGCATATTCTATCAAATTAGCATCCTGTTCGATTGTTTTAAATGTTTTTTCCAGTTTCATAATTGATTTTGAAATTTCTCCCCTGCATTCTTCCAGGAAATTATTGTCTGCCTTCTGGGGCAGAGCCTTCCTAACCATGGAATTAGAAAAAAAGAATTCAAGGTCAAAAGTCTTTAATTCATCAATTAACCTGTCAGCATATTCATAAATATCTGACCTGATTTTTTTATTATAGAGCGTAGAATTATAATCATATAAAATTTCCCAGATTGTAGGATAATCTTCAAGGATTTTTTTCGCATCTGCAAGAGCTATCCGTCTTTTTATCAGGTTCAGAATTGTCAGATTTTCTCTGACATTTCTGATGATATTATGAATATATAGGGCTTTGTCACTATCAGCACGTTCTTCCAAATCTGATACGGCATCAATCAAGGAATAAAGAACTTTTCCGACAGTTGTTTTGCCGGAATTATTTTGTCCGGTGATAACGGTCAGTCCATCCAGACAAATTTCGGAATTCTTAATAATACCAATGCCTTGTAATCTTATCTTCATCCTGTACTACCTCTCAAACAATTAATTCGTTATTTTTATTATAGCACATTCTTTCATATAAATCAAGATAATCCTGAAAAAATAATATTTATGACCATAATATTTCAATACAGAATTAATGTTCCCGTTATTGCGGAAGGTGCTGTATTGAGAAAGTGATAAAAATTATCAGCAGCAATATCCAGCATAACAAGAGATTTTGTCAGAGCAATATTTCCATAATAGCCGATATTTTTACAGATATTTTTATCCATCAGGCAGACAAAACCATCCATACTTTCATAAAATGTCAGATTGGCATAGAACAAGGATTCCTGTATCCTCTCAGTACTCAAATCAGATTTCAGCATAGATTTTAGCTTTTCCGGAATCTGTTCCGGATGTTCTGACCATTCATCGGAAAGCTGCTGACAGTAATTCTGCAAGTTACGCATTCTGTTTGACAGAATATCCTGCTGCGGAATAAACTGATATTCTGCAAAGGGGGACAAATCCGGAATACCTGCACTGACTTTGATTTCATCTGTATCATACTGCATTCCAGCTGCTTTCAATTCCGGATTTTCATTTTCAGTCACAGAGATTATGAAATTTCCATTATCCTGCCATACTTCCGGAACTGACCGGTCATTCACAGACAAGTAAAATGATTTGAGCTGTGCACTTAAAAGTTTGGCTGGATTGATTTCATGCTGAATTTCAATCAGGACTGTTTTCAGAGTTTCCTGCTCTATTATTTTTTCAAATAATTCTTTTCCGGTATCTACAAGATTATCTGTCAGCTGTTCTTCTGCCTTTTCACTCAGTTCTATTTTATCTAATTCAATTTTATCCAGTTTAATTTTATCAGGAATTTTTTGCCATGCAGCTGTATGATGCGATTTGACTGTTTTTGAAACGACATCAGAAATGCCCACAGAAAGCATACTTCCGACTGCACCTCCTGCTACACCTGAAATTGTTGCATTCCATACATTTTCCGGTGATTCTTCATCAATGACAGCATATGCAGCTTCCGTAAATGCAGAGGAGATAGTTCCTGTTATGATTTTAATCATATTACCATCCGGAGCAAAAGAGGTCAATGCACCCACACAAGCTGAAACAGCAACTTTTTTCCAATTAATATCTTCTAAATTCTGATTTTCAAAAACGACCTGCATAAAAATTTCAATCGCTGCACTGCTGGCAGCACCTGTAAAAGGTGCAGCAGCAGGGCAGGCAACTTGTAATCCTATGCTTAATGCCGTAACAATAAAACAGGCAGAACCTACCAGCCATTTTGTTTTGGCATCCGGTTTATCCGGGATTTCTTCTCCCATTTCGACATAAATCATGCCGTCAGGTGTTATCTGAATGCATTCCATCGGGTCAAGCTCCTGTGCCAGCCGAATCAGTTCTGAAACTTCTGCATCAAGAAAAGTTTCTTCCTGCAGGGAAAGCAGATAAGAAATAACAGCTTCCTGTGCAAGATGCACGGCTGTATTGATTTCCGCCGTTGAAAAATGAAAATCCTGTTCTTCCAGAATGCGGTTGACTTCGGCTTCCAGAGCGGCATAATCAATTTCTGTACTGAGCGATTCGCCTGTAATATTGACATAATTTCCGACATCTGCATCATACAGATATCTGTTATTATCGTAGGAATACAAAGAACCTAATGATTTATCACAGATGCCTTTTTCATATTTCTGTGCCGTATAAGTAATTTCTCCGGAGGTATCTGTACCATATTGAAGATATTCTCCCCAGATGACACAGTGTTCCAGATGAGGTTCTGTCTGATAGGCATAAAGGAAGTGTGTATCTTCTGCTGCATAGTCAAGATTCCGGATTTCAAGACCGTTTTCGACTTCTTTGGAAGAAATTTCAGGTTCGCCTATCAGTGCGAGAAATCCAGCCGGAAAATAGCCGGTATTATCAGAGTCAACATATTCTGCATAGTCTGTATAGCCGATTCCGAATATATCTGTTCCGTCAGAAAGCGTAACCATTGCATTGAAAGTACTGTAATTTTGCTGATACTGGTTCATTATCAAAGCATAGACGAAAGTGTCCAGATTGCCAATATAATCTTCCCAGTTTTCAGAAATAAAAATTTCAGAATTTTTCAGGGTCTGTATCACGGCGGATTCTGTTTCAGAAGGAATGATTTCAGTTTGTGCGGATACAGTTTGATTTTGTTCTGTAGAAATTTCAGTAACAGCATAATTTTCCGGTTCGGAAGAATCTGTTGTTCTTTCAGAACATCCAGCAAAGAACTGTGTCAGCATAGTGAATATCAGAACCAATGACACACAACGGCTGAAGATAGGATATTCCTGCATGATTATCTTCCTTTCTTTCCGGCAGAGGCTTTCACAGAAACTGTAAAAGAATACGAATAGCCAAGTCTGTTTGTGACAGTAATCTGATAATCACCTGCATCTGTCCAGCTGGTTTGGGGAATTTTATCCGCTGTGAACTGCATTTTTTCTTTTGTGGTTTTATGATAGACAGTAATCAGATTATAAGGTTCAAGTTCATCTGTTACTTGTGTAATATGGAAACTTTCTGCCTGAATCTGATTGCTTCTGTTTCCCTGTGTCAGAACCTGGGCATTCTTTTTCCCATTCAGCGTGTAAATTTTCCCGTTCAGCGTGTAAGTAACTGTGATTTCAGCAGTATTGTCATTTTCGGCGGTATAGACTGCCTGATAGCTTACAGAATCGCCATAGATTGTTTTTTCAGTGATTGTGACAATTCCGCTTTTGCAGCCCTGAGCTTCCAGCTGTTCAGCAGCTCCCTTGTTGTAAGCGATTCTATGTCTTTGACCATTGGATTCCGTAATCACAACAGAAGCAGAATCACAGCCGTATTTATCTTTTATGAATTCAAAATCATAATATCCGGTTTTCTGCTTTCCGGAAGTTCCCGGCAAAAGATAAGAATATTTCTTTTTGCCGATATTCGGAAGAGCATCTGTCTGACATAATTTTTCTTTTTGTCCCGGTGCGAAAACAGTCACACTGTCAGTCAGCTTCAGTTCACGGAGACTGTCAATTCCGGAGAAGTTTTCATTCTGCAAAGTCCGGTAAGTAAATTCATCTGACAAGTCAAAATATAATTCCTGAATTGCCTGTTCTGCAAAGAAATTGACAGCATCTGTATAATCATCTTCATCATACACTTTTTTCTGGATATGTCCGGAGCTGCCTGTATAACGGAATGTGCCGTCTTTCTGTTTTTCCACCATGCCTTTTTCATACTGGTAAGAAAATTTCCGTGCATCTTCCCATGAAGCAAAGGCAAGTGTAATGTTTCCCTTGGAAGCACTCGGATAAGTCAGCCCATAATACATCGGATAGGCATCGGAAATATTGGACTGTACGTATTCTTTCAGATTTTTCTGATTGACAGCGGGTCCCGGTGCAGTGCCTTGGGCAATAATTTCAAATTCAAAAGTAAATGTCCGGTAATCTCCGGGAAAATCTTCTGATTTTTCAGCTGGATGATTTGTCAGGACAGCAGTATATTTTCCGGGGTCATGCAATATACCGGAGCTGCCGGACGAAATTTCTATTGTTTTTCTTGTTGTCTGATTTGTGATAGTGCCATGAACCGGAAGAAAATTATCATCCGCAGCATTTAGATGATATTTTGCTTTTCCGCCTTCATAAACAGGGTATTCCCCTTCTGAGTAGATTCTTTTTCCTGTCAGGAATCCATCTCCGAAATAAGTCTGTAATGATTCTTCTGCGGACTGTCTGTCCACATAAAATATCATATCTTTAGTATCCGCTACAGCACTTTCCAGATGAATATCATATTTTCCGGTTTCTGTGAATTCCCGGTTTTCCGGAATTTCAACAGGTATGCCGTTTCTGAAAGCAGTCACTTTTACAGCAGGATTCAGTTCTGTATCAACAGAAAATCCGCTGACTGTACACGAACCATTTTGCAGTGTTTCGATTTTTTTCGCAACGGTCATACCAATTTCGCTGTCTTCTCCAAGTGTTTGCTGAATCATCTCATCATTCACGAAGAGATTATGAAATGTCACTGCATCAAAATCATTGCTGCACAGATAAACATGATATTTTTCCAGAAATCTGTAATTTGATTTTGTACTTTCCTGATATAGCTGATAAGCATAGATAATGTTCAGATAAATCCCTTTCTGAATTTCTTTTCCATCCGGGATATACAGAAGAATGTCGCCCTGATTTCCATAATAATGAAAATAATCTGTTGTATACAACCCTCCTGCATATTTTCCCATATTCAGATTTGTCCAGTTCACACCATCGAATGACTTCTGAATGATTACTGCACCTGTTCCGGTAACGCCAGTCCATACATCTTCGATTTTCTGTGATTCTTTTTTGCCCCATGTATCCTCAGCTACAGACCAGTTTGGATTATAGGGTGACTGCAAATTAAGATATAATTCTGCTCCTTCTCCGTTTAAACCATAAGCATAGAATTTTCCGTCACGCTTCTGTACAATGTTTTTGTCAGACTGCTGACCGATTTTCAGTACAGTCAGCGGCTTTGCGCCAAAAGATGGAGAAACAACAATTCTGGCATCTTCATATTTTCCTTTTGCATCTGATTCATATATATTTGGAATCAGTTCTTTCACAGCAAGTCCTCTGGTCACCTGAATTTTCTGCTGATAAGTATGATTCAGATTATCTGTTACTGTCAGCAGATAATTTCCCGGCTCATAGACAGATGTTTTATCCGGAATTTCTTTTTCTGCTCCGCTGTTTTTTTTCAGCTTCACGGTACAATTCGTTCCGCATTTGTCAATTTTAAAGCCATTTTCAGAAGATTCGGAAATCACTTCTCCCGTAACCGCATCTCTGAGGACTATGGGATTTGTCCCATATCCAATATAGAATTTATATACTTCAACAAATTCTTTATATTCATAAACATCTGATTTGACAAACAGTTTTTTTGTTTCACTGATTTTTCTCTTCATTTGATATGCAACAGAAATCTGATAATAAGTACCCTGCCGGAATTCCTCAGTCATGGCAGTATAACATGTAATCAAACCAGATTTCTGCTTTTTGAATATATCCGTCATAACAGAGACTGTGTTCCAGTCCTGTGCATTTTCTGATTTCTGAACAATGACTGCACCGCTCTTTATCTTTTTAGCAATATCCAGCCCATTAATCGTTTTTTCCTCGGAATCACACAGATTCCATGCCTCTTTATTATCAGTCTGATAATCACCGCCATAGGAATAGCAAAAAGAAAGTTCTCCGCTGGCATCATAAGCAGGAATCTGATTATATTCCAATGTATGGTTAATATCTCCCTGTAAGTGAAGAATACCCAGGCTTTGTTCTCCGTAGCATAATTCTGTTTTTTCATTTGCATCAGAAACCAAGTAATGACCTTCATCTGTCAGTTCATAACTTATTCCGGAGATAATTTTTCCATTCGATGCTGATACGCTGAAAATGCCTGTACTTATGCTAAACATCATCAGCAGCACTATTATCAGTGAAACAATATATTTCTTTCTATAAAACATGATTATTTTCCCTCATCTGTTTTCAGCATAAAAAACGAAAAGTCACCGGGGCAGAACGCCCCGGCTAAAATTCGTTTTATCTGTTATCACTGCAAGCTATTCATATATTCTGAAAGTGTTCCTGAAAATGCCCCTGCTCCTGCCGCAGCTGCATATTGCAGAATATACGCCGCATCGGAAGCATTAATCTTTCCGTCCTGATTGACATCCGCAGCTGTTTTCTGTGTTTCTGTCAGACCGCTGTCCTGACCGGAACCCTGCTTTGCAGCTGCAATTAGAATCAATGAAGCATCCTCGGCATTCACAGCTCCATTATTATTCAAGTCACCAAATTCCAGTGCTGTTTCTGTATCACTCGGGATTACTGTTACTTTTATCTGCATTACATCATAATCTTGGTTAACCACTGAAATTATTGTATTTCCTTCACTCAATGCAGTTATCATTCCATTTGAAGAAACAGCTGCAATTTCTGTATTGCTGGAAAAATAGGTCAAATTATCCTGATTTGCTTCAATCTGATACTGTTGACCTGCTTTCAGAGTGATTTCATTTTCTTTGACAGCTACCAGTGGTTTTGTTTCAGTAACAGTCGTTGCAGCTGTTGATTCTTTAACAGACACTGTTGACGACTCATTTGTTACAGCAAATTCTGTTTCAGAGTTATTGAGGGTATCTGAAATATTAATATCTGTTACTGTCGTACTTGTTGTCACAGCCGAGGAGATGACAGCAGAAGAAGATAATACTGTTCCATCATCAAAAATGTCAATATAACCGTTTACTTCATCAATATCTATAACACCATGCGTATTTGCAGCATAAACATCACCATCAAATGAAATCCGATATCGCCCTGCTTTAATATTTGAGGGAATATTGAAAAACAGAGTCATCATGCTTGCACCGTTTTGGGTTAATGCATTTTGATTTTCCAAATTTTTTCCAGCAAATCTCAAAGTATTTGTATCAACAAAAAATTTCATTATTGCATAGGCACTTCCAAAGCTATAATCACTAAAATCAACATCTGAGCTGACATTCAATTTAAAATCGAATGCATTCAATGTCAATCCTTCTGGAAGTCCTTCTACCCAAACAGGAACTTTCACGTAGCAATCGCCAGGATGTGCAGATACACATCCAATTTCCCAACGAGCTAATGCTATTGCTTCAACATTTTGCGGATTATTAATATAAAAATAGACTCGGTTATATTTTTCAGCATAATCTTGTGCAGTGGAATCTGGCATACCATAAATTGCTGCTGTATCTGAAATGGTATATTCTGAATCATAAATTGTGCAATCAGGATTTTTGATGGTGATAAATTTCAGTTCTGAGCAATTGTAGAATGCAGCATTTCCAATACTTGTCACATCCTCTTCAATAATTACTTGCGTTACATCCTGATTGCAACACCATGGAGAAAGGTTATCATCATAGCTGTTAGAATTCCAGTCATACATAGCTCCCGTACCAGAAATGGTAAGTGTTCCTTTACTATCAAGATTCCATGTCAAATTTTCACCGCATGTTCCTTCTTCCGGCATGATTACATGCGTGGTTTCAGCTGCGGCAGTGGTTGTAGTCATGATAGTTGTAGTAGTTGTGGTTGTCTGTCTGGTTGTAGTAGTTGTGGTCGTTTGTTTAGTGGAAGTGGTAGTTTCAGGCTTGTCCAAAGGAACAAATTCATTTCCATTGTCATCAGCAAATGCCTGTGCAGTGGAGTTAGAATAACCGTAAATCGTCACATATTTACTAATAGCTGCTGTTTCGAATTTGCATTGTGGATTATGAATATAGACAGCATGATACTTAGAAGTATCCTGAAAAGCAAATGCACATGTGCCAATGCTTGTTACACTCCTTGGAATTGTAATAGACACTAAAGAAGAACAGTCTGAAAAAGCATATGCACCGATGCTTGTTATATTTTCAGGAATATCAATAGATTTCAGTTTGGAACATCCCGACAAAATGCGTCCTTCAATGGTGGTTAGACTGCTTGGAAGTATAAAAGATGTCAAACTGGTACAGCCTGAAAATGCACCGCCTTTAATGCTTGTTACACTATCTGGAATTGTGACGGATGTTAGACTAGTACACCCCGAAAAAGCATCACTCCCAATAATTTTCACACTATTTGAAATTGTAACTGATTTCAGATTAGAACATCCTAAAAATGCTCTGCCCTCGATACTTGTCACACCATGTTCAATCACTACTTTTGTGACATTTTTTAATTTTAACTGATAACTTATATTTGAAAAGTTTATCATATCACCTGTTCCGGAGATTGTCAGTGTATCACCTGTTTCATTCAAATGATATTTCAGATTTCCTCTGGTGATATCGGTTGCTTTTGACTCAGATGTCACAGTTGTAGTTTCCGCTGTAGCTGTTGTTGTCTTTGTAGTTGTTGTGGAAACACTTGTATCTGTATAAACAGGCGTTGTCTGCTGTGGATTGTCCAGAGCAATAAAGGTCAGATTTTTCTGATTTGCAAAAGTTTCTGCTGTTGAACCGGAATAGCCATAAATAGTCGTTAATTTATTGCACATATCAAATGCAGTTGAGTCAATTATACAATGAGAATATTTAATTGTAACTTCTGTAAGATTTATACACCCATAAAAAGCTTTTTTGCCAATTTTATAGGTAGTGTATGGAATTGTTACTTTTTCTAATGTTGCCGACTTCATAAAAGAACTATCCCCAATTTCCCATAAATTAGCTTGAAAAATTAATTCTTTAGGCTGAACAGCGGACATTGCTCCAAAAATTCCATACCCCAAGGCTTCTCCCGAAAAGGTAGCCATATTTGTTACTAATTCTGTATACCTTACTGGAATTGACGTAATACTAGTATCTTTACTTATTTTTTTAAGATTCTCATTCTCCATATCAGAAAACCCACTTCTAGAAAATGATGCAGGAATTTTTATTGTTGTGTCTCCCAAAAGCGTTGTTTTTGTTGTACTTCCAATTAGCTTTGCATAATATCCTTCTGAATATTTTATAACCTCATATCTCAACCCATTAAATATAAAATTTCCAAGTGAAGTCTCTGCAGCCGCCTCTGCAGTGATTTCTGGTGTAAAGGCAGTTTGTTCGCTACTGGACATGAACGGAACTTCAAAGAATACCAGAAGAACAGACAGCATCATACAAAGCCATTTTCTGATTTTTTTCATAAAAATCCCTCCTGTTATAAACTAAATATATTCAGCTTCTGTTTTTATAATTCTATATTTTTCTCTATGATATTTCCATCTTTATCAAGGCGGTCAAATGTAACATTTTTTTCATTATCCACATGAGCCAGCAGAATTCCGACATTATCAGGATTTTTCTGCATTTCTTTCCGGATTTCATCAGCGGTTTCTTTTCCGACAGCATCATCAAGGCGGTTCTCAATCCATTGCTGACTCATTTGTTTGCCGTCTGCCGTATCTCCTAACGTTCCACTTCCGTACTTTACTTCCACAATCAGATACGGCGGCTGACCATCCGGATTATAATGTACTCCATCAATTCCCTGATGTCCGGCATCCTTGATACTTGTCACACCTGTTTCATTCAGCTGAGTATAACCTTTTTCACGCAAATATTTATCTATAGTGCCCTCACCAAGATTGCCTTTTTCCTGTTTGGTAAGCTCATCAGGATTATCTATGGAATCGACCATTTCATCCTGCATATCAATTTCCTGGGGAGTAAGATTTTTAATTTCACCCTCATTGAAATAATCAGTTTTATCCGAAATCAGAAATTCGTTTTTTTTTTCAGATTCTCCGCTGAAAGCCACACCTGTTAAATTACCTAACTCATTTGCAGCAGCTTTTTCTCTGGCTTCCTTTTCTGCTTTTTTTCTATCAAGAATTTCTTTTGCATTTGCTCCAGCCTCCAGAAGGCTGCCAGCAGTCTGCACTGCAATTTTTGCTTCTGGATTAGGAGTAAAAGTTCCAGCTTTTTTAAGAATTTCAGAGCCTGTTCTTAGATTTTCAGTGACTGAATTTTTTCCCGCATCCTGAAATACTGCATTAGTCTCATTGATTTCATTTCTATTGTTCATAAAAGCTCTCCTTTCAAATAAACAGCGGTTTCATTTCTTCATAGAGTCGGTTATATGTCATATCTCGGTCAACCTGTTCATGCATCATCATATTAACCAGACCTTTTAATTGAACACAGCCCTCTAATCCATCATAATCCAGAAGAGACGGCGGAAACTGTTTGAGAATCATATCATAGATGAATTGATTATTTTCCTTTACATCTTTAAATTTTTTCATTATCTTTCCCAAACTGAACATATCATAAAAAATCTTTTGCCAATTTTTTTGACATTCATCTTCTGTACGACTGCTGACTAATTTTAAAAAGTCCGCTTTAAATCCTCCGCTTAAATCTGAGCTTAGAACTTCATTTCTGAATTTTTCTAAATCTTTCGGCTCAGTACGAACCAAAAACTGAGTCAATAGTACATCTGGAAAAGAATATTCAAATACAGTTATTTTTATTTTTTCATCCGCTTTTTTTCTTTGTATTTCTTTTAGTTTTTGATATTTGTTTACTTTGCAGAGTACGGAATCCAGCCAGTCACTCTGCCGGATGACAGCAACTCCCTGCTCCAGTTTGGCGAGTTCTTTCACCTGTTCTTCATTCAGACCGGCAGCACGTCCGACAAGTTCTCTGTCTGAATAATCCGGCAGCCGATGAATGATTTTAGTATTGGTATTCCGGATAACAGCCATATCCAGCAGATTGGGAGACTGGTCAGCAATGATAAAACCTTCACCATAGGTACGCATTTCAGCGATGGCATTTGTCAGCATCTCAACAGATTTTCCTGACAGATTGCTGCTTTCTGTATGCTGTTCCGTAGAAGTACGCTTTAAAAGATGATGCGCCTCTTCTAGAACTGTCACATGCCGCAGAGGTGAATTTGCCTCTGTTTCCTGACTCATTCGATATTCCTGCAATTTCAGGACAAGAATTCCCATAATCATAGATTTTGTTTCAGAAGAACCGATGCTACTCAGGTCAATGATAACATTTTTATCAAACAAATCTGAATCAGGAACGCCATTGGATTTGAACACCATTCCAAAAATTCCGGTTGTGAGAGATTCCACTCTTGTGACAAGTGAACCTGTATAATCACTTTTGTTATCCGTGGAATAGTCACTGTCCTCCACTACCCTGCGGATTTCACGAAGCACATCAGAAAAATCCGGAAAAATCCGATAGTTATATTGATTTCTGGATTCCAGCATATTCCAGCCGCTTGCCTCATAGGCATTATGCATGGCTTTTTTCAGAATTGCAGGCATTGCCGCATACATAGGCCAGCAGACATTGAAAATTTCGACCAGCCTGTCAAGATGATGCAGAATATGAATTTCTTCCGGAAAATAAAATGGATTCAGCCGAAGAAGATTTGTTGTTTTTTCAAGCGGATTTGCATCATAGACTTCTGCATAGGGAAAATCTTTTGCATATTCTCCTTTTGCCGGTTCAATGACCAGAAAATGCACTTTCTCAGAATATGACATCTCATGAAGTTGATGCAGAATCTGACAGGTTGTATTTGATTTGCCGGCTCCGGTTGAGCCTGTAATAAAGGTATGTTCTGTCAGTCTTTGACAATTCAGTGCCACATTGACAGAAGTACATTCTCCCATACTATAAATTTTGCCGACAGAAACAGATGACTCTTTTTTCTTTGACAGTTCGCCTGATTTTTCTGCTTCCAGCCTGAAGGCATCAGGCTTGTCAGAAATCTTTACTTTTTTTATATCATACTTACTGTATTCATCCATCCGGGCAATATTTCTTTTGATAACTTCCTGACTGAATTCCGCATGTTCAATCACAGGGAAACCACATACGGATTTTCTGGGCAGCCCCATCTGAATGGCGAGTTCATTGCTGCTGACAAGTGATGCTGCACTGACATCTGTACAGTATTCGTTTTTCAGATTTCTTTGATAATGATACTGAAATACCGGATGCATCAGATTTTTGATATACTGATGCAGCACAGCACATTCTTTCTGTTTCTGCCAGCTCCACAGATTGCAGGCAGACTTCTGAACGCCTGAATTTTCTCCTGCAATAATAGCTTTATAAGTACCGGCTGCCATTTCAGCAGTAACCGGACTGTCAGAAAGAAAATAAGCAGCACATTCCCACATTCCTAAACTTTCGCATTCATCAATGCGTCTGAGCTGCCTGTCAATCCGCTCCATCATGTTGAGTATTTTTTTATCCTGTATCGTCAGCTGTAAGCCTCTGCTGATACCGGAAGTCTGTCCGTCTGAAACGGCTGCTGCCACAGAGCGGCTTTGATTTGTTCCCCGTGTGATGCTTTCTGTAATTGATTTGCTGGTAGACACCGTTCTGCTTTCTGTTTCGGTCGGAACAGGTATCATGGCAACAGCGGTATTCAAGGCACCCAGTACACCGGCAGCAGCAATACTGACACCGCCTGTGGGAAATGCGGCAGCAACGCCCATTCCCAGAAGACTTGCAATCGAACCGGCAATGCCTTTTTTTCTGACAGCATCCTGATTCGGCAGAGAAACTCCCTGACTGTCTGAAATGCTTTTTCCCTGCTGAAGGGCAATATTATAGGCTGTATTATCTCCCTGACTATAACTTGTCTGTATGGACGAAGAAATATTTTTGGAAGCATTTTCTCCTGATGAAAACTGCTGATTTGACAGCGGAGAAATTGCAGTATAGATTTCTTCATAATCCGCTCTTGTTTTTCTGAGTTCGTCAGGTGTGACACTTCTGGCAAGAATCACGGCAGTGTATTTCTGACCCTTCATAGCAAGCACCAGTTTTTCAAGTCCCTGAATAAAGCTTTCATTTGACTTGAAATTTTCATCCTTGTGGTTGGCAGCACAGGAAACAGAAGCAATATTATCACTGGAAATGCCGCAAAGAAGATGTTCTGTTTCTGCTTTTGACAGGTCTTCCGTCCGCACGCCCGGGAAATGCCCGATAAATGCATTCTGAAGAATTTCTTTTAATGATTGTGCCGTATGGATTTTGTCGCCGTCCTGCGTACGGACACCCATATAGAATTCTGTTCTTTCTCCGCTGCTGTCTGCAATCACAGCAATGGTGCATCCGAGACTCTGCACAGAATTAAAAACAGATGCGAATTTATACGCAGAATATTCCTGATTCTGATATACCATCTCTGTAATTCTGAACAGACGGATTTCATCAATATTATTATTTTTCTCCCGGAACGGAATGATTTCATATTCTTTCAGATGATGCAGATAATCTTTCAGAATCACATCTTCTATCATGGCAAAAGCTGCCTGATACTGACGGCTGAAATCAGGATATTCTGTTTCAGAAGCGGGCAGCATTTCTGCTGAAACTTCCTGATGAGAAATCTCATTTTCTGCTGCCCGCCGTGCTATTTTCATCTGTTCAGAAGCCTGTTCTGCCTGCATATTCTGATTTTTGTGATTAGGAGCAGGTGCATATTCCGTTTTTTTACCGAGTGTAAAAGAATCGCTCATATTATTTTTCCCCATTCTGATGATTGTTTTTTACAATTGCCGCCACAGCAATCCCGGCAGCTGCACCGATGACAGCACCGACAGGCACACCCACGACACCAGCGGCAACGGCTGAGGCTGTTACTGCCTTGACTGCACCATATCCGATAAGTGCACCACTGACACCGCCAACTGTTATGCCGATTTCTTTATCATCGGAATTTTCTGTATGCTTCCGCAAAGCTTCCTGTTCTTCTTTTGTATAGGGATGCAGATGCTGAATTATTTTTTTCAGAAGTGCAATCCGTTCATGTGAAAAATTGTAAATCATATCCACCATGAGTTCATTCATATAATCATCATTCCATGCGGATGGATTGTATTTTAAATCTGTGCCGTCATGGTTTTCATACAAGCCTGACATATGTCCGGCAATTGCTTCCATTTCCGAAAATTCCCGGAATGAAGGGTCTCTCAGAAGGCTGTCTTTCATCATGATACGCACGGAAAGAATATCGTTATTCTGTACTGCTTCACGGAAAGCCTGTGTTGCTGCCATGATACTGCTCCTTTCTATATTTCAAGAACATGGTTTATCATTGTTTCTATCTGCTTAATCCATTCAAGTCTTCTCTGTGAATTGACAAGACGCTGTTCAGCCTGTTCCCTGTTGACTGCATAATCTTTGAGCAGTTCTGTTTTTTTATCCAGTTCCCTGTCAAGCTGTTCAAATTCACTCATAAATTTCTGAGAAACGCTTTCTGATTCCTCTTTGATATATTTTGCTGCTGACTGACTGTTTTCTATCAGCAGTTTCTGAACAGGCGTAAAAAACTGCTGACAGAGTTCATCACTCGGAACATACTGCATTTTTCTGAATGTCACTTCCCAGTGACCTCTTTCTTCCAGCCATGTCCATGGCTTGTACCATCTTTTGTGAACATTGGGCATCCATTTCGGTTTATTTTTTACACGTTCTTCATGTGTAAAATCTTCCGCACGAATCTGCGGAATACGGCTGTTCATCATGGCAAGCGGTCTGAATGAAATCCCCCCGTTTAAAGAAGAAGAAATTTCACTTGTGATAGAGGACAGCTTTTGTTTGTATTCGTTTACCAAAGATTTACAGGTCTGATAGAGTGTGTTCTGAATGATTCTGTTAAGTTCTGAAACATAGTTCTGCTGGAGTTCTTTTGCAAACGCTGTCATTTTGTTCAGCAAGTCCGATGCTTCTCCCACGCTGAGTTTTTTGCCTCTGTATCTGAGCATTTCACTGCTGATTTTCGCCTGATACGCTTTGCTGATTTGCATTACCGCTGTTCTGGATTGATTCTGCACATCAGAAATAGCAGCACTGATTTTATTTTCAAACTGTCTGGCGGACATCATGGAACTTTTCTTTTTTTCTGTTTCCTGAATCTGTCTTAAAATATTCTGCTTTACTGTCTGATTGCGCATTACTTCCGTTTTGAGTGTTTCCACATAATGTAAAGATTCCAGCTGTTCCATAAAGGCATTCACAAGGTCATAAATTTTAGCTGTACCGGCGTATTTTACCAGATACTGTTCAATTGCTGCTTCCACCGCAGGAATACCGGAATGAAGCAAAGCAATTTCTCCGTACTGAACAGCATCTTCATAAGATGCTCTGGATTGTTTGGTTTTATAAAGTTTCTCGGACTCTCTTTCTGCTGATTCGACATCAGCAGATTTTGCAGCTTCTTCTGCCTGTTCCAGTTTGTTTCTGACAGCATTTCTGAGCCGTTCCGGAAGCGGTGCATAAGTTTCAAATGCATAACCTGGCTGTGTGAGTTTTTCTACCATTCTTCCTGTTTCAGTTACAAATTCTGCTGTCAGCATTTCCGGAATTTTCAGATTTTTCTGAAATAAACGAATATCCATCGCTGCCAATGCAGAAACCGGAAACAGATTTGGATTTTCAATTCCATATTTTTTCAGGTATTCCCTGGCATGGTCAAGGGTTCTGGAAATATCACCGTCTTCTTCTTTTCTGTCATCCATTTTATTGAGTACAAAAATAAATCTGTCACGAGCCTGTTTTCCTCTGGAAGCCATACTTTCCGCAATTTTCCGCAGCAATTCCGCATCGCTGTCTGAACCGAATGCAGGCTCCATAATATATAATACCAAATCTTTGGAATCTTTATTGAGATATTCTTCCTGCATTGACCTGTGCTGTGTATCTCTTGCATTATTTGGTCCCGGTGTATCTACAATCACAAGCGACATTTCCTCAGAAGAACTAAACGGAATATTTCCTGTAATTTCGACTTTTTTTACAGCTTTATTTGCGTTCAGCTCCTTCATCTGTTCATAAGTCAGAGCCGGATATTTTTTCATCAGTCTGAAATCTCCGTCCTGCGTTCTTTCATAGGCTTCTGCTTCCCATACGGGATTGTCATTATCTGTAATTTTTGTGATAATTGCTGTACATGCCTGCTGTTCAGAAGGCATCAGCTTATCTCCGAGCAGTGCATTAATCAATGTAGATTTTCCTGCACTCATAGTAGCGACAACACAGATTTCAAGCTTTTTATTTTTGGCTTGCTGAAATTTCCGTATAATTTCATCAGAACGAAGTTCCGGAAAAGAACCTTTCTGCACCATCTGAAAAATTCTTTCAATTTCAGCTTCTTTGTCCTTTGTTTCTTTGGCTGGGATACGGTCACATTCCACATGTGTGATTTCCCGTTTCCGGAAAGCTTCTTCAAGTACATATTTCAGGTCTTCATAATCCATCATAGTACCATGAAATGCAATGCTGAAATCTCTGTCATTTGTTTCCTGAACCAGCAGAGAAGGCAGTTCATCAATCCATTCCTGCAAACGCATTCCCGGCTGGGATTTCTGTTTCAGGATACTGTTTTCCTTCAGCACTGCATCATTTATCTTGATTTCTGTTTCCACTTTATATGGATTATATTTTATCAATACTTTCGTCATTCTCTGTTTCTCCCTTTTTATTACTCAGACAAATCTGTTTACTGGAACAGCATCTCTTCAAGCATCCTCATTCCGCATTTATGATACAAAATTTTGTCAGGATTCTTATCAGCACAGATTTTTCTGTTCGGATAAAATACAGATAAATCAAACTCCGGATTCCGGAATTTATCTGCAAGGAAATCATAATCAATCTGCTGACTTCTGCCCAGGACTTCTCCATATATTCTTTTTTTCAGAAGAAATCCAAAATATGCCGAAACGGGACAGATAACCGGATTCTGATACCCTATCTGCCTTAAATCACGCTTTATAGAATCAATACTGTCCGGAATACTGTCTTCAGATAATTTAAAATCATCCAGCTTATTCAGAACAAAAATAATTTTTCTGTCTCCGGAAATATTTTTCAGAACCCACTGCAAATGTCTGATTTCATCGTCTGAGCCTATTTTATTCGCATTCAGAATATGTACTAATATATGATAATTTTCATTCAGAATAGCCTCTTGGGTCATTTTTCCGTGTGTCAGGTTCATTGCAGAGTTTACACCCGGAGTGTCAATCAGACAGATTTGTTTTTGACGGCAATGCTGATTTCTAAAATAACAAGTAATACTGACAGGACTTGACCATGAAAATGAATGCAGCAGTTCTGCATCTGCATCCGGATTAAAGTGATTTTTGCAGTAAAATATAATTTTATTATTTTCAACAGACTGATTATAGATATAACAGAGATTTCCTGTACAAACTTCCTGCGAAGTTCTGGCAACGGACTTTCCAATCAAGGCATTTATCAGTGTTGATTTTCCGGCACTCATTGTTGCAGTTACAAGAATCCGCAAAACATGATTGTTCATAAATGCTTTCCTTTCATCTGTCTTTCTGCCTCAAAAATGTGTATAATAATAAAGACAATTGGATTTGTCACAAAATCCGGACTTCTGAGACATGTTTCTGATTTTCAGCATGATATAGGGATATTTTAAATTTGATTGACTGAAATTCTGACGGTAAATTATCTTTTTAAGCTGCGAGTTTCAGCTTGTTCATGCATTCGATTTTCCGTTCCATGGCGGAATGGACATATAATTTCAGTGTAGTTTCAACAGATGCATGACCTAAAATTTCAGATAATGTCTTGATATCAAATCCGGCTTTGATGCAGTTTGTCGCAAACATGTGCCTTAAACTATGATAATTCACTGACGGCAGATTTGCTTTTTTTAGAACTGTTTTGAATCTTCTCTGCATGGTTCGGGGTTCTGCCGGAACTTCTGACCCGGATAAAATATAAAGATTATCCCGATTTCTGAACTTTTTGAGCAGATGCATCATAAAATCCGGAATCGGCACAGAACGTTGGGAACTGTTTGTTTTGGGTGCATCAATCAAAAGCTGTGTTCCGGATGCTGTCTGGACTCTCTGAACAGTTCTCCTGACGGTCAAAATCCTATTTTCAAAATCAATATCAGCCCATTGCAAGCCGCAGATTTCCCCGATTCTAAGCCCCGTATACATACTCATGAGAATGCAGACAGAAGTCACATTCTGATTTTTCATCAGATAGCTGCACAGCTGTTTCTGCTGTTTTTCGGAAAGCAGATGCATTTCTTTTTTCTGGGACTTTGGCAGAATCACATCAGCCAGCGGATTCCGGAAACTATGCACACGGCTGATATACTTACTCATAGTTTTGAATACAATCACAATATCAGAAACATATTTCGGCGATAAGCCGGAGCTGATTTTCTTCTGAATAAAATTCTGAATCATGGATACGGACAGATTTTCATATTTTAAACCGCCAAATTCCGGCAGAATATGCTTATCCGCTTTCATTCTGTAATTGGCATAAGTCGAAGTCTTGACCCTGAGCTTCACAGAACTGAGCCATTCTTCAAAAAGTGTTTTTACCGTCAGCCTTCCGGAAGGCTGGAACTGTTGTTTCTCAGCTTTAAATTTCAGCAGTTTTTCTCTGACTTCCTGATAGGTTTTCGCATAGACAGAATGATATTTTGCTTTTCCATCGGCATCATATCCGGCCTGATACCGTCCCTCATAACGTCCGTCCCGGCGTTTATAGATATTTTCTCCTCTTCGTGCCACGATGTTCCCTCCTCATGAATGACCAGAATACTGACGGCAGACTGATTTTATTTCATGTCAGAATCACTAAAAAAGCAAATGTTTATTTGTGAAAACTGTTCAAAATTAGTCAAAATTACAAATCATACTTGAAAAAAATGTTGATTCATGTTATAATATATACGAGTATATTCGTGTCGTCAATGTCCGGATTTGGCGGCACTTTTTTATTTCTTGAAATTTGATTTAAACATTAAGACATACATGATTTCAGCATAATTATGCATGTAACCAGAACTGTCAGTGCGATTGCTATTTTGGTTAACTTCTGACCTAAATGTGTATATTTTTCAAGCTCATCAGGTGTTAAATCAGACTTTTTGTTTTTCTTAAAGCGTATCAGAGTATACAGCCACATAATTATCTCAACAATTCCTCCAAAAATGAAACACGCACCAATAGCTATGACCCAAAATGAAAGATGTAATAACATAACAGACCAAATCCTTTCCAGTTTAATTTTTGCAAATATTTTTCTGTGATGATTGACAAGCCTTTTGGCTTGTGATAGAATGATTATAGCACAGATTCTGCAAAAGTTTGTTCACAGAATGCAGAAGTTTATGTTGTAAAACGAAAAAGTTTATTCGGAGAGGAATTTTTCTATGCATCAGCTGACTTTGAATACACTGCTTTCACTCATCATCCAATCAAAAATTACAGGTAAAGGCAGAATTGGAAACGGCAGAATCTTTATCAGACTGCTTTCTGTCATTGCTGACTGTCCAAATCCAAATGCTAACAAAGAATGGAATATGCTTGCTTTGTTCAGCAGTCATGCGGATAAACAGTCTGCTTACCGGCAAATCAACCGGATTCTGCTGGACTTCGTTCCGACCGGAACGGGCTGTTCCATGAGTAAAATCACAGTAAAGACATTTGAGAAACGTGTCGGAATCGGGAAAAAATTCAGCATGGAACAGTATCGGCTGTATCTTGCTGAAATGGGAAGCTTCTGTTCTGAAATTCTGGATAAAGAAAAAGCTCCGGCACTGGTGAATACCCTGCTGGAACTGCTCCGAAAAGAGGATGAAATTCAATATATTTTGTACGGATTTCAATTGATTCATAAAAATCATTTATCCGGAACGGCTGCACATCCGAAGAAAATCTGTCTGGAAGCCCTGCTTCTGGGATTATTATATCAGACATTGAAAAATTTTACTCCGGCGAATGCCGGAGCTGTTCAACTTTCTGATTCAGAATCAGATTCAGTCCGTGTGCTGCGGCTTGGAAGCAAAGAAAATCCGATATTCTGGGGAGAATCCTCCGAACTGCTGGAAATCCTCAATCCGGAACTAAAAATTTCAGTAAAAGAAAGTCTGCAAACCAGACCTGTTCCAGAAAATGATTTCTGCTATCCGGTTGAAATTCAATATCATAATAAAATTATTTTATGGAATCCATTGTTTTTTGATGAGATAAATCAAAATCATCTGTTTCTGTATGCTTCCGGAGGCATGGGAAAATCATTTCTGTTACAGCATCAGAACGGCTTGCTTCTGTCACTTTCCGGCTATCGGGAAGAATTCCGTGAAAAAATAAATCCAGCATGTTCCTGCTGGATTCTGATTCAGATTTTATTGAAATATCATTATCATTTTGCTTATCCGACATTCGACATATGTATTGCTTGTGAAGGCGAGGAAACGCTTCTGCAACAGATTTCTGACCTGCTGAATCTGCTGAAAAAACAGCCTGAAAATCAGCTTCCGGAATATACGCTCCTGCTGGACGGCATGAATGAAATGAATCCGGAACTGCATGATATTTTTACAGAAGAACTTGCATATATCTGTCAGGAGTGGCATAATATCCGGATTATCATAACAAGCCGGAATGTTCCAGTTTATGAAGTCTTTGATGATTTTGAGAAAATCGAAATTCTGGGAATTCCTGAAAACAGCAGAGATTCACTGCTTTCAGAATATCCCGAAACAATGAAAAATGCAAAACTGCTTGAAATACTCAGGACTCCGCTGTTTCTGAAATGTTTTCTGGAAAGTCAGAATTCACCTGATATGCTCAGTACACGAGGCGAAATTCTGGATGCCTATTTCTCAAATCAGATGAAAAAGTATGAAAAGCCGCTTCAATTCGTGATAAAATATGCACTTCCGTTTTTAGCGTATTCTATGCAGCTGTTTCATCTGAATATCCGGCGTTCTGATGTGTCCGATGCTGTTGAAAAAGCATTCAGCATCTATCTGGATCATGAACATATTTATCAGAATCTTCTTGCTGAGGAGAAATTCAGAAAACAGGCACTTCAACAAGCCAGAAACAGCATCGATTTTACAGAACTGCTGATTGAAAAAACAGGAATTCTTGTTGTCAGAGACAATCAGCTGCAATTCTCACATCAGTATATTCATCACTATTTCATGGCAAAATACATCCTGAATGCCGTTCATGCAGTCAGAGCAGATTACCAGAAGCAGACATTTGATAATTTTCAGTTAGAAAAAATCTGGTATGACTGGCTTGATTCGCCTTATCTTCTGCTTGGTGAAATCTGCGGAGATTACCGCAATATTCCTGATAAAAACGGCATTCTTGAGTATTACAGGACAGAACTGGATGCTCTGCTTGATATGGCAAGAGATTTCCATGTAGACAGCATCACAAACGAAATTATCAAAGTCATGCGTTTTTCAAGAAACCGTCTGATTTGCGGTGTGGATTTCAGCAGTCTTTTCATTTCAGTATTCAGCACATCAGGTTTGAAATTCAGTGATAACGGCAGTTATCCGAGTGATTTCCATAAATGCAGAATTCATACTCTGCCAAATAGGGCATCTTTTATTTTCTGTGCAGATTTTTCTTCTGACGGAAAGAAAATCCTGCTCGGCATGGACGACAGTCATGTGATTCTGTTCGATTTCAGAGCCAGACGGATTCTGAAAGATTACAATCTGCACAGCTGTCTGAACTACGGCGAATGCTTTGAGAATATCAGATTTCTGAATCATGACAAAGAATTTATCGTCACTACACAGTATACAAGCTTTCTGACAGAAACAGATACAGGAAAGATTCTGAGTATCTGTCCTGAAAAGAGCCCTCTTTCTGATTCCGGACGGGCAGCAGCCGTTTCACCGGATTATCAGCATTTTCTGATTAATGACATCATTTATTCCGTCACAGGAGAACGCAGAAAAATACAGTTTCCAGAAAGATACAATCATTTCAGAAACTGTGACTTCCGAGGTTTTGTTTCTTTTTTGGGCGATGAAAAAAACAAAGAAATCCTGCGAAAATCAGGTGCATTGATAGAGTAATATAAGATTTGCCCGGCATTGCCGGGCTTTTGTTGTTTTTTCATGTTAAATTATCAGCATGATTTATTTTTCTTCTTTTTTCGATAGGCTTCATCTTTCTCTTTATCCCAAAATTCAACATAAGACTTTGTTTGAGTAATATATTCAACCCATTTGCTGAAATCGTCTATTGCCTTGAAATCTGTACTGAGCATCTTTCCATCCACAAAGCTGACAGAATTTACCAGTATATGTCCATGAAACCAGGAACAATCATGGTCGGCTTTGTGTGTACAGTGCAGAGTCTGATACCGCTGATGAAAATACTTGGCAATATCTTTGGTATAATCAGCAGCTGTCTTTACATCTGGAGCAGACGATACATTATATGAAATAATAAAATGAACCAGTGGATTTGTACTCGTTTTTCCATAGTACCTTTTCACCGCCAGCATCTGTTCATAGCAGATATCCGGATGATATGGGTCAACACCATTTCCAGACCAGTCAACTGCACGTTTCGGATTACAGATATAATTGCAGACATTTTTCAGATATTCCAGTCCGCCTCCAAAGTCCTTTTTTACTTTAATGACTGCCATAATTCATTCGCCTCCTGTTTTAATTCCAGCACTTTACTTTTATCCATATGAATCACTGCTTCTACTGCCCCATTCAAAATATTCTGAATTTTTACCAGAGTTTCGGGAGATATGCCTTCTACCCCATGCAATGCCATAAATTCAATGTAACTGGCAAACTGCATTCCCTTCGCTGCTGCCTTTTCTTTCACAATCTTCTTCTCATCATCACTAAGTCTGATTGAAGTGGTCTTCTTCTGCTCGTGTTCTGCTTTCATGTCAGAATCCTCCTCTATAAAAATATTTTTACAAATGATGATTTTATGACATATTCGCTCTGCCGGATATGTTTTCTCATTTGCTAATATTTTGTATTACGCATTTCAAAGATTATTATTTTATAAATTAAATATATATGTAATCCAGCATAGCCCGACAATACGTCAATTCTATTCTTACCTTTTTCATCCGGCAGTGTAATCACAATGATGCTATCATTCATTCAGATTGTTCTTATGCCAGATTCTTTCACTATGATGTCATGATATCATTCCATCTGTTCTATAGCGAGCATGTCTTCATGTCATGTTATCATAACATAATATGAAAACATGTTGGTTCTTTATCTTCTCTTTCTATAACATAATCTACTATATATATATATATTATTGATAGTATATTCCTTAACGTCCTCTCTCTATAACATAATATATATTACAGGCGGTCGCTTCGCTCCCTCCCCCTATTATGTAGTACATGTTTTTTTCAATTATTTTTTCTATTTTTTTGAATTTTCATATATATATCATTTATGTGAATCATGAACATGATTTAATTCTATAGAAAGGAGAGCTTGCCATGTTTGACAACCAGCGTTATCTCACAAAAGGCGTGAATGAATCCATTCCGTTTGAGACTCAGGCTTTTATCTGGAACTGTATCGACCGTCTGCCGGAAGACGAAAGAGACTATTTCCAGATTTTCGAGCTTGAAGACATCGGCGGTATGCAGCACATCGTCCACAAATCCGAACAGCCGGAATACTGCATGAACTACTTTATTCCAATGCTGAAAGCCGTCACTGCCAAAGTCTACGTCATCGACAGCACAGAATATTCGACTATGCTCCTGGCTGAGGAGTACTGAAATCAGCCACCTGACAAAATTCCTCTGCCGAAAGGCAGGGGTAATTATTTTATCTTATCTCAGAAAGGGGGATTTAGAATGAACATACTCGACGAAGGGCGATGGCGTGGAGTAGTTTCTATGCCAAGTGCTGACGGAAAGTATAAACGCAAGTATATCTATGGAAAAAGCCGTAAGGAAGTCTCCGAGAAAATGAACGAACTGCTCAGTCAACTCAGTACCAATACCTATGTTGAACCAAACCGGACAACACTCTATGACTGGCTCTGCCTCTGGCTGGAGACTTACTGCAAGAACGAGGTCAGAATGACAACTTATGTCAATTATGAAACTTACGTGCATAAGCATATCAAAAATTCTATCGGCGGCTATGAACTCTGCAAGCTGAATACGCTCATCATCCAGCAGTTCTACAACGAAAAATCCCGAAAAGGCAGAATTGACGGAAAAGGCGGTCTCAGTCCCAAGACCATCAAGAATATGCACGATATGCTGCATAAAGCTCTGGCACAGGCAGTCAGCTTAGATATGATTGCCAAGAATCCGGCAGATGCAGCTGTTCTTCCAAAACGGAAAAAAGTCGAGATGCGCTACTTCACAGTTGAGGAACAAAAACAGCTACAGGAAGCACTCAAAGGACATCGGCTGGAAATGCCGATTCTGCTCGCACTCTATACCGGATTAAGGCAGGGGGAACTTTTAGGACTGCCCTGGAAGAATGTACAGCTCGACTTAAACGGACAAAGCTATATCAAAATTACACAGACACTGAACAGAGTCAAGAATCCCGATGAAACTGCTCCAAACAGAACCATTCTCCAGATTAACGAACCCAAGACGATACATTCCGTCAGAACAATTCCTCTGCTCCCTGAAATCGCTGAAAAACTCAGCCGTTACCGTGAAGCACAGACAGCTTATTTCAGGTCACATCATCTGCCAGACTCCGATTTTGTATTCACATCTGTTACCGGAACACCTATTGAACCCCGTGATTTCCAGAGAGATTTCAAGAAGATTCTGGAACAGAACAGCATCCGTGTCATCAATGTACACGGACTCAGGCACACCTTCGCTACCAGAAGTCTGGAAAGCGGCATGAATGTAAAGACCCTTTCAGCTATCCTCGGTCACAGCAATGTCGGATTCACCCTCTCGACATATGCCCATGTTACGGAATCCCTGAAAGCAGAAGAAATCAGTGATTTGAACAGCTTTCTGTAATAACATCATGCAGTCCGCCCCACACGGGGCGAGCTGCACATTATAAATATTTTTTTGTATATAGATTGACAGGTACATGTTCTTTATGGTATAATTGATACGATACGAATGAAAAAGTACAAACTGCGCAAGGATTCCAAAAAAATTTAATTCAAAGAAATGCAAAACATACCTATTTCAGCAGTTCCGGCAACTATTTTTTTCAAAATCCTTGCAGACATTACACTTTTTCATCCAAATCCGGAATTCTGACTTTAATGAACCGATTCGTTTGTATTTCTCCGCTGCTGTCTTCAAGAGAGCCAACTACCAGACAATGCTGCTTCGGCATGTCTCCAAGTAATTCTGAAAATTTGTACATCGGCTTAAGTCTGTTTTTTTCAGCACAGATATGAGCATCATCGTTATCGCTAAAGCTAAAAATCAACTTAACTGCTGATTCGTTCAGCATACTCATCTGTTTGGGTTTCAGTTCATGCGGAGCCTGAAGGATTGAAATCAACGAAATCCCGTTTCCTCTTCCTTCTTCTATGATGTGAACAAGTCCGCTGCCTCTTTTGTAGCTTAACTCATGCACTTCATCAATGACGAGTGTAACAGTCAGATTATCATCAGCTGCAATCAATTCGTACAAGAGTTTCAGAAACTGCTCCACATTTTCATCGTGTCTCCTGGAATGAAATACCAGAATAGTATGATTTTCCTGCATTTCATGTAATATCAGCTGTAATCCATCTTCTTCCATACAATTTTCAATCTCAAATCTTCGAACATGTGTGTCATAAAATTCCTTATCAAATCCATGTGACAACATCTTTGTTTCTGAATTACTATTGCTGTAATCGACATAAATAATATTCTCGCCATGGTCATATTTAGAACGGACAATCAGATTTCCGGCAACTGATTTGCCAGAACCGCTATCTCCCATAATCTGGATATGCTTATTTTTTAAATCTGGATGTTCGGGGCTGAGATATACCATTCTGCCCTGTTCATCGATGCCTACAGGAATTCTTATGTTATCTTCATCAAAACACGGCTCAAAATTAAATATTCCGCCTTTGAGCTTTTTCAAGCTTTCTTCTGACAGCACAGAACGCTTTACAGCAGTTACCAATTGCCGTCCACTATAATGGCGGTCATACAGGGTTACTTGTACCTGCAAATCGTTCCCAAATTTTAAAAGATTACCTTTTTTCAGTGCCTTTCGGACTGCACATGAATTAGGGGAAAGCAACATCTCGTTTGTTACAATATCAAAAGCATCATTGATAAAATACAGATAATTTTCTCCAAGGAATGCCGAAAGTACTGTCTGTGAACTGTTTATTCCCTTGCTTAGTTCAGAATGCAGTAAAAGTTCTATTCTGCCTTCCGTAATCATTCTGTTCAGGACAATCTCAAATTCTTTTGCCATGCTCCCTCCGCTGCAATATTTCTCTGACATTAGCATTAGTTCTTTCAAATACCATATCATGGACTCAGTGACTTTCTTCATATTATATTCACTTCTAAAATTAAAAGGAATATTACATAAAATACATTTTAGCAGAAGAATTAAAATGCGTAACAGCTTCCTGCTTTCTTCATACTGCAATTCAGATTCCCTAACTTCAACAAAAGTCTCAAAAGCAAATTTTTGTTTTAGATTATACAAAAAATCAGGCATTTCTGAGCAGACATACTGCACAATTTTTCTGTCAAGATTATACATCCGATTTATAATCTCTTTATCTGAAAATTTATCTGTTTTCAGAAAAGAAGCATCTATAAAGAATACTTTTTCAGCAGGTATTTCCTGCATCAAGCGTTCCGAGAAGATTACTGGCAAAAATGGGTATTTCAATTTTTCCTGCCTTTGGTTTTCATCCATCATCTCATCAAGTCTGAAAAGATTGGCTCTGCCCTGGTCTTTTTTATATTCTGTCTCATGTTCGTCATCTGTCAGCATCAGCACATCGTCTTTAAGATTTGTCAAATAGGCTTCAAATTCTTTTGGGCTTACATTGATTTTACAAGGCTTTTGAATGGTATAGCCTCTTTCATAAACCTGAAAAAATTCAGCGAGTTTTTGTGGGTTTCCTTTCACAAAAACAATTTTTGGATAAATTATCCCTGCAGATGCCAACGGCGTTGTCAACATTCCAGCTATTCTAATTAAATTCAAAGTCAGAAACATTCCTCTGTCATTGTAGGAATCCGCAGATTTAATTATTTTTTCCATAGCTTCAGAGAACGAATCATCAGAATACATATCAAAGTGTTTGCTTACAAACTTTGGTAATCCTTCATGCTCATAAAATTCTGCCGAAGCAAATACATTTTTTTCTTTCCATTTACCAAAACCAGGCAAAAGCGGCGGAACAGGTTCTTCCCGCAACTTTGTGCGAAGCAGTTCAGTCATATATGCATTCAGCTTCTTATCTCCCATACCTGGATTAAAACACAGGATTCCCTTTTCCTTAAATGCCGAAACAACTTTACCTCTGGTATAATCTTCATACGAGAGTAATGCCTTCACTCTTTTTCTTTGCTGCTGATTTTCAAGATATTCCACATCAATCTGAATAATATTTCCGTACTGTACAGCAGTATGCACATATACATTTGCAACTGTTTCCTGCTTATTATACATTTTTTCACTGCCAGAAACGCCCGCCAATCCTCCTTCATCGTTCCAGCAAGTATTTGTTGCTACCTCTGTTTTGTGATAAAGTACATAAGTAGCACATTCATTTATGCTATCAATTATTTCAGGCGGTAATACCTTTTTGTCTGTCTGCTTAATCTTAGTACCACTATCAACTACTGTCGCCTTAGAATCACTCCAATTCTCAGTTGAGTACATTGGCGATACAATATTTGTCTGTATTTCATTTGATGGAACAGGCGATAACATTTGACATTGGTATTGTGGTACATACTGATACGATATTGGTTGAGGCAAAAATTGTTGCTGCTTCCGCCTTGGCTCACACATATCTGCAATTTTTTTCATAGTTTCAAAGTGATTAATAGAAAACACTCCTTTTTATCAATTATCTGGGAGGCAGCTTCCTCCATATATTAAATTATATCATTATATTATTATCATTTGTTTCTCAGCATATCTGATGCAAGTCCCTGTAATTTTGCCATTGCAGCCATTCTGCTGTCGATACAAGTATGCTGATAAACACGGCTTGAAAATTCGGTGCTGTAATGACCAAGCAAATCCGCAATATGCTTCTGGTCAACATTATTCTGAACTGCAATTGAACCGAATCCGTGGCGAAGCAAATGTGGATATGTCCGTTTTGTGATTCCTGCACGCTTTACCATAGCATTGAACCAGCGGCGAAAATCTGAAGAATCCACGCAGTTTCCAGTTCCATTGTCTGTAATAAACGGATTAGGAGTATAGATTTCAGGAAACTCAGCTGCTGTTTCATCCTGCTGGCGGAATTTTTCCATCAGCACTTCTGCAACTTCTGGAAGAAGCGGCAGGTCACGATAAGCATTTTCCGTCTTGCATTCTGTGACTGCAAGAATCGTCTTTCTGCTTTGAATTCCCTCTGCTGCTGACGGGTCATAGTCCGGATTGCTGGTTCTGTGCAAACTTTGTCTTATGGTAAGATAGTACATGCCATTCTGACACTTGAAATGTTCTCTGCGCAATCCAAGCATTTCTGCCAGACGACAGCCTGTCCACATCAAAATTACCATGGAAGCATACCAGCGTTCTTCACTGCACGCTTCAAGAAGCCGTTTCATTTCATCCTGATTCAGCACCTCAACCGGTTTGCTTTTCACTTTCGGCAGCTGAACATAATCAGCAGGATTGCTGCTTAAAAGTCCACATCCGACTGCCTGTTTCAAAGCCTGATGCAGCATTGAAAACAGATTTTTGATGCTCTTTGCAGATAAACCTCCGTTTCCATCCATTCGTCCATGTTCCATAAGATACAATATGTAGCTCTGAAGCATCTGAGCGTTCAATTCTTCCAGGAGGACATTGGCAACTGAACTGTTCTCAATACGGCGGATATTCAAATCATAAGAATCTGCTGTGCTCTGACGGATATTAATGCAGAAATCCCGTTTCCATTCCCTCAGCCAGGTTATCAGCGTTTTATCAAAAGAATGAGCAAGCTTTGATTCTTCCTCCAGTTTCACCTTGTCCAGCCATTCTTTCCCCTCACGCTTAGTTTTAGCATAATGATATATCCGCTTTGTTGAACCATCAGGAAGATGCACAGTGGCAGTTACCTGCAATCTTCCGTCTTTGCGCCAGGTAAATCCGCCCTCTCTGTTGCCACGTCTGCTGCGTTTCCGATATTTTCCGGACATTCTCACTCACCTTCCTTATTTTTCTGAACCGCCAGCTCAGTTTTAATAAAAGCCTGGATTGATGATTCCGGTATCAGATAACGGCGACCATTCCGCAATGCCTTGATTTTTCCTTCACGAAGCAGCTTGTAGAAACGAGACCTGCCGATTCTGAGTTCCAGCCGTGCTTCTTCCGGAGTGTAAATTTTTGCCATATAGCTTCCTCCAATCTAATTATCATAATTCACATATAACTACTCACACATATTATGATGAAATAAAAAATAGTCCTGTAATCTTTCAATTGTAGATTACAAGACTATTATAACATATCTAATTTTTTCCTGCTAAGAATGAAAATTGGGATAATATCTAATTTTATTCCAAACACATATGCTTTTCAAGGAATATATTTGTTAAAAATAAACAAAACCGGCGAATCCTATTTAATATAAAAATCCAGCCATGAATTGAACGAATTGAAAGCCAAACGAGCAATTTTTATCTTTTTATTAGTCCAATACTTACTTTCCATATTATTCCAAATCCAATAATTTTGTCTAATAAAATCACTTTTCTCTATTAAAGTAAATTTTTTCATCTCTTCAAGAACTGACTCCCCAACAGCATCCTTTAAATACTGCAATGCATAAAGCTGATGTTTGTACAGCCACTCGATATAGGGAATCTCATTTTCATCTGAATAACATAACATATCAAAATACCTGTTTCTCGAAATAAGAAATCTGTTATCTGCATGGAAGTCGTTTTCGGGTTCATTATACGGCATACAGTATAATCCAAGCCTGCTGACACGTTTCTCTGACAACTCTGCTGCTTCAACAGCATCAGCAATCTTATATACCCACTCTAACGGCTGTTTCCATTGTATTACAAAATAAGCAAAGGTATTTTTTACCAATAATTCTTCTGAATCCGATTCCTCAATTTGATGATAAATATTCTTTATCAGCTCATCATATTTACCATACATCTCAACAAATTTTTCATTTGAAACATTCTTAGATTTACCTATCTGCCCATTAGCTGCTTTCAAGAATATTTCATATTGTATCATATTTTGTATTTCTGTATACTGAACCTGAGAAACCTTATATCCTTGAATCTTAGCTTTCATACCAGAAATATCTTCTATCCGCAATTCTTCTGGAAAATAGCCAAATAAATATTCTAAAGCTGATGCTTCCTTTTCTCTGTTTTCCTTTATATGTTTAAACATTCTGGAAATTTTTTCTTTTTCTACTTGAAACCCAACATTAGCCACGTTATCCTGTATGGCAGCATCGTTTAATATCTGCTGTCTAAAAGATGTGGCATTTTTCATGGAAGATAAATCATATTCCATTTTCATTATTTCCACAATAAACTGATTCACAACATCTCCAACAAAAAAGCTCTGATAAGGATATTCATTGTTTGAAAGCATGAATTCATGCAATATATCTTCAACTTGATTTTGAAGCTCTTTAAAATTCCTTCTCTGCACCCTTCATTCCCTCTTTTAGCCACATGATATCACGATAAATCCAAGCACCTTTCCTTAATACCATTATATCATATTTTCAAGAAGATGTAAAGAGAAATTTCATATTTTTTCAAAATTGATGTCAAATTGATGTATTTTTGTTGCACTAACGGTCACATGCAAAAATATAAGCCCATGTTTTTTGCTAAACATGGGCTTATTCTGGCATTGCGGGAGCAGGATTTGAACCTACGACCTTCGGGTTATGAGCCCGACGAGCT
>DJXD01000022.1 GCA_002449585.1 Ruminococcus sp. UBA7013
TCCCCTTTCAAAATTTTATATTCTAATTATCTCATATTTTTGACATTTTGTCAAGAGGGGGGACGCAATTACTCCCCCGCCTCTATAGGCGGGGGAGGAATTGCTAACTTTTGTTGAATTTTTTCCCACAGTAACAGCATTTCAGATTCTGATAGTTGGCTTTCATGTTTTCACCTCTTTCGGGTACGAGAAAACCGTCCTGCGGTCAGGCGGTTTCAAATGGTATTCCATATTCTGTTAAGGTTTTTATTGCATAATACGCGTTATAACGTATCATGTCTAATTCTCCGTCAAGAGTGTTTATCTCAGGGTCATTTTCTGTATAAGGATTTGAACAGGCCACAATATCCTGACGTAATGTTTCTATACGTTTCTCTGTCAGCCAATCAGGTTTTTCTAAATTGGTATTTAATTCCATACTTCTCACACCCTTCTATGCATTTATCAGACCATTTAATCAAAGATTCTTCCAGTTCTTTCTGTTGGTTTTCAGTTAATTGAGAAATTGAAAATGCCGCAGAAATTATTACAAAGCATTTCACCATCATGAACGGATTCCATTGGAGCTGCGCCGATAGCTATCCAGTTATTAGCAGGTTCTTCTGTATCCCAGTTTTCATAATTACTAGTATCATTCAAAGCAATATCCGCTGTCAGATTGATCATAGTATTGCGCATTTCATTGCCATTGCGGACGAGTTTGGCAAGCCCGGCGAGTTCTTCGGGAGTGCTGATATTAAATACAGAAACTTCACGGCCGTTTTCCTGCGTAATGACAGTATGTTTTTGATAATACCAGGATGTATCTGCTGTTCCGTTCCAGATGGCAGTTTCTGCATGAGCCGTTATGATTCCAGAACAAGAAAGCGGTTGTTCCTGTATCATTCCGGCAGGAAACAGAACAGATGTGAATGCTAACAAACCAGCAATTATTTTTTTCATAAGCATAAGACCTCTTCTAAGCTATCAGAGCATTATTTTTTTTCAACAGGATGACTTTTGACACGTTCCAGGCTTCTGCCTGTGACATCGCCCAATTTTTTCACTGTTGATCCAGGAAAAGCAGACAGGAACAGAAATGCATGATCTTTTGCTTCAGCCTTGGAAAGCCGGAGAATTTTCCGGAAAAATGCATATGTCAGATCATAATCGGCATTGAATGTTTCAGCAATTTCCCGGCCTTTTGCTGTCAGGCGGACAGCTTCGCAATAATCAGGTTCGACGAGTTCCATTCGTACCATACATTTCATCATTTTGCTGACGCTGGGACGAGTCACGCCTAAATCATTGGCAATATCCACGCAACGAATTCGTTTTCTGTCATGTTCCAGCTGATAAATACAAAGCAAATAGCGGCACTGTCCTGCACATAATTCCATATCCGCACATCCTTTCTGATTTATGAATATGAATTAATTATAACAGGATTGTGAAAAAAAGTCAAGACCTATTTCGGAAATGATTTTACTTTTCTGTCTTGACGGATAAGCTTTTTCATGCTATAATAAAAAAAACAGTTATGAGGGGGCGTTTTTCATGGATGATACTTCACATTATGCAAAATGTCTGACATTGACTCAGAAATATAAAAAAACGCATATGAAGCGGTTTGTGTTGACACCGCTGTGTCTGCTGATGAATTTTTATGCACATGTCATGACATTTGGTGTAAAATATTCTGGAGACAGCTGGCAGCTAGCTCGGTTTCAGCAGATGGAAGCAGCACAGGAATCCGGTGAAACCTTGACTTCTGTTTCAAATGGAAATGGGTTTTCTATTTTTTTACTGATCTTATGTATTATAACGATCATAATGGGCAAATATATGCAAGTAAAATGGCTGAAATGGGTTTCCGGGATTTCCGGTTTTCTTTCTTTGGTGATGATTACTTATACCAATCATCATGCGGCTGTCCTACAGGCAGAACGCACAGGAGCAGAATATCATATTTCTAATATGGCCTATGGAATGTCTGTACTTTCTGTATTGATTAGTATTATGACAATAATATTGGCACTTTTTTCAGAATCGCATTATTTGAAATGCTTTATAGCATTACTGATTTCGATTATTATGGGAGTAGTGATAAATTGTTATCATCTGGCATTTGGAATTGTATTGCTGATAATTTGGCTGACAGCTGTTCCTGAATTTAAAATGATGAATTGGATCAAGAAGCAGCCAGGTTATCCACATTTCAATGAAAGATTTGATGAACAGAATGCGCATCCAGAGTATGAAGCGATTCATCAATTAGATGGTGTCAGCACCGCAGTTATGACAGAATTAGAGATTCCAGAAACAACTTCGTCTGAAAATTCTGAAAATCATTGATTTTTCAGAAAAGATCTGTTATAATAGAAAGTAGACTGCTTATTTATTTTAAAGGGAGACATGAACATGAATCAAATTCAGAAATTTTTTGAAGAGCTGAAACAGAAATCCGTAGCTTTTATTGGCACAGGTGTGAGCCATACGGAATTAATCAAGAAGTTCAGAGAAAAAGAAATTCCGGTAACTGTGTGCGATAAAAGAAATGCAGATCAGTTTCAGGAAGTGTATGACATGCTTTCGGCATTGGGTGTAAAATTTATTCTTGGGGAAAAATATCTGGATTCCCTCACAGATTTTGATCTTGTATTCCGCACCCCTGGCATGTATTTTAATCATCCAGCCATTACCAAAGCAAGACAGGCAGGCGTTGCGATTACTTCAGAAATGGAAGTTTTTTTTGATCTGTGCCCCTGTAAAATTTATGGGGTTACTGGATCAGATGGAAAATCTACCTCTACGACACTGATCTCTGAAATTCTTTCTGCCTCTGGAAAAACGGTTCATAAAGGCGGAAATATTGGCCGGGCACTGCTTCCCATTATTGAAGAAATTCAGCCGGAAGATGCAGCTGTTGTTGAGCTTTCCAGCTTTCAGCTGATTTCTATGAGAAAGTCCCCGGATACGGCCTTGATCACAAATATTACACCGAATCATCTGGATGTGCATGGCACAATGGAAGAATATACAGAAGCGAAAACTAATTTGATCCGGCATCAGAATGCTTTTTCCAGAACAGTGTTAAATCTGGATAATGAGGGAACAAAAGCACTTGCGCCGTTGGTACGTGGAAAATTAAACTGGTTTACCAGACGGGAAATTCCGGATCGGGGTGCTTTTCTCCGGGAGGATGGCATGTTATGCTATATTGAAAATGAACAGGTGACACCCGTGATTCATAAAGATGAAATCAGAATCCCCGGAATGCATAATGTTGAAAATTTCCTTGGTGTAATTGCGGCATTATGGGGAGAAGTAAGTATAGATGCGATTGTGAAAGTAGCAAAAGAATTCGGCGGTGTGGAACATAGAATTGAATTTGTCCGTGAGCTGAACGGCGTAAAATATTATAATGATAGTATCGCTACCAGCCCGACCAGAGTGCTTGCCGGATTAAATAGCTTTTCTCAGAAATTAATTGTCCTTGCAGGGGGCTATGATAAAAAAATTCCATTTGAACCGATGGCGGAAACGGTCTGCGATAAAGTCAAGATCTTGATTCTGATGGGTTTGACTGCGGATAAGATTGAAAAGGCTGTCACATCTGCTAAAAATTATCATCCGGATGCATTGCAGATCATTCATGTGAATTCTATGGAGGAAGCTGTGGAAACGGCCTTTCAAAAAGCACAGCCGGGTGATATTGTCACATTATCTCCAGCATGTGCAAGTTTTGACTGGTATCCGAATTTTGAAGTTCGTGGCCAGCATTTCAAGAGATTAATCAAGGAGCTGTCATGAAAAATTTAAAAGCATTATTAACAGAGCTTTGCACAGTACCGGGAATTTCCGGGGATGAATCTGCAATTGCAGAGCTGGCATGTCAAAAATTAAAAGTTTATTGCGCAGATGCATGTATCAAGAATGGCAATGTGATTGGTACTTTGGGGAATCCAGAGGGAGTGCATGTTATGTTAGATGCACATCTGGATCAGGTCGGCCTGATTGTAACAAGTATTACAGAAGATGGATTTTTAACCGTGGGAAATATCGGCGGACTGGACAGACGCTGGTTTCCGGCGCAAAGAGTTTGCATTCATGGAAAAGAAAAGATCTATGGCATTATTGCAACTATGCCGCCGCATCTGACCAGCGGAGAGGAAACTGTGCTGAAAATAGAGCAGATCCGGATTGATACGGGTTATTCTGCCAAAGAGCTGAAAAATATTGTATCTCCGGGAGATAGTGTGACATTCACAGGAATCACGGGAGAACTTCCCGGCGGATGGTTTACTTCTCCGGCTTTGGATGATCGTTCAGGAATCGCTGTGATTTTATATGCATTGGAAGAATTAAAACAGGAAACACTTCCCTGCAAAGTCAGCATTTTATTTTCTCATCGTGAGGAAGTCAATGGGGGCGGCGCAAAAACGGGCTGTTTTGGGATTTATCCGGATATTGCGCTTGCTGTGGATGTTTCTTTTGCAGGAGATGGCAGAAATAATACAGGTGTTCCCGGCAAAGGCGCAATGATTGGCTTTTCTCCTGCATTATCAAGGGAAATTTCAAAACGGCTGGTGACGGTTGCGGAAGAAAAGAAACTGCCCTATCAATATGAAGTCATGCATGGCAGAACCGGCACAAATGCAGATGATTTTTCTGTTTGTCGGGAAGGAGTCAAGGCATGTACAGTTTCATTCCCATTATTTCATATGCATACGCCTGTGGAAATGCTTTGTCTGGATGATATTGAGAATACAGGCAAATTACTGGCGGCATTTTTGAGGGGGTGCGTTTCATGCTGAATGATCTGAAAGAATTATGTGCTTTGAATGGCATTTCCGGAGAAGAATCAGAGATCAGGGAGTATTTGATTGCAAAAATCAAGAATTTTCCGGATATTCTGGAATGCCGGACGGATGCACTTGGAAATTTATTAGTTTATAAAAAAGGCCGTCAGTCAGCAAAACATCGTGTCATGATTGGTGCGCATATGGATGAGGTTGGCTTAATCGTGACAGAAATCCGGTCAGATGGAACTTGTCTGCTGGATACTGTCGGAGGGGTTGAGCCTGATGTATGTATTGGCCGGGCGGTACAGATTCCAGGTGTTGGATTCGGCGTGATTGGCTGTCAACCGGTACATCAGCTTACTAAGAAAGAACGGGAACAGAAACCGGATCAGAAACAGCTGATTCTTCATGTTGGTGTGGATTCAGATGAGAAAGTCCGGGAACTTGGTATTTTCCCAGGGATGGCGGTTTGCTATCACAGCGAATGGACAGAACTAGGCGGCGGCCGTGTGGCATCCAAAGCGATTGATGATCGTTTTGGATGTGCGGCCATGCTGAAATTATTGGAATCAGAAATTGCTTATGATACTTGGTTTTGCTTTTTTGTACAGGAAGAAATCGGCCTGAGAGGAAGCAAAACGGCGGCTTATGCGATAGATCCGGAATTTGCCTTGATTCTGGAGACAACAACAGCGGCAGATCTGGACAATGTGCATGATGATGCAGCTGTATGTTATCTCGGACGAGGAGCGGTTGTGCTGTTCATGGATCGTGCAACGATTTATGATAAAGAATTATATCAGTTAGCTTTTAAAGAAGCCGAAAATGCAAAAATTCCCTGTCAGACGAAAACTAGAATTGCAGGCGGCAATGATGCCGGCTCTGTGCATATTTCCCGGAATGGTGTCCGCACGTTGGCGATCTCGATCCCGTGCAGATATTTACATTCGCCTTATTGTACAGCACAGATCAGTGATATGAATGCAAGTCTCCAATTAGCAGAAAGAATGCTTGAAAGAATGCATGAATTATGATTAAACAGATTATACAAGAATGTGATTTAAATACATATCTGCTCCGGAAATCATGGCGAGGGCGGAAAATGTATTCGTATTATAAAGCCTATGGGCTGAATTATCCATTTTGTCAGTTTTATACTGTAGGTGAAGAAGGTATTTTATTATGCCTTAACAGTACAATCTTGATTGTCAATGCAGATATTGCAGAAACACAAAATCTTGCTTTATTTATCCAGATGCATCAGCCATTTCGGGTAGAATGCAATGAACCTGTCCGGGCAATGCTGGCACAGCGGCTTTCAGATTATCAATCACTGCATAGAACAACATTTCAGCTGATGCCTGACCCGGATGATCATAATTTTGATGAAGCAGAAATAGAATTTAATCCGTCATTAGAACAAGTATATCAGATTTTGCAGGCAGGGTTTCCGAATTTGCAGGATTATGCGCTCTGGTTGACGGATACATCACACAGATGCCGCCATGGTGTCAGCCATGTGCTGACATATCGAAACAGCACCACAGCGACAATCATGTTTGATATTGATAATCATGTGCTTGTGGGACAGGTGGCAACCCTGCCGGAAGCCCGTGGCCTTGGCCATGCAAGAATGTTTTTGCGATGGCTGGCCGGATGGCTGGCACAGTTCGACAAGACAGCCGCACTCTATGCGCTGGATATTCGTGAAAGTTTTTACAGAGAAATCGGCTTTCAGGTGATGGATACGGAATATGTTCTGGAACGAACCGGACAGGCACAGGATAATATCACGAAAGGATTGCTTGACAATGGTACATGATTTTTTTGAAATTGATCCGGAACTGGAAGCACTCGCCCGACAGGCAGAACAGGATTGTGCTGCCTGTTTTTCCCGGATAGAGCAGACTGCCCGGCATAATGCAGCAAAAGTGCTGAAAGCATTTGCAGATCAGAAAGTGAGTGAATCTTGTTTTGGAATCAGTACAGGCTATGGCTATGGCGATCTGGGGCGGGATGTGCTGGATAAAGTTTGGTCGCAGGTGCTTGGAACAGAAGATGCACTTGTCAGACATCAGTTTGTTTCCGGTACACATGCGCTGACGGTGGCATTGTTCGGCATTCTCCGGCCGGGCGATGAAATTGTTTTCGTGACGGGTATGCCATATGATACACTTCATGAAGTAATTGGCCTGAGCGGAACGCCCGGAAATGGATCTTTGAAAGATTTCGGCGTGAAAGCAAATATTATAGATCTGACACCGGAAGGAAAGCCTGATCTTGCAAAAATTGCAATTTCGCTGGCACATGCAAAAGTTGCCTATATTCAGCGATCACGGGGCTATTCTCTCCGGACGGCGTTCACAATCCGGGAACTGAAAGAATTATGTCAGGTGATCCGGAAGGCTAACCCGGAAATTATTATCATGACAGATAATTGCTATGGCGAATTTGTAGAAGAAACAGAGCCATCAGCTGTGGGAGCAGATTTGATCATTGGCTCTATGATCAAGAATGCAGGCGGCGGCATTGCCCGAACAGGCGGCTATATTGCAGGAAAAGCAAATCTTGTGGAGCTTTGTGCCTATCGGCTGACCTGTGTCGGATTGGGAAAAGAAGTCGGCTGTACGCTGGGGATGAATCGGGAATTATTCCAAGGTTTGTATCTTGCGCCGGATGTCACTGCCAATGCGCTGAAAACCGCAGCATTTGCATCCGCATTATTCACCCGGCTGGGTTTCCGGTGTACGCCGGAATATGATGCATTAAAAGGCGATATTGTCACGGCGGTTGAGCTGGGTTCGGCTGAAAATCTGATTGCATTTTGTCAGGGCATTCAGAAAGGCTCACCTGTGGACGCTTATGTCACGCCTGAACCCTGGGACATGCCTGGCTATGAAAATCAGGTGATCATGGCGGCAGGTGCATTCACAAATGGTGCATCAATTGAGCTTTCTGCGGATGGGCCTCTTCGGCCACCCTATGCGGCATGGCTTCAGGGTGGGCTGACTTATAGCACAGGCCGGATCAGTATTCTGCTGGCCGCACAAGAACTGATTAGTCGGGGACTTGTAAAGATTGCTGAAAAATAAAAAAAATTTACAAATCAAATACAAATCTTGACGGAAAATATTTACAAATACACAAAAAGGTTGACATCTTTCCCCAAACCTGTTAAAATAAGATAAGAAACAGAAAGGAGGCCTGCTGATGGAAGAATACAATCGCTGCTGGAACTGTATGGAACGAAAACCGGAGCGCATTATGATTTGTCCGCACTGCGGCTATGCTGAAAATACTCCTTATGATCCGGATTATGCCCCTCCGGGTACAGAATTAAATGGCCGTTATTTGCTTGGGGTCATGATTGGGCATAATAGTGAAGGTGCTAATTATATCGGCTATAATGCCTCCATCGGCTGTAAAGTCATTATCAGAGAATATATGCCTGTTGGGCTTTGTAAACGTGTCAGAGGAAGGGCAACGATCAGCGTTTATCCTAATCAGGTTGTGCAATATAAAGCATTAATGGCAGAGTTTACAGCTTTGAATAAAAATCTTGCACAGATGCGGAATTTGCCGCATATTAATCCGACTCTGGATATGTTTGCAGTGAATAATACAACTTATGTTGTTTATGAATATCTAGAGGGGATCAAGCTGGTGGAATATCTGAAAGAAAATGCAGGGGAGCTGACCTGGAAACAAGTGTCAGAACTATTTCCGACATTTTTCACAACGCTCAGTTTGATGCATAATAATAATGTCATTCATCGGGCAATTAGTCCGGATACGATTTATATTACACCAAGAAAAGAATTGCGGCTGTGCGGATTCAGTATTTATTGTGTCAGAACCGTGCATCTGGAACTCCCTTGTGAATTATTTGCAGGCTATGCCGCTCCGGAGCAGTATACGCCCGGCGCAAAACAGGGCACTTTTACAGATGTTTATGGGATTTGTGCCGTATTATATCGCATTTTGACGGGCTGTCAGCCCACGGATGCCCCCAGCCGTCTCCAGAATGATAATCTTTGTCCCCCTCATGAGATGAATCCGGGCATTCCTCGAAATGTTTCAGATGCGATCATGAAGGGCATGGCTCTGGATGCTTCCCAGAGAATTCAGACCATCACAGAACTGGTCACGCTCCTGTTTGAACAGGTGGAAGAAGAGCAGGAATCAGGCCATGCTTATCAGGAGAAAAAAATAGAAGAAATTGATTATGATATTCCTGGTCAGGAAAGTGTGATTGATCGGATCAAAATGCCTTTGATCGTGGCTGTTATGCTGATCTGCATTTTTCTGGTAATTGCTATTATTGCATTGAATTATTTTAATCAGGGATCAGAAACCAGTTCTTCCGGATCGGATTTGATAGAAAATTCGACGGAAAATAATATTGTGACAGAGACGATTGCAGAAACAGAAGCCATCACAGAAGCACAGGGAGATAGCCAAATGCCCTCCTTGATCGGTGCAAATTATGAAGCCAAAAAACAACAGCTTGAAATTGATGGCTGGCTGTATTTAGAACCAGTCTATGCTTATAGCAATGAGTATAAAGCCGGATTGATTATTGATCAGGCTGTAAAAGCTGGTGAGCTGTTTACCAGCGGCGCAATTGTCAAAGTCGTTGTCAGTAAAGGGCCTTCAGCTGTGCAGATTCCGGATTATACTGGGAAAACATTGAAAGATTATGAAGCAGAGCTTGAATCTATCGGCCTGACAAATGAGAATTATATTACTGAGGCTGTTGTGAATTATAATTTTGAAAGCGGCTATGTTGTGGAGCTGAATAAAGAAGCCGGAGAAATATTTGATCTCACAGGAGAAGAGACGATTAAGATTTTTTATGCAAGTAATCCGGAAACGACACAGGTGATTGTGATCCCTGAGCCGACAACTGTGACAGAGACAATTCCGCCCACAGAACCACCCCCACCCCCTACAGAACCGCCTACACCGGAAACCCTTCCGCCAACAACAGAACCAACAGAACCAGAATTTGAAAGCGCACCCTCCTATGCGCCCGGATTTGAACCGGAAACAGATCCCGTAGAAACGGCCGCTCCCGATCAGGATCTTACAGAAGAAGCACCGCTTACTGCGCCCCCGGTTCAGCCTGAATTTGATATTCAAACTGCTCCACCCATTTTTGATGATAATTAAAAAAAGCTGCTGCACACACCAGTGCAGCAGTTTTTTGATTAGAATATATTTTCATTGAATATCCAGACTTCATAGCCCTTTATCAGCATCCTGATATGTGGCTTTGTGAGCAGTGGACTCCCTGCATTTTCAAGATCTTTGCTTTCAGAGGGTGTCATCAGCAGAAAATATTGTTGCTGATTTTCCTGATCTTCATACCAGTTTTTATTGCATTGATAATAACGAATATAACAGCCTTTTGTATCAGTAATATCTACACTCCGGCATTTGATTGCCGAATCAGATACAATAGTCAGGCCATTTGCTCGCCAGAATGTGGCATATCCATAATTCAGGCCATGTGCTTTTAATTCATCTGAAAGCGCATAAAGATAATTATCTTGCGTATTATCTTTTTTCATGGATAAAATAATACCGGAATTGCAAATGCTGACGATCATCACCGGAAGCAAAAGCAAGATCCCCATTCGTTTCCAGGATAATTGACTGCATGCCCATCGCAGAAATAAAATAGAGACGACCGCCGACATGCTGACAATAGGAGATAATCTCCAATTGGCTACAGATAATTTTCCCATGATATACCCCATCATGATCAGAATTGTCATAAACCAGTAAGTTAAAAGCAGAATTTTATAATTTGCATCTTGAATCTGATTCCAGCAGAATAGCGCAATCACAGGCAGAAGCAGCAGAAGAATGCCAGTGATGACAATCAGTAGATTTTTGATACTTTTCAGGCTCATCAAAGGTTCATTATCCTGCATATTTGCCCCCAGCAGAGAAAGCCATGCTGTGGGAAATAATTGCGCATGATCCGCCCATGTGGCCATATCAGAATAGGCAGAATATGCTTCTTCATAAGCCGCCCTGATTCCATTAGCTAGAATATTTGTCAGAAGATAGCCCCCGATCATGCCAATGATCATGACAAGAATCAGCACAAGAGAATGAAAATTTTTCCAGCTGAGAATTTTTGAATGCTGATCAAACCAGCGTTCACAAAAAACTGCTCCGATTACAGGTAATGCAAAAATAGTAATGGCAATGATCTGATCACTGCATGTCAGAATAAACCAGATAAGAATCAGGAGTGTAAGCAAAATGATACGGAGAAGCCGCTTTTTTTTCTGATTGTGATTTTCAGGGGGGCGTTCTGTTACATGCAAATATCGAAATACAAGAGATAAGCCCGTGAAAATGAAAAATACGCCTAAACTATAATAGATCGTATGCCCCCAGAAAATTTCCCTTAATTTTTCGCTGCCGGAACAGAGCATCAATGTCAGAAATAATGTGATGGATGTCCATCCCCAGCCAACACCCATATTTCGAAGCATCAGGATCAGAGAGCCAGCAAACAGCAGGAAAAAAATCAGCATTCCGATCACATGCGTTGTCATGGTCACACCTGTAAACGGGATCAAAGCTGTCATAATCAGGCTTGTCCCGAATGGCAGAAGGCAGGCATAGCTGAAATCAGGATTAAACAGAGAATGACTTTCTACAGAAGCTTCCGCCCAAATCAATGTATCGGATGTATCTGAATGGAAAAAACCTCGTGAGGGAAATAGCGTATAATAGCCGATCAGAAACAGGCTGAATAGAATTAGGATGATCGTGGCAGCCGTCCGGATTATTTGCCAGACAGCTGCCAGTTTTTCATGATGCATCTGTTTCATGATATTCTTTTTCTGTATTTACATTCCAGATGGCGGATTTGTCTGTATTGCCGGAAAGAATGGCATTTACAGTTTCAAAAGAGGTCAGCATGGAATGATCCATATTATTATAACGATGCTGTCCGTTTCTGCCGATACAGTACAGATTTTCAAACTGGTTGAGATACTGAATCAGTGTATGAATTTCCTGATAAGTATCAAAATAGGCTGGATATGCTTTTTTTACACGTTCTCTATGATAATCATAGATCTTTGCACCGCTGTAGAGAATACCCATTTTCCGGAGTTCTTTCACGGCATATAACAGGCTTTGTCTGTCAGTGAGATTCCAGAATTTATCCCCCTCCCGGCAGAAATATTCTAATCCAATCCAGACTTGATCATATGGATTTTGTACCATATAAGGCGACCAGTTATTAAATATCTGAATTCTGCCAAGCCGTACGCCGGTATCCTGAACATAGATCCAGCAGTCAGGGACAATATTTCCCAGTGTAGGAATATCTGTTTTATTTTTAAGTTCCAGGCGATCCACTAGCAAGCCCACCGTGACGAAATCACGATATGGCAGACCAGCGGCAATGCGTGCTTCTGTTTCCGGGACATCATTCATCCCCTGTACAAGATCCTTAAGGGGCATGGAGGAAATAAAAATATCACCGCTGATGATAGATTCCTGTCCGTCTTTCAAATATGTGATAGTTTTCACCTGATTTTTTTCTGTATGAATTCCGGTGACTTTGGAATGAAACTGGATTTCACCGCCCATATTCTGGAATTCTTCTGCGGTCAATTCCCAGAGCTGTCCAGGGCCATATTTGGGATAATAAAATTTTTCGATCAAAGAAGTTTCCTGTTCTGTCTGCTGAATGCCGGTCAGCTTCTGGAACATATCCAGCAGTACGGCTCTGACAGACAAGCCTTTGACACGCTGTGAACCCCAATCAGCAGAAATCTGTGAAGGATGCCGCCCCCAGACTTTTTCTGTATAGCCTTCGAAAAACATGGAATATAATTTCCGTCCGAAACGGTTAATATAAAAATCTTCGAGTGAGTTTTCTTCCTGCTTCGTGATGACGGATTCTAAATAGCTCATTCCTGCGGTCACAGTCGTACCAAAGCCCATATTTTTGATCGTATCCCATTTTAAAGAGACAGGATAATCAAAAAATTTATGCTGATAATAAATTCTGGAAACTCTGTTTCGAATCAGCATAACCCGGTCAGTTTCTTCGGGATCTGCGCCGCCCGGAACGAGTTCTTTTTCTCTGCCAAGTTGAATATCATCAAAAGAAGGTTTGCCTTGATAGGGCATTCTCTGTTCCCACCAGTCCATTACCTGCTTATTTTTAGAAAAAAAGCGATGTCCGCCAATATCCATCCTGTTCCCATGATGATTGACTGTTCGAGAGATGCCGCCAACTGTGCCGGATTCTTCCAGAATAGTCACATGATAATCTTCAGGCGCACGCTTCAGAAATTCAAACCCCGCAGTCAATCCGGCAGGCCCTGCCCCTATGATAATGATTTGTTTTTTCATATGATTCCTTTCTGTCATACATTTACATGTGCGCTTTCAATTGTGATATAATTTCTGCGGAATTTATTCAAATACGTATCTGCCAGCCGATACAGGACAACAACAGCGCAAACAGAAGCCACTGCCAGCCCAATGGATTTAAAAAATATTTTCATAGTAAAAACCTCGCTTTCTGTATTTGATAGCTGATTTTATTATAGCATATTTCCGGAAAAAATACCAGCACCCCGGCAAAATTCAATATTATGCACAAAAATAAAGCTGATTTTTGTGCATTTCTCTGAATTTTAAAAAATCAGCGGATTTTGTCTGATTTTCTGGCTGGAAGCATGTTATAATAATAAAAGCTTGATTTATCAAAGGAGCATGGAGCATGAAATGGAATACATATGATTTTATGATTACTGCACAGAAGCAGAAAGCCTATATTGTAGCAGATCAACAAGGGAATTCTTTTTATTTACCTAAGGAGATTAAAAAGCATTTGCCGGAACGCCTTCACATGGGTGATCTGATTCATGTGACAACATCGGAAAAATTAGAATTTACAGAGCGTCCGGCGACAAATAGTATCATTTGCCATGGGCAGATTCATGCGGCCGTTGCCGGATCTGCTGTGAATGGCGCAACCGCTCGCTTTCTTGTCAGCAGTACCGCCTATGGGAGCATTTTGCTGACAGAGCCTCATACTAGAAAAGATTATCTGATTTTTACTAGCTATCTCAGTGAAGGCTATCAGACCCCCGGCATTCGTTGGAATATGGTCACAGAGGGAAACATGATCAGATTTCTGTTGTTTGGAAATATGCCTGTCATGCCTGCACCCGGAAAATATCGCACAAGCGGATTATTTAGAATGCCTCTCAGAATCAGATAACAATCACAGCCCCCTGCATGGCAGAGGGCTGTTGTTTTACTTGATATAATTTTCCATTGATGCGGCAATTACCCATGGAACATAAGTACAGATTTCGATCTGTAAGACAGGCTTGGGAAATCCTTTCCGACTGGTAGCGGTATACTCCGGAAGAAATGCGGAAAAATGCTCTGAAATTTTCAGATCGGCATTTTCTCCGGGCTTTGTGATTTTTCCGATGACATGATAAAAACCGCCGTAAAGCATACCATGATTTCGCTCATATTCCTGTAATCTTGCTCCGAATGGGATGATTTCTGTAATCACATTCAAGTCATCAATGCCAAATGCCTGGAATTGTTCTGTAATTTCGGGAGGACAAATTTTTGTCCATTGCCGGAAGTTCTGACAGCCCAGACAGGCGCAGGCATTGACAGCGTCATGTGTGAGATAATAATTTCTAGTAGCTTCTGTGTCAATTTCTGCGAGAGTATCGCCGAAATGAAATAGCATAAAATTCCCCCCGTGCTGATCAAATTAATAAAATGTGGCAACTTCCTGTTCTGGCGGATTTGTCAGCACTAATGATTGAATATGCATCACAGGCCCTTTATTTTTATATAATTTATGCCGTTCAAATGCAATTTTTGCTGTCAGGCGCACCCATTGGCGTTTATCGAACATAGCAGATTTTTCCCATTCACAGACAAGCCAGCAATATTGAATATCTTCTACACAGCATGTCATAACATTTCTGCCAGCGGCAAAAACATTTTTCGGGAATTTTTTATCACGGGCGGCCATGCCTTTGAATGTGACGGTTTTCCCGTGATATTTTTCCGGCTCTTCCATAATATCCCGATAGAATAGGGCATAATCTTCATCATGAATGATAATTTCATCTGCTTGAATATCAAAAGGCAGAGGATCTTGAATATCATCATAAGCAACTTCCCCTTCTGGGGTTTCATAGGCGATCTGTGTCCGGCGGCTGATTCCTCTGATGATTTTATGAAATTCCAGTTGATCCATAGTTGTTTTATCAAAGCGATTGAACACAACAAGTTCACTGATATTGACTTTATCAACAACAAGGCTGCGCATATTGGCATTATAATTCAAGAATGTGGTAGAATCAATAAAGCACATCACCTGATAGACAGCCCATTCCATAGGGGTATTCTGAAACAGATCATTGATTGTCCACATGCCATTATATTCCAGAACTACACGAGTTGCACCGGATTCTTTGAGAATACGGCGGAGGTTGTCCTCATTGAAATCTTCCTGATCTTCGATCACATGCTGAATGATATTTTTTTCTTTGCCTGGCCATTGGGAAGGGTCATATTCTTCTTCGCCTTCCTCGCAGATCAAGAGGAGCGTTTTTTCACCATTATTGAAACGCTTATCCTGAAGGGTTTCCTGAATGAATTTTGTTTTTCCGCCTTCGAGGAAGCCGACAAACAGATAAACCGGAATATCTTCTTGCTGATTCATGGGCATTTTTAAATTCCTCCTGGATTATTCTGCATGAAATAATTTTGCAATGGCATCTTCTTTAATTTCAGAGCCGATGACGCAAAGGCGGCCGGTTGTGGAAGCAGATCCATGACGAACATCAGGAGAACCGGGGATATAATCATAATGAATCCAGCTGCCGTCCGTACTGGGAACAATGCCTTTTGCACGGAGAATTGTGCCATATGTTTCGGCATCTTCGAGGGCTTCGAGGGCAGATTGAATTTCTTCGACAGTATATTTCCGGGAGGTTTCTTTTCCCCAGCTGGTAAATACATCATCTGCATGATGGTGATGGTGATCATGGCCATGTTCTTCATCATGGTGATGATCATGATGATGATGATGTTCATGTTCTTCGTGATCGTGATGATGCTCATGCTCTTCGTGATCATGATGATGATCATGTTTCTTTTCTTCTTCCAGCAGAGCCTTTAATTCATCATCCAGAGTATTTTTCTGTGTCATTGCTTCCGTCAGCTGTTTGCCTGTGAGTTCGTCCCAATCTGTTGTAACAATGGGCGCAGCCGGATTTTTTTCACGCAGACGCTTGACGCAGTCATCTAATTTTTCTTGGCTCAGTCCTTGCGTATGGCTCAGAATCAGACAGCTTGCATAAGTGATCTGATTATCAAAAAATTCACCGAAATTCTTCTGGTACATCTTGCATTTTTTTGCATCTACGACTGTGGTGAAGCCATCCAGTTCCACATCATGCATGTTCAGATTCTGCACAGCTCTGATCACATCGCTGAGCTTGCCAACCCCTGAGGGCTCAATCAGAATTCTGTCAGGATGATACTGATCCAGCACTTTCTGGAGAGCTTCACCGAAATCGCCCACCAGTGAACAGCAAATGCATCCAGAGTTCATTTCTGTGATTTCTACACCAGCATCCTGAAGAAAACCGCCATCAATACCGATCTGGCCAAATTCATTTTCGATTAATACAAGCTTTTCATTCTGATAAGCTTCTGCAATCAGCTTTTTGATCAGAGTTGTTTTGCCTGCTCCGAGAAAGCCGGAGAAAATTGTAATTTTTGTCATGATAAAACAAGCACTTCTTTCTGTGAGATTTCTGACAGCAGGGCTGTCTTTTTATAGTATAACACTTTTTTCCGCAACTTGCAAGAGGATCATGCAAATTTTTTTGTTTCTGTTATCCTAGGAAACAAGATGAAAATTCTGTAACAGCGAAAAGTTAGCATATGTTTCCGGATTGCAATGCTTTTTCAGGATTATAACTAATATCTGAACATTTTTTTCGTTTTTTTTGTTTTAGGATACAAAAGATTTGTTTTTCTCTTGACGTTTTGGGTGGAATATGATAAAATAGCATTTGTAAAAAAGTTAGCATTTACTAATCTGAAAGGAGGTATAAAAATGCCGTTGTATCAAAAACGGCTTATTTCAGCCGCTTTGGCTTTGCTATGGGTTTTGCTGATGCTAATCATTCCGTTTGCAGGAGTAAATGTTTCAGCAGCAGGGGAATATATTGCGACATGGGAAGAATATAAAAATTCTGGTGCGCCTGCCGGAACATGGAATGATGTTGCAAATGCGATGGATCAGGTATTCATGGCCGCTGATACGTTATATCAAAATGGCGATGCTTCTGGGGCATATGATGCTGTCAATGCCGGATATTATGGATATTATGAAACAACAGGATTTGAACGTACGGCTATGGGATATATTGCCGGAAGCCGGAAAACAGAGGTAGAATTGCAATTTAGTGCTTGCAAATCTGTTGTGAAAAATGGGAAAACAACGGATGAATTTTTTGCGGAATTGAATACGCTCAGTGAAATGATTCATACGGATGCGAATAAATTAGACGGGATTGGGAGTACTGGCGCAAGCGGCCTGACAAGAGGAAATGAGGAAATAGCGGAAACATCGGGAGAAGAACCAGTTTCCGAAGCTGTGACAGATCAACAAGAGACACTTGCAACAACGGGGGCAGGAGCGGTTAGTGTTGGCGGCGGCGGCGGCGGAATGGTAACATTCCTGGCATGTTTCGGGATCATCTTGAGGGAAGGTCTGGAAGCGATTTTAATCGTTGGTGCGATTATTGCGTATCTGGTGAAATCGGGTAATAAAGATAAGCTCAGAGTTGTATATATTGGCTGTATTCTGGCGATTGTTGCAAGCTTCCTCAGTGCGTGGCTGTTGAGTTTGTTAAAATTGGCGAATAGTGCAAATCAGGAAATTATTGAAGGCGTGACGGCTCTGATTGCGGTTTTGGTGCTATTTTATGTCAGCAATTGGATGGTATCAAAGGCAGAATCAGAAGCATGGTCAAAATATATTGATGAGCAAGTGAAAGTTTCTGCGGAGACCGGAAGCGTATTTACATTAGGATTTACAGCATTCTTAGCTGTATTCAGAGAAGGCGCAGAAGTGATTTTATTTTATCAGCCTTTGCTGTCTGATCCGGCAGATACAAAATATGTTTGGGGCGGTTTTCTGGTTGGCGCAGTGATACTAGTATTTGTATTCCTAGCGATTAGATTTTTAAGTGTCAAGCTTCCGATTCGGCCATTTTTCTTGGGAACAAGTATTTTAATGTTTGTGATGTCAATTTCATTCTTAGGGTCTGGAATCCGGGAATTGATTGAGGGCGATGTGATGAGCATGACCTCTCCGGCATGGCTTTCTGCTTTGATCCCGTCAAATGATGTATTGGATGTATTAGGTATTTACCCATGTTATGAAACATTGATTCCTCAGCTGATCTTGATTTTTATCACGCTTATGATTTTTGTGATGCAGAAATGGAAGGGCAATAATAAAAAGACAGCAGGTGTATTAGCGATTGTGCTGGGTGGACTTGGCATTCATAAGTTTTATTTAGGCAAATATGGAAAAGGGTTGATTTATGCGGCATTCTGCTGGACGTTGATTCCCTTGCTGATTAGCATCGGCGAAGGCATTCATTTGCTGACGGAGTCAGAAGAAGAATTTGAAGAAGAGCAGAATCCGAAAAAGAAAGTATTGGCAAAGGCATAAGCTTTTTATTCCTGAATTTTCAGGCAGTATAAAAGAATTTTACAGGAGGAGTTATCACAATGAAAAAGAAATTAATTGCAATTGCAGTATTATCCGCTATGGCAATGTCTCTGACAGCGTGCGGCGGATCTGAATCCACCAGCACAGCCGATAATACACCGGCAACAGATGCATCATCGGTAGCTGACAGTGTCGCAGAAGACAGCAGTGCAGAAGATTCTGCCGCAGATGGTGACAGCAGTGCAGAGGCCACAGATGCGGAAGTTAAGAGTGAAGCCGCTGTAGATGCGCCCGGCGTTGGCGAAGAAGCAGGATTTACAGAAATTCCGATTTTTGAAGATGAAGAAGTTGGATTTATGAATGTATCTGCTGTGTATTTCCAGCCTGTTCCGATGTCCAACGGAAATGAGAGTGTAGAGGGTTTTGATTTGCATCTGGAAGCAGATATTTCTGCTCTGGAAAATAAGCTTGGTTATGGTGTCGGTGACTGGGTTCCTTATTTGACGGTAGATTATAAAGTCATTGGTGAAGATGGTTCTGCCGCTGCTGAAGGTACTTTCATGGAGATGAGTGCATCTGATGGCCCTCATTATGGTGCAAATATCGCATTACCGGAATCTGGTACTTATACACTGGAATTCACAATTCATAGTCCGGAAGAAAATGGCTATCTGCTGCATGTGGATGCTGAAACAGGCCCTGGAGGGAGCTTTGATGATTATTTCAAAGATGGAAATCTGACAGTGACTTATGAAGGCTGGGAATATCTGAAACAGGAATGGTAATTTCTGTAAGTATAATATTGAGCTGATGCGCCGTGTTCTGCACGGCGCAATTGTGCATAAGGGGGCATTTACTTGCTGAAGTATTTTGTTGATACAACAGAGGCGTTATTATCTGCGGCTTTGCTGATTGGAATGTTGTATTTTTATACAAGTTCTGCATTTGGGAAGAAAGGGAAATTATTTGCTTTGATCGGCCTGATAGGGGGAATAGTTGGGGCAGGCATCGTGGCATATCTCAAAAATGGGACAAAATTATTGACTTCTTCTAAATGGAATGAATATGTATTATTATTTTTTGAAATCTGTCTTGGTGCGCTGGTGCTGTTCTGGATTTTTTCAGCATTGCGGAAGAAATTGAAACAGCCGGGAGAATGGATAATATGCATTGTATTGGCCGTGATCATGATCATATTGTTGATCTATGCGCTTCCGGATGTGATTGTATATCCATATTCTATTTTATTAGTAGAAAAATCTGTATTATCCACGCCGTTTATTTTTAAAACGATCGGGATTATATTTGGAGTGATACTGGTATTTCTGGCAGGATTATCGGCCGGGAAAGGCCTGATCCGGCTGAATCCGGGGCAAATTTTGCTGATGCTGAATCTTGCGCTCGGTGTGAATGCGATCAGACAGCTTTGTGTATGTTTGAGGATTATGCTGACAAAGAGAATGATTCAGAATCATAAATTATTTGGGGATTTTTCATTATTTCAGATTGCACAGTTTTCTTCTAATCATGATAATTTGTTTTTATTTGGGATCATGCTGGCAACGCTTGCAATACCGTTTTTGATCTGGGTGAAAAGTCATCATGTGAATGAGCCTTATAGGACACCAGCAGAACATAGAAAAATCAAGAAAAAATGGATTGTAAATAAGAGATGGGCAAATCTGGTTTTTTGTTGTCTGGCACTCAGCCTGATGAATGTGACAGTGCTGAAAGCGGCCGCTAATAAAGAAGTAGAGCTTTCTCCGGTCGAGGATGCCCCTGTGATCGATGGGAATGTCTGTGTTTCTTTTGAAATGGTCGAAGACGGGCATTTGCATCGGTTTGCCTATACGACGGATCATAATATTACAATCCGGTTTATTGTAATCAAAAAGCCTAATTCTTCTTCTTATGGCATTGGGCTGGATGCCTGCGATATTTGCGGCGAGACCGGTTATTATGAAAAAGATGGTCAGGTTGTTTGCAATCTGTGCGATGTTGTGATGAATATTAATACAATTGGATTCAAAGGCGGATGCAATCCGATTGTGATTCCCTATAGCATTGAAAATGGAAATATTCTTGTTCCAATAGAGGGACTTGTGGAATTTGAGAAAGAATTTAAATAAGGAGCGGTGAGACGATGTTTTTCAGAATGATCAAAGGCACACTGCTCCGGCAGTGGAAAAAAATGCTCATGATTGCCTTTACAATTGCATTAGGAGCATCATTGGCGGCGGCTATGCTGAGTGTCATGTTTGATGTGGGGGATAAAGTCAATCAGGAGCTGAAAACTTACGGAGCAAATATTACCGTCGTGCCAAAATCTGCATCTGTGTTGAATGAATTATATGAAGTCGAGGACGGAGAAGGCACAGGGGCATATCTCCGGGAGGATGAGCTTGGAAAGATTAAAACGATTTTCTGGGCATTTAATATTGTCGATTATGCGCCATTTTTAAAAGTTTCAGGTGAATTGGATGATGGTTCAGTGATTACAGTTGTCGGAAGCTGGTTTAATCATCATATGGAACTGCCTACAGGAGAACAGCTAGATGCCGGGATTGCCAGCTTGAGAAGCTGGTGGGAAATCCAATCCGGTGAATGGCTTGATGAACAATCAAATGAAGATGCTGAAATTGCAATGATTGGGTCTGCATTGGCCAAAAAATTAAATCTCAGTGCTGGAGACAGTATTCATGTCAAGGGCAGTACCGGAGAGAAAAATTTCAGAATTATCGGCGTTTTTGATGCCGGAGGGGAAGAAGATGATCAGATCTTTGCACCGCTGAATACTGTGCAAGCATTGGAGGATCTGGATGGCTGTATTGATAGTATAGAAGTCAGTGCCCTGACAACGCCCGATAATGAATTAGCAGAGCGAGCCGCAAAAGATCCATCTTCTTTGACAGTTGCACAATATGAAATCTGGTATTGTACAGCCTATGCAAGTTCTATTTGCTATCAGATTCAGGAAGTAATTACAGATTCTGTAGCTTCTCCAGTGCGGCAGGTAGCCGATTCAGAAGGCGCAATTATGGAGAAAACACAGCTGCTCATGATTTTGATCACGATTTTGAGCCTGATCGGTGCGGCTTTGGGAATTTGTAATCTTGTGACGGCGAGCGTTATGGAAAGAAGTAGTGAAATCGGCCTGATGAAGGCGATCGGCGCACAGAATGGAGCAATTTCAGGCTTAGTGCTGACAGAAATTTTTATCACGGCGATTTTTGGCGGCATTATTGGCTTTTTTGCAGGGTTTGGCTTTGCGCAGATCATCGGTCATACTGTATTTGGCTCAGCGATTGCCCTCCGTCCGGTCGTGATTCCTATTGTTGCAATTTTAGTGATATTAGTGACATTAGCAGGAAGTATTCCGGCGATTCGGATGTTATTAAGATTAAGACCTGCTGAAGTTCTGCATGGTGGCCATTAAGAGAGGAGAATTTTTCATGAAGAAAAGACAAATGTATTTCCGGATGATTATCGCCTCTCTGATGCGGCGGCGTTCCCGGATGCTGGTGGCATTGCTTTCGATAGCGATCGGTGCAACCGTATTATCCGGATTAGTGACAATTTATTATGATGTTCCTCGGCAAATGGGCGCACAATTTCGGAATTACGGGGCAAATATGATTTTTACGCCTGCGGAGGATAAATTGACATTGGAAGAGATTCAGCAGGGGGCGGCTGTTCTGAATGGAAAGGATGTTGTTGGCATTGCGCCGTATCGCTATGAGAATGTCAGGATTCATGAGCGGCCTGTTGTGATTGCTGGAACGGATATGACTGGCGCACAGGCAACAAGTCCTTATTGGCATGTAGAAGGAAGCTGGCCATCTGCTGACGGACAAATCATGATTGGCGCAGGGATTGCAGAATCTTTCCGGCTGAAAATGGGGGATCTGCTGGAAGTGAGTTATACGCCTGAAGAAGCTGGGGAAGATGCAGAAACTGTAGTAGATCGTATTACAGAATTTGAAATTACAGGAATTTTGGATACAGGCGGATCAGAAGAGGATTATGTTTATGTTTCTCTGGCTGATCTGGAAGCTTTGACAGAAAAGCCGGATTCTATTGATGTAGCAGAATTAAGTATTTCAGCGACATCGGAAGAATTAGCCGCTTATGCAGAGCAGATCAGCAATGCAGTACCGGCAGTGAATGCCCGGCTTGTGAAGAGAGTAACAGCATCAGAGACGACAGTATTGACAAAATTACAAGCATTAGTATTATTAGTAACAATCGTTGTATTAGCCTTGACAATGATCTGTGTGGCAACGACAATGACAGCAGTTGTCACGGAAAGAAGAAAAGAAATCGGACTCCGGAAGGCAATCGGGGCATCTGATGCGAGTATTATCAAAGAATTTTTAGGTGAAAGCATGATGCTTGGCGGATTAGGGGGAATTTTAGGGTCAATTCTTGGGTTTATTTTTGCTCAGCAAGTGAGCATTCATGTATTCAGCAGTTCTATTTCTTTCATGCCTGCACTTGTGCCGATTACTATTTTAGTATCTGTATTAGTGACGGGATTATCAAGTCTGATGCCGATCCGGAGCGCAACTGAAGTAGATCCGGCATTAGTACTCAAAGGCGAATGAGGTGTTAAGATGAGTTTACTGGAATTAAAGCATATTTATAAAATTTATGGGGAACTTCATGCGCTGGATGATGTCAGCATGAAAGTAGAAAAAGGGGAATGGGTTTCGATTATGGGGCCTTCTGGATCGGGCAAAAGTACGATGATGAATATTATTGGCTGTATGGATAAGCCCAGCAAAGGAGAAGTGCTTCTTGATGGGGTGGATATTTCAAAAGAAAGTTCTAAGAATTTGACGACAGTCAGACGGGATAAAATCGGCTTGATTTTTCAGCAGTTTCATCTTGTGAATTATCTGACAGCGGTGGAAAATGTCATGTTGGCGCAGTATTATCATAGCATTCCGGATGAAAAAGAAGCAATGGAAGCATTGGAGCGTGTCGGGCTGGCTGATCGTGCCAGACATTTGCCCAGTCAGCTTTCCGGCGGTGAACAGCAAAGAGTTTGTGTTGCAAGAGCATTAATTAATTATCCAGAAATTATTTTAGCCGATGAGCCAACCGGAAATTTAGATGAAGCCAATGAAGAAATTGTAGTAGATTTATTTCATAAGCTTCATGATGAAGGAACGACGCTGATCGTTGTTACACATGATCCGGAAGTTGCCGAAGTGGCGCAGAAAACGATTGTGCTTAGAAATGGGCGTGTCGTGAAAGAAGTGGTGAATCAAAATTTTACAGGCAAGATTCATTTCAGTGAAGAGGGAACACATGTCACAAAGACAGATTTGAAATCAGAAGAAGAGATTAAAGCGGAGGAATCCAAATGAAAAGAAAGAAATTTATGATGGGAATCATTTTCCTGCTTTGCGGTCTGACAGCCTGCGGAAGCAAAAGCTATGCAGATGGAATTTATAAGGCACAAAGTCAGGAATATATCAATGAAGAAGATTCTGCCGCTGGTAATGGCTATGGCGTTGTGACGCTTACGATCTCTGGGGGAGTGATCACGGATTGTCAATTCCAGACATTCGAGCTGGATGGAACGCTCAAAGATGAAGAATATGGCAAAGAAAATGGCGAAGTCGCCAACAGGGATTTTTATAATAAGGCACAAAAAGCCCGTGCGGCCTGTGATTATTATGCAGAACAGTTAGTTGAAAAAGGGGATCTTTCTGATGTAGATGCCATTAGTGGTGCAACTGTAAATTATCAGGAATTTCAGGAAGCTGTTAGTGAAGCCCTGAAACAAGCTGAACAATGAAAATTTTTAAACATGTGCTATGTGATCTGCTGATCCTGTTTCTGATGCTGGGTGTTCCGTTTCTAAATACAGATTATGCCAAAACAGTATTTCAGCATGATCCTGATGCAGTATCAAGTGCATCTGTGATGGTAGATCAGCCATCAGGAACATATCTGATTTATCTTAATCTTGCAAAGCATACTGATCCGGATGCCCTTGCTAATTGGCGTGATTTTTTCGCCGGGAAAGAAATTGATCTGATTTTTGAAGATATTATTTGTACAGTTGCCAAAGGAGACAGCAATGCATTGACATTAGCACAGAATTATCAATCAAGATTGCCGGAACATCAATGTGAAATCAAACAGGAAGATATTATATTAATGCTTTCCAAAGCAGAATATCAGAAATTTGATATTCTGGTGCTTTCACAGGAATTTGCAGAAGCTTACCGGGCGGATACGCTTCAGGAAATAGCGCAAATTGAAATGATCCAGGTACAGGGGGAATGATATGAGAAAAATCAATGCCATACTCAGTATGAGTATTTTAGTCCTGTTCCTGATTCATGCCATTGCAGGAGGATTTCAGCTAGCTGGGATCATTCCGGGAGGATCAGCAATCATGAAAGGCCTTGCTTGGCTGATGCTGCTATTCATTCTGATTCATGCAGGAATTGGCTGTAAATTAACGGCGGATACATGCCGAGCCTGTAAAAAAGCAGGGGTTTCTTACTATAAAGAAAATCGATTATTCTGGCTAAGAAGATCCAGCGGCTTTGCTATCATGATTTTTATTTTATTTCATGTGCTGATCTTTCTGGGAAATCAAAATCATGATGTTTACAGACTAAATGATTTCGGCATGATGCAGCTGATTTCACAGATTTTGCTTGTGCTTTCGATCGCTGTGCATGTGATTAGTAATATCCGCCCGCTGATGATTGCGCTGGGAAAACGGAATTATCAGAAAATGATAATAGATATTTTAATGATTTTATCAGTGATATTATTATTAGCAGGAATCGCATTTGTGATTTATTATCTGCGCTGGAGGTGAAGCCATGGGAAGAATGATTATCATAGGTGCAGGGCTGGCAGGATTATCCGCATCTGTGACACTGGCAGAGCAGGGGTTTTCCTGTGATCTGATTTCTTTGCAGAATTCAGAACGTGCACAATCTGTGCTGGCAGAGGGTGGCATCAATGCGGCATTGAATACCATGGGGGAACAAGATCAGGTGCAGAATCATTATGAAGATACGCTACGAGGGGGCGTATATCTGGCAGATCCCAATGCCGTACGGAATTTAACCAGCCATGCACCGGAAATTGTCCGATGGCTGGAAAATTTAGGCGTTCCGTTTAATATGACAGATCAGGATATTATGCTCCGGAATTTCGGCGGACAGAAAAAAAAGCGCACTGCCTATGCACAGAGCAGTACAGGAAAAATCATCATGACAGCTGTGATTGATGAAGCCAGAAAGCATGAAGTTTCCGGAAAGATTCGAAGATATTCCCATCATGAGCTGATCTGTCTGCTGATTCGGGATCATATCTGCATGGGTGCAAGAATTCGGGATCTGTATACAGGAGAAATCCGGGATTTTTTTGGAATCGTGCTGTTATGTTCCGGGGGGATGAATGGCATTTTTCCGGGGATGACAACAGGGACAACGCAAAATACAGGAGATGTGACAGCAATCGCATTCCGGCAGGGGGTAGAGCTGGGAAATCTGGAAATGTTGCAATATCATCCGACAACGATCGGGATTTATGGAAAACGATGTCTTGTCACAGAGGCCGCCAGAGGAGAAGGCGGAAGATTATATATCATGAAGAATCAGAAAAAATGGTATTTCATGGAGGAAAAATATCCGGAGCTGAAAAATCTCATGCCCCGTGATGTCGTTTCCCGGGAGATGTATATGATCCGCCGGGAATGCGGCGGATCTGTCTATTTGGATATGACAGGATTATCTCAGGAAACATGGCAGAAAAAGCTTTCTGATCTTCGTCAGGAAATCATCTATTATCTGGCACTTGATCCGGCATCTGCGCCGCTCCCTGTCAAAGAAGGGATTCATTATTTTATGGGTGGCATTGCCGTTGATGAGAAGCATCAGACAAATATCAAGAATTTATATGCGGCCGGGGAATGTGCCTGTCAATATCATGGGGCGAATCGGTTAGGGGGGAATTCTCTGCTTGGTGCGCTGTATGGGGGGCGGAAGGCCGCAGAAATAATATTGCAGAATCCGGAGGATATTTCTGAGAAAGATGTTTCTGGCATGATTTCTGATTTTCGTCCGGCTTCTCCGGAATTGATACAAAAAATTGGTGAAATTTTAGTATCTGGATTAGGGATAATCCGGAATGCCGGAGATTTGGAAAAGGCATTGCATCAGCTGGAGAGCCTGAAAGGCTCAAATTTCCGGGAGGAGAATAGAATTTATTTAGCAAAAGCAATGCTATTATCTGCATTGGAACGAAAAGAAAGCCGGGGGGCGCATTATCGGGAAGATTATCCTGAAAAAAAGGAAGCATTCCGGAAAACAACGATTGCAGAATTTGCGCAGGAAATCAAGATCACATTCCGGGAGATCCCTGAAAGAAGGGCAGAATTATGAATCTGAAATTGCAGATACTCCGGAGAGAATCACCGGATGCAAGTCCGCATTGGGAAAGTTATGAATATCAGGCACAGAATGAAAATGCAAGTGTTGCGTCAGTATTGCATGATTTAAATCAAAAACTGGATGATCCTGTCAGATGGGAATGCAGCTGTATGCAGAAAAAATGCGGCGCATGTGCCATGGTGATCAATCACAGGCCAAGGCTTGCCTGTGATGCACGTCTGAAAGAATTCAACGGAGAGATCAAAATAGAACCGTTGAGGAAATTCCCTGTTATTGCGGATTTGATCGTTGACAGGAGTATTTTATTTGAAAATTTGAAAATCATGAGAATCTGGTTTGCAGAGGAAGCTAAAACATATGGATCAGAAATAGCTTATCAGGCTTCCCGCTGTCTGCAATGCGGATGCTGTTTAGAGATCTGTCCGAATTTTTATGCTGGAGGAACATTTTTCGGAATGGCATCAATGACACTGACAGCAAGAATATTGACAGCCGTTCCTGAAAAGCAGAAACAGGAAATCTGTAAAGCTTATCGGGATCATATTTATGAAGGCTGTGGAAAATCGCTTGCCTGCCGGGAGATCTGTCCGGCTGGGATAGAGATAGAGCATTTGCTTGTGAATTCTAATGCTGTTGCCATCTGGAAGCGAAAAAAGCATGAAATATAGAATCCTTTCTGTGCTGATGGTGCTGATCTTGCTGACAGGATGCGCTTCACAGGCGCATTATTCTATTAGGCAGGATTTGAGTATTTATTTTACAAATGCTGATCAGATAATTACAGCAATCCGGAATTCTCTTCGAAAGCATGATCAAAAGATTATTATTTATTATAGCTCACATGGCGATAATATGGAAGATATTAATGTAATTGTCCGGGAATTGATGAAATATGCGCTGGAAGAAACAGACGATCCCACAGAGGGAGATTATATTTTTCATCAATATGGCGGTTATGAAATGCATTATAGCTATCAGAAGCAGGAAGATTTATATCAATATGAAATCGAGATCATACCGGAATATTATACAACATTGACGCAGGAACAGGAAGTATCTGAACAGATCCGGCAGGTGCTGGCTGAAATGGATTTTCATATTTGGACATCGGATTATGAAAAAATCAGAAAAATTTATGATTATATCTGTGAACATGTGGATTATGATGTGATTCATAAGAAAAATAAATATTATCATCTGAAAGCGACAGCTTACGGGGCTTTGATTTATCATCATGCTGTCTGTCAGGGGTATGCAGTAGCGATGTATCGACTTTTGAGGGAAGCCGGGATTGATGCCCGTGTGATCACCGGAACAGCAGAATTGACAGATGGAAGCACAGAATTTCATGCATGGAATCTTGTTAGAATCGGGAATGTATATTATAATCTGGATGCTACTTGGAAAACAGAGGATTATTTTCTGAAAACAGATGCAGATTTTAAATTCCATGTGAGAGATCCGGAATATCAAACAGAAAGCTTTTATCAGGCGTATCCAATGGCAGAAAAAGCTATTAAAAAATAGGAGTGGTTGATTTATGAAGAAAACAGGATTGATTTTAGATATCATATTATTTATGCTGAGTACAGCACTTTGTTTCGGAACAAAATTTGTGTTTCATGCGTGTGCGCCCAAAGAAGATGGCGGCTGGATGGTGTGCCATTGGGCAGAACAGGCCGTTTTCGGGCTGGGATTGGTATTATTTTTCCTGAGCAGTGTCATGTTTGCTTTTAAAGATGGGAAAACGAAATCCGGTATGATCTTAGCCATGGAAGCAATTGCGGCATTAGCGGCAATTTTGCCAAATCATCTGATCAATCTTTGTATGATGACGGATATGAGATGTCATTCTGTCATGAAACCAGCGGTTTTGATTCTTGGCATTTTGATTATGATTGTCGGCGTGATTGCTATTATAATACATAGAAAAGAGAATGATGTATGAGATTATCTAAGTCATTGCCGTTCCGGAATCTGGCAGGGAAGCCCATCCGGACAGCAATCTTGATTTTATTAACAGCATTATTATCACTGACAGTGTTCGGCGGAACATTGATGATCACCAGCCTGAAAACCGGATTGCATTCATTAGAGGACAGACTTGGCGCAGATATTATGGTTGTTCCCTATGAAGCCACAACAAAGGCCAATCTTGAAAATATTGTCCTTCAGGGAAATACAGGTTATTTCTATATGGATACCGCACGACTGGAAAAAATTCAATCAAGGGAAGGAATCGGGCAGATTTCAGCGCAATTTTATTTAGCATCTGCGAATTCGGGATGCTGTACAATCCCAGTTCAGATTATTGGCTATGATCCGGATACAGATTTCACCATTTCGCCATGGATCAAAAAAAGCTATCGCAATACTTTGCAGAAATATGATATTGTGGTTGGAAATGATCTAAATGCATTCGTGGGGGATACGCTCAAATTTTATGGCGTGGAATGCCATGTTGCCGCAAAGCTGGATAAAACAGGAACGAGCTTTGATACAACGGTATTCACAAATGCGGATACTATTAAAGCCTTGATTCAATCCTCTCTGGATTTGCATTTGAATACGTTTCAGAATATTGATCCGGATAAAGTCGTTTCTTGTGTGTTGATCAATGCAGATGAAGAGCATACGCCGGAAGAAATTGTAAATGATATTAATTTGCATGTGAAGAAAGTCAAGGCTATTCAGACAAAAGAAATGATTTCAGGTGTGTCAGATAGTTTAGCAGGTGTATCAAATGTGATCAGTATTTTGATTATTGCGGTATGGCTGTTAGGAATCATGATTTTATTATTGGCGTTTACGATGAGCGTGAATGAACGAAAGAAAGAATTTGCTGTATTGCGAGTATTGGGGGCATCCAGAAAGAAGCTTGCCGGAATTGTCATGCAAGAGGCATGTATTACAGCATTTTCAGGAAGTACAGGGGGGATCTGCATCGGCTTGCTGATTATGATCCCGTTTAATAATCTGATTGAGGAGCAATTGCATTTGCCGTTTCTGCTTCCGGATGTCAGTCAGCTGATAGTATATATTATCAGTGCGGTGATATTATCTGTTCTTACGGGCATGATTTCAGCAAGTGTATCAGCGTTTCGAATCAGCCGGATTGATACAGGTTTGATTTTGAGAGGGGATAATTAATATGATATTAAAAGCTGAAAAAATCAGCAAAGAGTTTCCACGGCAGATGAAAAATGCCAATCGTTTCACAGCGGTACAGGAGACGGATTTTAGATTAAATCCGGGGGAATTGGTCATCATAATGGGACGTTCCGGAAGCGGAAAGAGTACATTGCTAAATATGTTTGCCGGATTATTACAGCCGACAGCAGGGAAAATATTTCTGGATGATAAGAGTCTTTATGATCTGGAAGATCAGGAGCTGTCAAAGCTGAGAAATCAGCATATTGGAATGATACCGCAGGGACAAACGGCACTGTATAGTTTAACAATGCTGGAAAATATCTGTCTGCCGTATACGCTTTATGGGGAAGAGCCGCATGAAGCAGACGCTTGTGCCCTATTGGATAGATTAGAAATTTCACATCTTAGAAATGCCATGCCTTCGGAATTATCGGGGGGAGAGCTTCGGCGCATGGCGATTGCAAGAGCCATGATGAAGAAGCCCGGAATTCTCCTAGCAGATGAACCAACCAGTGATCTTGATGATGAAACGACTAAGATCGTTTTTTCATTCCTGAAAGAAAGTGCGCACAATGGCACGGCTGTTTTGATTGTCACACATGAGAATGATGCTAAAAATTATGCAGATCGAAGTTTTCGCATGAATGCAGGAATGCTTTGCCAAGATTGATAAGAAGAAATATTCTCAAGCAAGTGAATGATGCAGGATCACTTGCTTTTTTCTTTGAGATATGTTATAATAAGGAAAACCCTGAAAGGAGACTTTTTTATGAGTGTGAAAACTTTGGCAGAAATTGCAGAGGAAGAAGAAGCGAAATCTTGGCTGAAAAATTGGACACCGCAGTCCGCCGCTGATCCGCATCAGTATAAAAAATGTAAAAACAGGGAAAAATTGCAGAAATATCTCCGGAAATTTGATTTTGAAAAATATAGACAGCATCCCTATGCAGATGTATATTTTCTCATGCGCTATGATGATGAGATCTTTCCCATTGCTTTTGAAGAATTCGAAGATGAATATCAGGAGACTGTTTGCGAATTGCAGATGATGCCAATGTATCCCAATCAGCTGGAAAATTTTGTCCGGTCTTCTTATGAAGAATCGCATTGGAAAGAGGCTCTTGCTTATGAATCTTGTATGCAGAAAGGCAACAGGCATTATGAAATATTATGCTGGGAATCCAGAGGATTTCTTCCTCAGAAAACAGAGATTCTTGCCATTCTGACAGAGAGCCAATGCTTGGATTGGCTGATAAATTATAAATATTGGCACAGAAATTATCTGTGATAGGAAAATGATGTGATGGAAAATTATCATGTAACAGGTATGAGCTGCGCTGCGTGTAGTGCCAGAATTGAGAAAGCTGTGAATGAAGTGCCCGGCGTGACGGCATGTTCTGTAAGTCTTTTGACAAATTCTATGAAAGTTGACGGAACAGCTTCCGCAGAGGAAATTATCCATGCCGTGGAAAATGCCGGATATGGAGCTTTTTCTGAAAATGCGCCTGCATTGCAAAAGAATGCGCTCGAAGATACGGAAACACCAGAATTAAGAAAAAGATTTCTCATGTCAGCGGCTGTATTATTGCCCCTGTTATATCTCTCTATGGGTCATATGATGTGGGGATGGACGCTCCCGGCATTTTTTGAGGGGAATCATATTGCTATGGCATTAGCGGAATTATTATTATCTGCTGTGATCATGCTGATGAATCGCAAATTTTTTGTGAATGGCTTCCGTGGGCTGATGCATAAAAGTCCCAATATGGATACACTTGTAGCAATGGGATCAGGAATTTCATTTTTATGGAGCGTGGTACAAGTATTTATCATGACAAGAGCTGTTACAGATGGAGATCAGGAACTTGTTATGAATTGCATGATGCAGTTATATTTTGAATCTGCGGCCATGATCCTGACGCTGATCACAGTCGGAAAGATGCTGGAAGCGCATTCAAAAGGAAAAACTACGGATGCATTAAAAGGATTAATGCAATTATCCCCAAAAACAGCCGTGATTATCCGGGAAGGAACAGAGATCACTGTGCCAGCAGAGCAGATTCAAAAAGGGGATATTTTTATCATTCGACCCGGAGACAGCATTCCGGCAGATGGGATTGTGATAGAGGGAAATAGCGCAGTGGATGAATCTGCATTGACAGGGGAAAGCATTCCAGCAGATAAAAATTTGCATGATGCTGTTTCTGCCGGAACGATCAATCAGTCAGGCTATTTGAAATGCCAGGCGGTGAAAGTCGGAGAAGATACAGCATTATCACAGATTATTCATCTGGTCAGTGATGCGGCAGCAGAAAAAGCACCTATTGCAAGAATCGCTGATAAAATATCAGGTATATTTGTGCCCGTAGTAATCGGAATTTCTATATTGACATTTTGTATCTGGCTGATGACGGGGCAAAGCATAGGCTATGCGCTGGAAAGGGGTATATCTGTATTAGTGATCAGCTGTCCCTGTGCATTAGGATTAGCCACACCTGTGGCGATTATGGTGGGAAATGGTGTCGGTGCGAAGCATGGCATTTTATTCAAGACAGCTGTATCATTAGAAGAAACCGGGAAAATGCAGATTGCTGTGCTGGATAAGACAGGAACGATCACAGAAGGGCGGCCATTAGTGACGGATATTATTCCGGAGAATGTGCCAAAAGCGGCATTATTACAGCTGGCGATTTCATTGGAAATCCGGAGTGAACACCCGATTGCAAAGGCGATTTTGGAAAATCCGGAAATCCGGAGTGCTGTTCCGATGGAAATCACAGATTTTGAAGCATTGCCAGGGAATGGCCTGACGGCCAAAGCGCAGGGAAAACGGATGTATGCCGGAAGCCTGCAATTTTTACAATCTAAGATGCTGATTTCTGAAACGATGCAGGAAAAGGCAGCAGAATTGGCACAAGCAGGGAAAACGCCGTTATTTTTTGCCTATGCTCATCAGATCTATGGGCTAATCGCTGTGGCGGATGTGATCCGGAAGGATAGCATACAAGCGATTCATGATTTGCAAAATCTGGGGCTGAAAGTGATGATGCTGACAGGTGACAATGAAATCACAGCGCAAGCAGTGGGAAAACAGATTCAGGCGGATGCCGTGATTGCTGGGGTACTTCCGGAAGGAAAAGAACATGTGATCCGGAAATTGCAGGAACAAGGCAAAGTCATGATGATTGGCGACGGAATCAATGATGCACCAGCATTGACACGGGCAGATATTGGGCTTGCGATTGGAGCAGGGACAGAAATCGCCATTGATGCGGCAGATGCTGTTTTAATGAAAAGTAGTTTATCAGATGCTGTCAGTGCGGTGCGATTAAGCCGGGCAGTATTGACAAATATTCATGAAAATTTATTTTGGGCATTTATTTATAATCTGATCGGCATTCCTTTGGCGGCAGGGGCATTTATCAAATTATTTGGCTGGGAATTGCAGCCAATGTTTGGGGCGGCCGCAATGAGCTTATCAAGTTTTTGTGTTGTGACGAATGCATTGAGATTGAATTTTGTAAAACTACATGATTCCCATCATGACAGAAAGCAGAAATCTGCCTTAAAGCAGATTGATCTGACAGATGTAAAACCGGAAAGCTTGATGCAGGATACATTATGTATAGAGGGAATGATGTGTCCGCATTGTGAAGCGACTGTTAAGAAAGTACTAGAATCTTTTCCAGAGGTGATTTCTGCTGAACCGGATCATGAAAAAAATCTTGCTATCCTGACACTATGTCATAGATTAGAAAATTTGGATGAGATCAAGAAAGCCATTGCAGAAAAAGGATATGAACTACTTGACAAAAAATGATTTTTATGCTATACTAAAAAGTTAAATATGATCTAAAGGGGGTCGAAAAATGTGCTGCTGACAATTACTTATCAGGGAGAGCATACACAGGAATTAGGCTATTTGTTGTATAAGCACCCTGATAAAATACAGACATTTGAGTTAAGTTATGGAAAAGCACATGTATTTTATCCTGAAGTATCAGAGCAAAAAACAATGGCGGCTTTGCTTCTGGATCTGAATGCAATCGAGCTTGCCAGAGGAAAAGCCGGATCAAAAGAAGGCGGCTTATTTGATTATGTCAATGACAGACCATATGTATCTTCCTCATTCATGAGCAATGCATTGACCAGAGTATTTGGCACGGCGATGAGCGGCCGCTGTGATGAACGCCCGGAATTGGCTGAAAAAAAACTGCATCTGACGGCTTGTATTTCTGCGCTTTATGATGGGGGGAATCCATCGCTTGCAGAAGAATGCTTTGCCCCATTGGGCTATGAGGTGCATACGGAAAGAAACCTGCTTGATCCCATGTTTCCGGAATGGGGGGAAAGTCCCTATATCAATCTGACAATTTCAGGAGAAGTGCGCCTTTCAGATCTGCTGAATCATTTATATGTCCTGATCCCGGCTTTTGACAGACAAAAGCATTATTATGTCAGCGAAGATGAAATTGATAAATTATTATCCCATAGCGAAAGCTGGCTTGCAGATCATCCGGCAAAAGAGAAAATTATTCATAGATATTTTTATCAAAGAAAAAGCTATGCACATAAAGCAATTGATAGATTACTCGAAACAGAGCCGCTTTCTGTGACAGAATCAGAAGAATCTGAACCAACAGAACAGAAGAAATCTTTGAATCAGCAGAGATTAGAAGCCGTGAAACAGGCTGTTCTGGAAAGTGGCGCATCTTCTGTGATTGATCTGGGTTGTGGAGAATGTCGGCTGACTTCTATGTTATTGGATGAAAAACAGATCCAGAAAGTCACTGCCTGTGATGTCTCTGTCAGAGAATTGGAAAAAGCCATGCAAAGACTGCATTATGACAGAATGCCAGCTTATAGAAAACAAAAGCTCACACTCATGCAGGCATCTTTGACATATAAAGATCATCGCTTTTCAGGGTATGACTGTGCCTGTGTGATCGAAGTGATTGAACATCTTGAGCCGCTCAGAATTCCGGCATTTGAACGCATTTTGTTTGAATTCGCCGCCCCCCGGACGGTGATCTTGACAACGCCTAACCGGGAATATAATTGCAATTATGAATTTCTTCCGGCAGAACAGCTCCGCCATGAAGATCATAGATTTGAATGGACAAGAAATGAATTTCAAACATGGACAGATCATATCTGCAATGCATTCGGATATACTTGTGAATTGCAGGAAATCGGGGAGATAGATCCTCAATATGGTGCGCCAACACAGATGGGAGTGTTTACAAAATGCGGATAGAAATTCCTGAATTATCACTCATCGCAATGATCGGGAGTACCTCTTCCGGGAAAACTAGCTTTGCAAATCGATATTTTAAACCTACAGAAGTATTGTCTTCTGATTTCTTTCGGGCAATGGTCTCAGATGATGAGAATAATCTGGATTGTTCGCAGGATGCTTTTGATTTATTATATCATGCCGCAGAGATTCGCCTGACAAATGGAAAATTAACTGTGATTGATGCAACAAATTTGCAGCAGTCTGCTCGAAAAAAAGTGCTGGATCTTGCCAAAAAGCAGAATGTCCATGCGGCAGCTGTTGTGCTGAATCTGCCCGAAAGCATTCTTTTGGAGCGTAATCAGGCAAGAGAAAACAGAGGGTATCCGGAACGGGTGATCAAAAAGCATTGTCAAGATCTGAAAAGAAGTATCCGCAATCTGAAACGGGAAGGCTTCCGGTTTGTATATGTCCTGAATTCTCTGGATGATATTGATCATGCTGAAATTATCAGGACAAAACTCTGGAATGATCGGAAAGATATGCATGATCCAGTCGATGTGATCGGGGATATTCATGGCTGTTATGATGAACTTGTCATGCTTCTGGAAAAATTAGGATATCAAGAAATAGATGGGATCTATCAGCATCCCGCAGGAAGAAAAGCCGCATTTCTGGGGGATTTTTGTGACAGAGGAGATCAGAATGTCAATGTTTTGAAATTGGTCATGAAAATGGTTCGTTCTGGGAATGCTTTGGCTGTACCTGGAAATCATGATATGAAATTATTAAAATATCTCCGTGGAAAGCAGGTACAGCTCACACATGGATTAGATAAAACGATTGCAGAACTCAGTCAGGAAAGTGAAGATTTTCGGGCAGAAGTCGCCGGATTTCTGGATAAATTAATCAGTCATTATGTGCTGGATGATGGGAAACTTGTGATTGCACATGCAGGACTCCGGGAGGAATATATTGGCCGTGGATCGGGAAAAGTGCGTGATTTTTGTCTGTATGGCGAGACAACCGGGGAAATGGATGAATATGGTTTGCCTGTGCGCCTGAATTGGGCGGCGGATTACCGTGGCCGGGCAGTTGTCGTATATGGCCATATTTCTCAAAAAGAAGTGCAGGCCGTGAATCATACTTATTGCATTGATACGGGCTGTGTATTCGGAGGAAAGCTGACAGCATTCCGCTGGCCGGAAAAAGAATGCATCAGTGTCGATGCGCTGAAAGAATATTATGCCCCTGTCCGGCCGCTGGATGAGAAAAAAGAAGCCGAAAGTATGGGAGATCTGCTCACAATCGGCGAATATCAGGGGAAATTATATCTGCATACGGATTTGATTCCCGGAATACAGATTCAGGAAAATCATGCCGCTGCCGCACTTGAAATTATGTCTCGATTTGCAGCAGATCCGCATTGGCTGATTTATCTGCCGCCAACAATGTCACCCTGTCGGACAAGTGAATTGCAGGATTATTTAGAACATCCGCTCGAAGCGTTTGAATATTATCATAAAAAGGGTGTTGAATATGTGATCTGTGAAAAGAAGCATATGGGATCAAGAGCAGTGATGATACTTTGTCATACGCTTGCAACAGCTGAAAATAGATTTGGTGTCAAAGACGGCACAAGAGGAATTATTTATACCCGAACTGGACGGCGGTTTTTTGATCAGCCAGAAATAGAAAAAATTTTGCTGGATAGATTAGATGCTGTCTTGACTAGAAATCATTTCTGGGAAGAATTTAATACAGATTGGATCTGTCTGGATGCCGAGCTGATGCCATGGAGTGAAAAAGCACAGGTATTATTAAAAAATCAATATGCGCCCGTGAGTGCGGCCGGAAGTCAATCATTGGCAATGGCTGTGGAAGCTTTGCAGAAAACAGCTGATCGAATTCAGAATTCAGAGCTTTTGGAGCGTTATCAGAAAAAACAGCAAGATATTGCAAATTATGCCAAAGCCTATAGGGAATACTGCTGGACAGTGCATTCTCCTGATGATTTCCGGATTGCGCCATTTCATCTGCTTGCCTGTGAAGATCAGGTATTTTCAGAACAATCTCATATCTGGCATATGGAAAATATTAGAAATTATATTGCAGATGGTTCTGATCTGGTATTCATGGAAACGCCTTATCTTGTTGTGAATACACAGGAGAAAGACAGCATTCAGAAAGGCGTTGCATGGTGGGAAGATCTGACAGGCACAGGCGGCGAAGGCATGGTAATCAAGCCGGAATATTTTACAGCAAAACGGCAGTCTGAATTATTACAGCCAGCTGTAAAATGCAGAGGACGGGAATATTTAAGAATGATTTATGGTGCAGAATATCTCAGCCCAGAATATTTGAGCCGGCTGAAACAGAGATCTTTAAATCGAAAGCGTTCGCTTGCCTTGAAAGAATTTGCATTGGGTATAGAAGCATTGCATCGATTTGTGAAACATGCGCCATTATATCAGATTCATGAATGTGTGTTTGGTGTGCTGGCCTTTGAGAGTGAGCCAGTAGATCCAAGATTATAACTCGTCATAATTCACAAATGGGAATAAGACAAATTAGTGAAAATGACGATTATGAAAAGACAGCGTTAAAATTATGAAAAATCTTTGTAAAATAACTTGTCTTTTTTTTGAAAATGTGCTATAATAATTGCGGGACGGATTTATTTCTGTTCTAATATCAGAACATATGAAAGGGTAAAGAAAAATGAAGAAGATTACAGGGCTTTCAGACAAAGAAGTCGAAGCTTCCAGGGCGAAAAATGGCAGTAATAAAATGTCAGAGCAAGCCGCCGAGGGTCTTTGGGATAAGTTCAAAGATAATTTAGGCGATCCTATGATTAAAATTCTGCTCGTGGCGTTGATTATTAATGTCGTGTTTACGTTCATGGGAAAAACAGAATGGTATGAAGCTGTCGGCATTGCTGCTGCTGTGCTGATTGCTACACTGGTTTCTACATTTTCAGAATATAAGAATGAAAATGCATTCCAGAAACTCCAGGCAGAAGCTTCACAGATTAAATGTAAAGTCTATAGAAACGGCGAAATCGTGGAAATCCCGATTGATGATATTGTTGTTGGTGATGCTGTCTTGTGCCAGTCCGGTGATAAAATTCCGGCAGATGGTATTCTGATCGAGGGAAATATCAAAGTGGATCAATCCACATTGAATGGCGAATCTGAAGAAGCTGCAAAGACAGCTGATGAAGAAGTTAAGGACGGAGACAGCAAAGAATTGCTGCACCCTCATAAAGTATTCAGAGGTACAGTCGTTTGCTCCGGCAATGCCGTGATGCAGGTCACAACTGTGGGAGATAAAACCATCTACGGCGAAATCGCTAAAGAACTCCAGGCAGATGATGACAGAGAAACACCTTTGAAATTCAAGCTTGGCAAGCTGGCCAATCAGATCAGTACGTTTGGCTATATTGGTGGTGTTGCCATTGCCATCGCTTTCATGATCCAGAGAATTGCATTCAGCGGTGATGTGAGTGCTTATTTCAGCGACTGGCAGCAGATTCTTGTTGATCTGGTAGATGCCGTAATTCTGGCGGTTATTGTAATTGTAGTAGCTGTTCCGGAAGGTCTGCCGCTGATGATCTCTATTGTATCTGCTCAGAATATGGGCAAGATGCTGAAAGAAAATGTCCTTGTCAGAAAAATTTCCGGTATTGAAACAGCCGGAAGCCTGAACTTGCTTATGAGTGATAAGACAGGTACAATCACAAAAGGTCAGCTGGAAGTTGTAAATTTCACAGATGGCGCAGGCAATGCATTTGATAGCTATGATAAAATCGGCTCTGCACAGGCTTTGCTGATCAGAGCAAGTATTTTTAATAATACTAGTGCCGTGATCTCCGGACAGGGCGCACAGCGTCAGGCTGTCGGCGGTAATATGACAGAACGGGCACTCCTGAATTTTGTCAAAAATGTGGAAAATAATGATAAAATCCAGATCGTGGATACTGTGCCTTTTAATAGTACAAATAAATTTTCTCTGGCCGCTGTGACAGGTGATGTCACAGGAACACTGATCAAAGGCGCACCAGAAAAGATTATTGACAGATGTAAATATTATTATGATGCCAATGGTCAGAAAAAGCCTTTTGATGCTAAAATGATGATGGGTAAGATTGATGAATTGGCAGTTCGTGCGATTCGTGTGCTTGCCTTTGCGATTAGTGACGGCGGAATCACACAAGAGGGTCTGCCTTCTGGTGAATGGACATTGGTCGGGATCACCGGTATTCGTGATGATGTGCGTCCGGAATCCATTCAGGCTATTGCACAGGTACAAAAAGCTGGTGTTCAGGTTATCATGATCACTGGCGATAGAAAAGAAACGGCAGTTGCCATTGCCAAAGAAGCCGGAATTATTCGCAGTGATAAAGATGTAAGATTAACTTCTGATGAACTCAAAGCACTCAGTGATGAAGAAGTCAAGAAGATTCTGCCTCAGCTTCGTGTAGTAGCTCGTGCGCTTCCGACTGATAAAAGCCGTCTGGTAAGACTGGCACAGGAATTGGATTTGGTTGTTGGTATGACGGGCGACGGTGTCAATGACTCCCCGGCTCTGAAAAAAGCAGATGTTGGCTTTGCGATGGGCGGCGGTACAGAAGTGGCAAAAGAAGCGAGTGAAATTGTAATTCTGGATGATAATTTCCTGTCAATCGAAAAGGCAATTTTATTTGGTCGGACGATTTTTAATAGCATTCGCAAATTTATTGTTTTCCAGTTAACGATCAATGTCGCCGCTGTGCTGGTAAGCTTTGTATGCCCTCTGCTGGGAATTGATCATCCCCTTTCCATCACACAGATGTTATGGGTCAATCTTGTTATGGATACGCTTGCCGCATTAGCATTCGGCGGAGAACCGGCTCTTGAGGAATATATGAACGAAAAGCCCAAACGCCGTGATGAAGCAATTGTTAGTAAATATATGTGGTCTGAAATCCTGACAGGTGCGATCTGGTCATTTGGTCTTAGTATGTTCTTTGTACTGTCTCCGGTGATGAAAACATGGTTCAGAAGCGAAACAGTAAAAGGTGTTGAAAATGGCTATCTAATGACAGGTTATTTTGCATTCTTTATTCTGATCGCTGTCGCAAATGCATTTAATGCGAGAACAGAAAAAATGAATCTGTTTGATAATATCAAAGGCAATCCGGGCTTTTTGAAAGTAATGGGTGGTATCACACTGGTGCAGATTATTATGACTTATGTCGGCGGTGTGATTCTGAGATGCTTCGGCCTGAATCTGAAAGAATGGGCAATTGTTCTGATCATGGCTTTGACAATTATCCCGGTGGATCTGATCCGGAAAGCCATTGTTGGTGGTAAGAAAGAAGAACCTGCACAGAAAAAAGCATAATTTTGTATCTGAACAGCGATGCTGTTTTTATAAAATTTTTTAAACGGAGGTATTTTTATGCCAGTAAGTTTGACAAAGGGTCAAAAAGTTGACCTCACGAAAGGACATGCCAATCTGTCTAAGCTGATTATTGGTCTGGGCTGGGACACAAACAAGTATGATGGTGGCTATGATTTCGACTTGGATGCTGCTGCTTTCCTGCTGGGTGAGAATGGAAAAGTTACCAATGATCTGGATTTTGTATTTTACAATAATCTGAAACATGGATCAGGCGCAGTAGAACACACAGGCGATAACCTCACCGGCGAGGGCGAAGGCGATGACGAAGTGATCAAAGTGGATCTTAGCAAAGTACCGGCTAATATTTCTAAGATTGATTTCACAGTAACGATCTATGACGCTGAAACCCGTATGCAGAATTTCGGACAGGTCGCAAATGCTTATATTCATATTCTGGATGAAACAAATGGCGTGGAACTGATTCGCTATGATCTCGGAGAAGATTTTTCTGTAGAAACTGCCATCGTTGTGGGTGAATTATATCGCCATGGTGGTGAATGGAAATTTAATGCCATTGGTGCTGGATTTGCTGGCGGACTTGCCGCACTGGGACGCAATTTCGGCGTAAATGTATAATTAGGAGGAAAGCATCATGATTAATCTTTCAAAAGGGCAGAAAATTGATCTGACAAAAACAAACCCCGGTCTGACACAAGTCATGATTGGTCTGGGATGGGATATTAATAAATATGACGGCGGTCATGATTTTGATCTCGATGCCGCTGCCTTCCTGCTGGATCAGAATGGAAAAGCAAATTCCGAAGATGATTTTATTTTCTATAATCATAAGGCTGATGCTGCTAATTCTGTTGTACACGCTGGGGATAATCTCACAGGAATCGGCGAAGGTGATGACGAGGTTCTGATAGTGGATCTTTCTAAAGTGCCTGCTAATGTCGCAAGAATTTCTTTCACAGTGACAATTCATGAAGCAGATACCAGAAATCAGAATTTCGGTCAGGTGGAAAATGCTTATATCCGTGTACTGAATCAGGCAAATGGTGAGGAACTTCTGCATTTCGATCTCGGTGAAGATTTCTCGATTGAAACGGCTATTATCGTTGCTGAACTGTATCGCCATGGAAGTGAATGGAAATTTAATGCCATCGGTAGCGGATTCAGTGGTGGTCTTGCCGCTCTGTGCCGTAATTTCGGATTGAATGTATAATTAGGAGGGCTTTGAAATGGTAAATCTTTCAAAAGGTCAAAAAGTAGATCTCACTAAAACAAACCCCGGTCTGAAACAAATTCTTGTCGGACTCGGCTGGGATACTAATAAATATGATGGCGGTCATGAATTTGATCTCGATGCCGCTGCTTTCATGCTCGGCGATAACGGGAAGGCCGCTTCTGAAGATGATTTTATTTTCTATAATCATACGTCCGATCAGGTTGGTTCTGTCGTGCATACTGGTGATAATCTGACAGGTGAAGGCGAAGGCGATGACGAAATGATCCAGATTGATCTTTCCAAAGTGCCTGCTAATATCTCTAAAATTGATTTCACAGTTACAATTCATGAGGCAGATGTGAGAAATCAGAATTTCGGTCAGGTGGAAAATGCTTATATCCGTGTGCTGAATCAGGAAACTGGTGAAGAATTGATTCGGTTTGATCTGGGTGAAGATTTTTCAGTCGAGACTGCAATCGTTGTTGCAGAGCTGTATCGCCACAGCGGAGAATGGAAATTTAATGCCATCGGCAGCGGATTCAGCGGCGGCTTGGCTGCACTGTGCCGCAATTTCGGCCTTGATGCTTAACTATGGCAATTGAATTAAGAAAAGGGCAAAAAATTAATCTTTCTAAAAATACGGATAAGCCGCTTGGCGAAGTCCTGATTAATCTGAACTGGAGTCAGCCCCCGGCTAAAAAAATCCTGGGGCTGAGCCTTGGTCAGAAATCAATTGATCTGGATCTGGGTTGTCTGTATGAAATGAAAGACGGGAAAAAAGGCTGTGTGCAGGCATTGGGAAATGCATTCGGTAGTCTGTCAAATGTGCCTTATATTTCCCTTGATGGGGATGATCGGAGCGGTGCAGCAGCAAATGGAGAAAATCTCCGCATTAATGGTGCGCATGTCTCAGAAATCAAAAGAATTCTTGTATATACATTCATTTATGAAGGTGTTGCCAACTGGCAGCAAGCTGACGGTATTGTGACAGTTAAGTGTCCCGGTGCAGATGATCTCATTGTCAGAATGGATGAGTATGGTTCAACTAAAACCATGTGCGCAATTGCCATGCTGGAAAACAGCAATGACAGAACATTTTCTGTAGAGAAAATTGTGCAGTTCTTTACTGGCCATAAAGCAATGGATGAAGCATTCCACTGGGGTATGAAATGGGTTGCCGGCAGAAAATAAGCAGGAGGGATTTTTTAAATGGGTGTGAATCTAGTAAAGGGTCAGAAAGTAGAACTCCGGAAAACTTCTGGCGGTGCGCTGAAAAAAGTTGTCGTTGGACTCGGCTGGGATGAAGCAAAACATACTTCCGGTGGCGGTGGTCTGCTCGGTATCCTGTTCGGCGGCGGCGGACAGAGTAATTTTGACTGCGATGCTTCTGCATTTGTTTGTGTGAATGGAAAAGTAACATCTTCCGAAGATATTGTTTATTTCGGCCATCTCGCACATCCAACCGGCGCAGTTAAGCATATGGGTGATAATCTTACCGGCGCAGGTGATGGCGATGATGAACAGATTGTTGTATCATTGGAACAGCTTCCCCAGAAATACGATAAAATCATTTTTGTTGTCAATATCTATCAGGCAAGAGAAAGAAAACAGCATTTCGGCATGATTGAGAATGCATTTATCCGCATCTGTGATGCTGAAACCAATCAGGAACTGTGTAAATATAATCTTTCAGAACATTATGATAATATGACAGCTATGATTTTCGGCGAAATTTACAGACATAATGGTCAGTGGAAATTCAGTGCCATCGGTCAGGCGACTACAGATAATACTGTTGGTGATCTGGCAAAGCGTTTTCTTTGATGATTACAGAAAAGAAATCCTGCATCAGGATTTCTTTTTTTTGAAAGGAGCGATTTTTATGGAAGAAATCAATGCCGGAAAAGTGGAAGAATTAGAAGCCCGGCTAGCACAGTTTCAGGGATTGACAGAAATCAAGCTGAATATTTATGCATTGATCCGCCTTCTGGAAGCTTGGAAAAGTGAACAAGCACAGAGAATTTCTTATGTTTCTGTTCCCCTGCATCTGATTTTTGCAGGTGAATCCGGTACAGGAAAAACACAGGCCGCTGAATTAATGGCGCAGATCTATCATGCATTGGGGTTTCTCTCAGAGGGCAATGTGATTCAGAAAAATGCAGGCTGTCTGCTTGTGCCATTGTCAGAAGCGTTTCAAAATCAGATCCATGGCAATGTTCTGCTTCTGCATGATCTTGGCAGCTTGACCGAAGAAGCCGCCACAAGGCTACTTTCATTGATGGATGCAAATGCCGACCTTGCTGTGATTCTTATGGGAACAGAATCAGAAATACAACAGGCACTTGAAAAAAATCCCATGCTTAGGTTGAAAATTTGTAAATATTTCGGTTTTGCCGATTTTCAGGGGGAGGATTTCGAGGAACGAATCTCCCGAAGACTTGAAATTTTTGACGTGTCTTCTCTCGCAGAACAGGAAGAACAGCTTGAAGCCCTGGAAGAAGCAGAATTCCCTCCGCCTGTTCCTCCATTGCCTAAGCCTATGAAGCTGGATGCCCGTGCCCGTATCGGGACAATGCTCCAGCCCGGCGCAAGGTTCGATTTGACACATTATTTGCAAAAAGAAATCCGTGTCCGGCTGGTCTATGAAAGATTGAAATTAAATATGGAACTGGATGCTTATGTTTATCTTCTGCATGATGATGAAAAAACAGCCTGTGATGAAGATATGATTTTTTTCGGTAATATTGCTACGAAAAATCGAGGTGCGGCTATTGTCGAAGGTGCAGACTATCCAGAAGCCGCTTTTGTTCTGAATCGAATGCATCCGGATATTCATAAAATTGCAGTCTGCTTTTCTGCTTATGGAAATCATCCTGCTTTTGATTTTTCCCAGATTGAACGGCCTATGTTACAGATTTTCTGTCAGGGAAAACAGCTGGCCTATATGGATCTGAAACATCTACAGGCGGAAAGAACGGTTGTTGCTGTCGAATTCTATCGCTATCAGCAGACATGGCGCATCCGAGCAGTAGCCGCCGGATATCGGGACGGTCTGGAAGAACTCTGTCATCGGTTTGGAATCGAAGTTGCATAAATTATTATACATAAAGTAATAAAAATTTGTTCATATCCAAATAATAATATTATTTTGTACAAAGTTAACAATTCTAGGATGATATTTTTTACAGTCAGGATTTTTAAAATGGCTTGAAATTTTAGTGATTTTATGCTATAATAATTTTATCATGCTTCGGTATCATTACGGAATGCATCAAAAATATTTAGAAAGGAAGGAAGCGTATGAAGAAAACAAAAACCTTGTCGGAACGGCTTATCAGTGGCCTGACAGCGGTCATGATGACAGTCATGAGTTTTTCCGGCTCTCTCGGTGGATCAGTTCCCTTGCGAGCGGTTGCAGAAGAGGAAACTACACCAGTGTTTTCATTCGATCGTGAGGCACTTTCGTATAAGTTACAGCCGCCTTTGGATTGGAAGACAGAATATCATGGTGCAAATGAACTGACCGCACAGTTTAATTTTCAGACAGCAAAAGGCGATCCTACTGTTGTCAGCATTCCAGATAATACTTATTATTTGCTGGTTCATGCAGTCGGTCAAGCCCCACAAAATTGTAGTGCGCCAGAAGGATCAGACTATGATCTGAATTTCTATCAGCTGTTTGAAATCAATACGGATGGGGAAAATTGGGAATCAGGTTTATCGCTGCTCACCGAAAAAGATTGGGAAAGATGGGGCAGTACAGTTTCCAGTTTGCCAGATACCACAAGCATTGAGGGTTATCTGTTGAAAAATGCTGATCCTTCATCAGAATTGTCACAGGAAGATGCACAGTCAAGACAAAATTGTTCTGTTGTCAATCAAATCGAAGGTCTGCCTGTCAGCGCAGGCATATTGAATGGCACAACGATTCAGATGTCAGCTACTGCTGGTTACAAAGTCAATTTTAATGTCTATGATTATGATGGAACAACAAGATCTTATGTGCAAAATGGCATGGATACAAATTATTACATGCTGACAACACTCAAACAAAATGGTGAAATCAAAGGCTGGGGAATCGAATCTTTTGATCCTACTATTCCAAATGCAGGCGATAATCAGTATTATCAAGAAACCATTGGCTTTGATACATTCTATGTATACGGCGAAAATGGTACACAGACAAGCGAAACTATGGCATATAATACATCAGATTATGATGTCTCTGTCCGTGTATATCGCTCAGATGAGGAACTAACAACTTATGCAGACTGCCTTGAAAAAGGAATTGACAATATTTCATTGTATGGATTTATTGAAAATACCTCTCAGGGAAATGCAACAACACTCAGTATCAAGAAAGATATTGTAGAGTATAAAGTTGCAATTGATTATAACGGTGAAGAAATCACAGAAGAGGATTATGTGTATCTGCTTGTAAAAGTACAGCATCAGACAACTTATGATACTTTTTATGTGAAACAGCTGACTTCTGCTGATACGGAAGTTGTCATTCAGACACAGGACACACAGAACTGGATGGGGAATAATGGAAGTGCTAAGCCGAATGAACGTCTCAGCGGTAATGAACCTGAAATCACAGTTTCATTAGTAAAGGCACAAACAAGTGGACTTTCCAATGCTGATATTATTGCAAGAAATCATTGCGCAGTTATTGCAGATGGCGGTAATGTCAAGGCAAGCAAAGTTACTTATAAACAGCAGACAAGAGATCAAAATGTTGATACACATGTAACAGATATTATTGATCATATCGCTTTGACACCTGTCATAGCAAGCAATGATTATAATTTTAAAAAAATCCTTGGTGATGGCCTGTATTATGGCATTACAGCTGACAGATTGGAACAAGAAAATCATCTGCAAACAAATTTTGCAGTGAATTATTTCGGTGCGAATGGCTTCCCAATTGAACCAGACTTAACAGCAAATACTTGTGGTTCGATTTATGTAGCTGATTTTGTAGATCTCAAACTTGATGAAGGAAAAACTACAGTCACAGCGGATACCATTCACTATGCTCCTGAAGAAGATAGAGGACATCTCTTTATGGGACAGTCACCAGGAGATAAGGAAGGGAATACAAAACGTGTAGAAATATTTGTTGATTCAGAAAATCGTACAAATATTCAAAATTATGTTGATGTTAATACAACCGTATCACCAGAAGAAATGACAGATTCCGTAATAGAACCTATTATTTCTCATATGGAAACAATTTCTGATAAACTTCTGGATTATGAAGCAATTGTTGCCCCCTATGTAATTGGAAATATGGCTTATATTGATGCTTCTGGTTTTGAAGATGGTGACACAATCTATGTAGATGGTGATCAGCTTTCTGCATTATTAAATGGAAGTATTTCACAAGAACATCTGACGATTATCAAAAAGCCAAATCAAACGATTGTCTTCAATTTTAGTCAGACAGAGACGCTTGTCCTTGGTAAATACAAAATTTTCATTGTAGATGAAGAGGGTAATCAGATCAATGAAACATATCAGGATAGTGAGTCTTCTACTGCCGCAGATGACAGAAATGATTTTCTTGATAAATATGTCACAAGATATATTGTTTGGAATTTGAATTCTGTAAAAGATGTTTCTACAGATGGAAGTACAGCCGGTATTTATTTACTGCCGCAGGAAGATTCTGTTTTTAAAATAGCCAATACTAGCACTGGCTGGATTATTAGTGATGGATATGTAATTAATCTCGGCGGTGAATGGCATTTTGTCTATAGTGAATTGGGAGAAGAAACTTCTATCAGCGTTCCAATCTCAAAACAGGATCAGAACGGAAATGAACTGCCTGGTGCAGAACTTCAGTTAAAAGTTCTGGATGGGGATGGAAAGAACGTTCCTTTAGACAGTAATATTGAAATCACTTTGGGAAAAGATGCAGAATTAGTATCAAAGACAGAGATGTCTATCACATGGATTTCAGGTTCTGAACCGGTTGTGATTTCAGGACTGAAAGATGATGATCATTATTATTATGTGCTGTCCGAAGTGAAAGCACCAGATAATTATAAAAAAGCAGAACCAATTGTATTTATAATTGAAAATGGTAAAGTTGTGGGAGCATATGATGTTCAGCTACCGTTTTCTGATAAGATCGTCATGATTGATGAATCTGAGGAAGAAACAACAGAAACTACATCTACAACAGAGACATCCACAACAGAAACCACATCTACAACAGAGACTACATCCACAACAGAGACTACATCCACAACAGAGACTACATCCACAACTGAAACTACATCCACAACAGAGACTACATCCACAACTGAAACTACATCCACAACTGAAACTACATCCACAACAGAGACCACAT
>DJXD01000006.1 GCA_002449585.1 Ruminococcus sp. UBA7013
GGGAAGAAGCCCCCGCCTCTTTAGGCGGGGGAGGATGTCACGATACCCCATCATGCCGCCTGTACCGATATTCATCGTATTCTGATATTCCTGCAATTCTTCATCAGTCAGATTCCAGCGTGAAGAATTTGTTTTCAGTTTCTGGTTATACGCATGTGCTTCCTGCAAGATTTTCTCAGATTCTTCCTCTTTGACATTTTCAAGTGTCTGATTATAATTCTGAATCATTTGTGTCTGATGATGTGCATTCCAGGTATCACTGACAACCGGGTACAGCAATAAGGAATTGCATCAAAATAGCTTGCACAAATTGTAGATTTATGATATAATTGTAGTAACACAATGATGGGAGTGAAAAATAGTGGATAGAGAACAGTTTAAGAGTCTGCCGGAAAAATTAAGGAGATTAATTCTTGGACAGGAAGCAGCGGAGTATGGGAGAGGTGGAGTAAGTCATATCGCCAAAAAATATCATGTGTCTCGTACAACAGTGACAAAAGGAAAAAAAGAATATCTTTCGGGGGAAAAATATACTTTGGAAACTGGTTCCCGAAAAGCAGGAGGCGGAAGGAAAGCAATCACGGAAAAACAGCCGGAAATCACAAAACGAATTATCCAAATGATAGAACAGGAGAATGGTGTTTATGGTGACCCGATGTCCGAACGGAAATGGACAACGTTGAGTGAACGAAAGATAGCAAAATTTCTTGAAGAGGATGGAATCAAAATATCCCCCAGTACAGTGGAACGCATATTAAAAAAACAAATATTGTCGCCAGCAAAACAGGAAAATGAAGGGAACAGCGAAACAGGATGCAGACAGGGATAAACAATTCAAACATATTGCAAGAATGCGGAGTCTTTATCTCACAAAAGGATGGGCTGTCATATCCATTGATGCAAAAAAGAAAGAAATGATAGGAAATTTTAAATCAAATGGTTCAGAATATCGTGCATCGAAATCTCCCCGTGCGGTCAATGACCATGATTTTTGCCAGCAACGAGTTACACCTTATGGAATTTATGACTATGGAAAAAACAGGGGATTTGTGAATCTTGGTATCAGTAAAGATACTGCGGAATTTGCTGTGGAATCGATCCGCAGATGGTGGCATCAGGAAGGAATGCAATTTTATTCTGATACCAAACATGTACTGATTATGGCTGACAGTGGTGGTAGCAATGGATTCAACCGCCGTATGTTCAAGAAATATTTATCTGACCTTTCTATGGAAATTGGCGTGATATTTTACGTTTGTCATTATCCGCCCGGAACATCAAAATACAACCCTATTGAACACAGAATGTTTTCAGCAATTTCAAAGAGTATTCAGGCGCAGCCACTAACAGATATCCATACATTGAAAGAATTGATTTCTCATACTGTCACCACAACTGGACTTCGTATCCTGTGTACAATTGATGAAAATGTGTACACAACCGGACAAACTATTCCACAATCTGATTTCAATGCACTTCCCGTCAAATCATCCAAAATGATTAGTAAACTTAACTATACTGTTGGCTAATACATCTGTCGAATTGTTCATTTTATTTTTATCCAATTTCTAAGGACAGACTTATCAGCAAGCCAATTATCAGAAACACATTGATGAATTTTTTTCGTTTCATAAGGCTCTCCTTAAAGCAGTACGGGGAAGGAGCGGCCAGCCCCCTCCCCTGCTTGTATTTCAGAATATGTTATCAGGATTCTTCCTCGTCAGCACGTTTTTTGCCGACAATTGTCGCACCGAAGCCAATCGCCATGATACCGCCGAAGCCATACAGAGCCGTTCTGCCTGCGCCACCGGTAGACGGAAGCAGTGAACCGGCTTTATTTTCTACATTAACAGCAGTATTAGCATAACCATTTGCATCGACTGCTGTAATCTGGGTAGATTCATCACCATCACCAGCGAGTACAGTCACCTGCTGACGGGCTGTCAGTTTATTGTAACCAGCCGGAGCTTCTGTTTCTTCTAAGTAATAAGTGCCGCCTTCTTCCAGACCGAAAATATAAATATCACCTGAATCAACTGTTAAGATTTCAACTCCTGCGCCGGTTTCATCAGATTCCGCTACACGATAATGTATATTATCCACTTTTACGAGCTGAATTTCAGTTCCGGAAGTTTCAGCATTATAAAGCTTGAATTTTGCCCCCACAAGGTGATTTGTTGTTTCCCCTGTATACTTGTTCAGTTTGAAGCCGTAAACATAGGTGCTTGTTGTACTGTCAGCCAGAGCAGGCGTTGCAGTCGGATCAACAGTTTTTCCGCTTGTTTCTATTGCAAACTCTAATTTTGCAGAGTTTATGTTGTCTAATACAGCATCCTTGTCTACTGTTGCAGAATAAGCAATTCTTACTTCCGCATTGACAGGATAATTTTCAGCGGTAGGTGTCAGGGTAACAGTCAGTTTCTGGTCAACTAATGATACAGATGCCTGATTCCCAGTTGCTTCTGTTCCGTCTAAATAAACTTTTACATACAGGACTATCTCAATTTGTATTCCTTTGTGATTAATTCTCCGTCTAACCATTTAGAAAAGGTGGAGAAAATCATCAATTTGGTTTTTGAAA
>DJXD01000018.1 GCA_002449585.1 Ruminococcus sp. UBA7013
GGTAGAGCAACTGACTCTTAATCAGTGGGTCCTGGGTTCGAGTCCCCGATGGTGCATTATGCACCATAGAGGATGGTGTAGTGTGTTGTGGCCCGTTGGTCAAGCGGTTAAGACTCCGCCCTCTCACGGCGGCAACACCAGTTCGAGTCTGGTACGGGTCATTACAGAAGTAATGTTCTGTAGGATAAAAATAGAATAATCGGTGTCGATAGCAAAGAGGTTCCACCCGTTCCCATTCCGAACACGGAAGTTAAGCTCTTTTACGTCAAAAATACTTGGCTGGCGACGGCCTGGGAATTTAGATAGATGCCGGTATATGCTTCCTTAGCTCAGTCGGTAGAGCATTCGGCTGTTAACCGAACGGTCGTTGGTTCGAGTCCAACAGGGAGCGCCATAAAGAAAGAACTCTGATGTGAAAGCATCAGAGTTTTTTTGATGAAAATTTTCCCTGCTCTCGGAAAGAGGGCAGGGACTTGATCAGGAATTATCATTTTTCCAAGGTATTATTTTTTTGAGTAATGAGCCGAAGCCTTTTTTTTCGGATTCTTCTGAGGAAGCATTTTTTTCTGCTTCCTGTTCCTGTGCTTTGCTGCGCTTTTGATTCAAAGCTTGTTTGTCTTTTTCATAGCCCTGAATAAAGCGTTCGGATGCTCTACAGAGTGTTGAAAAATCAACATGTCCTGCTGAAAGTAGATCAGAAGCTATGGAATCCAGAGGGCGGATATATAATTCATTTTCGTTCATGATTGCAGTGAAATACCAGATTTCATCAGAATCATACTCATCCATTTTGGCCTTGAGTTCTTGTTTAAGCTGCTTCTGATCTTCAAATTCCGTGGCATGATCAACACGATCTGCAATATAATGTTTTTTGCTGTCATGCCGGAGACACATGGTTTTATAAATTTTGATTTCAGCGCAAGATTTTGTTTTTAATTGCTGAACAAGGGGTTCAGGAATTACAATTTGACTGGCACTTTCTGAAAGGTCTGCACCTACGTTGATGGTTTCGGAAAATTGGAGCGGTAAAGCATGATGAGGGAAATCCGTAATAGCAAAGCTGAATGGAACATCAGAAGCAAGCATTTTCTGGCTCATTTCGATCAGATTTTTTTGTAATTCTTTTGAAGCACGCAAAGACATTGCAGATTTATCTATTTCATCCAAAGAGATCAGATTCATGCCAGTGTGTTTCCAACCAGCCGCACAGGCAAATAATAATTTCCAACGTGATAGCCGCCATGCCGTGCGGAGACTTTCTTTCATGACAAGAAATCCTTCTAGCCGGGCTTCTCTTTGAATATTGCTGGCACTGCATCGGAGTAGAGCTAAGCCTTCTGGCAGACAGCAACAGAAAAGGCTACCATCCAACTTTTTTTCCATTTTTATGACATCCGTCGCAGACTGGATTTTTCCGTTCAATGTTTGATATAATGTTTTTAGCTTGCGCATACTTTCATCACTGCATTCAGTCCATGTGGCCTGATCTTCTTTCAGATAGGGAAAATGCAGTGAACCTATGCGGAGCGCAAAAGCGGTATATTCCAAAATTATTCCTCCTTTCGAAATGCATAACGTTTTTCAGGATCGGAAGCAATTGAACCGACTTCCCATTGCATTTTTTTAGCAAATTCTCGGATAACATCTGCTTCTGCGATCAGATCCACCACCCGGAGCGGTCTTTCTTCGGGGATAGGCTTCCAGCTGCTGAACAGGATTTCTTTTTTAGTTTCATTTTTGGTTTTTTCATAAATTGCCCAGCGGCGAGATTCTTTTTTATTTTCTTCGATCTGATCATATCGGAGATAATATTCATGTGTTTCTGTGACAGGGCGTGATGTGGAAATATAACGCATCTTTCGGAATGGATCTGCGGCTTGATCTGGTTCTTCCTGCTGTTCAGCGATGGTAGAGAATATTTCCTGAACTTGATATTGCTTTCCAATTTTTTTGGCATAATAATTTGCCAGAGGGCCGAATAGAAAAGAAAAGGGTTCTTTGGAAAGATAGATTTTTTCACATAATGCAAGCCATGCTTCTTGAGCAGAAGGAGTACCCATTTTGGAATATAGCTCTTCCGGCCTTGCATCCATATAAGGATTCAATACAATATTTTCAGGCAGAGCAGCGGATTTTTGAATCTGTCCACGGCGAAGCCGGCCATATAAAGCCGTACGATCTTCTTTCATCCAGATCAGTAAAGAGGGAAGTAATGCAAAAAATTGTTCTCTCTGATCAAATGGACAGCACCAACCCTCTGTTGACCAAATATCTTGATTTCGTACTTCTTTCAGCCATGTGCCGGGCGTATCGCCTTCAACACGGGTACAGCGCAGGAGGGCACAGCAATAAGGGGGCGGCATACAAATGAATAGATAGGTGTCTGCCCAAGGATTATCATCCAGAACAAATGCGGCCGGATCGGCTTCTTTACGGCTGATTGCGGAACTGAGCTCGTTGAAATCGCTCAGATATAAAAGCATTTGCTCCGTCCAATAAGGCGGCTGTGCAAACATCTGGTATCCTTCCAGACGCTCGACACCTCGGCCATATACCATAAGATCAAGTTTCATGATTTTGTAACTCCTTTCAAGGCGGAATCTTCTGCCAGTGGGCGGCCTTCTGAGAGGGCAAGAAACTGTTCTGAGCCATACATAGACAGAACGGTTTCAGCATAAGCATTTCTTGCCTGATTCAGTTCCAGCCTTCGGCGGATGGAATTTTTCTGAAACCAGCTGTTCCGCCGGCGGATGATATCATAATTTTCTGATGCTTTTTTCCGCAGAGAAGCAAGCCGGAAAGATGCGGCAAGTCTGGCGGAACTCCAGAAAATTTCCTGTATGCCAAGCGGAACGGCATTTTCTGGGGCTTTTTGTGAACCATCAGAAGAAAAGCCATTTGGGTGATACCAGTGACATGCCCAAAGCCGTCCCACAGTCTGAGAATGCAGATCTGGAATCAGATCGTTTAGATATTGTTGTACATCCGTATCAGGCGGCTTACTGCATTTTACAGCGAAGCAGACATTAGAACGGGATTTATCCAGAAACGGGAAAAGCTGATCAGAAAATTTGCCTGTTTCGGAAACCAAAGCAATGACAGCATCAGCAGAATAGAGTTCAGAAGCGCAGAAAAAGCGCAGTCTGCCAATAAATTGTTCATCTGTCTGAACAGAAAGCTCCAGAGTATCGGGAATTTGCTGGGGGAATTTCAAAGCTTTGTGAAGATCGAAAGCATTTGCATGAGAAGAAGCTTTTAATTCTTCTTGGATTCTTTCCGCACCAAACAGCAATTCTTTGCCATAATCCCGGATACTGACGGTGATATTTTTATCCTGATAAGTAATCATTGTTTTAGAAGTGGCCACGATCGCCGCCAGAAAGATACGGCTTTCAGCGGCGGATGGTGTAAGAACGGCAATCTGCTGAATACTTTCGGGCATCATGTGGCAGATCCTTTCACAGTGATCTGTTCTGTATTCTCTACGATTTCGAGGGGCATTTCTGGTTCAAAAACATCAGCGAACAGATCGGGCTTTGAAGTCAAAGCGGTTCTTAATTCATTCAGCTGATTGAGCTGATATTTCAGAAGTGCAATTTTTTCTTTTTCTTCTTTTTTTCTGAATACGCTCTGGAGAAAATTTTTTTTCAGTTCTCCGAGTTCTTCCTGTAATTCTGACATATGTCCCATGATGGCATTATAAAGGCAGAACAAGACAGAAATATCAATATTTTTCTGATGCAGATCAGCATCTTTGAGCACTTCATTATTAAATGCGTTTACGTTTGGTGTTCCGTCACGTTTCCGCCCCAGAGCGGTCACAGGGATGACACCGGTACTCCATTTTTTATTTTTGGCTGAGATAAATGCCATTCGGTAAACATAAGATTTCAGATCTTGTTTTGTACGTGCAAACTGATTGTTGCTAAGACGTTCATCAATTGTGGGACTATCAGTTTGTGTGAGAGCGAGGAGAATAGAAAAATTTTTCTTTTGCAGTGCTCGCATGATAGAATTGACATTATCAGCTGACAATGCATTTCTTGCGGGGAGCAGTTTGAACATACATTCATCGGCCTTATAAATATCTTGAATATGATTATTCAATTCACGGACATTGGCAAGCAGGATTGCGGCATCACTGGAATCAATATATGTGGCAAGCATATTAACCATTGTAGATTTATTTTCATCAGATGCACTATCAATTAATTCGCCTGCGTAGTCTGTTACGGTAAGAAGGCATTTGGCTTTCCCATTGAGCAGTACATGAAATGTAATATTGACATAACGAACGGTTGCGGTTGGATCTTGGAAGCCGTCTTCTGGTATAATTCTGAACATTTTTCTGAGCTGATCCGCCAGTTTCATAGATTCGGCTGTCCGATCTTTTGCGGAAACGGTGATATCTCTATCAACATCATTTACATTCTTTTGTTTAGTAGGCGGGGGAAGAGTTTCAGCAGTAGGAGAAGACCATTTTACAGAGTCCATAGTCTTCATAGCAGCATAAGGATTTGATAATTCTGGATCTTCTTCTGTCTGATTCACTGTCAGAACTTGTTCTTGAATCTCATCAGAATCTTTTTTTGGACTTACACCACGGCTGATTATGATCGGCATAAGATTGATATTATTATCTTTATTCAATACAAGAATATCATCTGTCAATGATTCCAGAATTCCCTGAAAGAATGAGGTTTTTCCAGAGCTTGATCCGCCCAGCAATGAAATATTGATATGCCGCATTTCCATTGGCTCGGATTGATTATTTTTAGATGCCATAGCTTTTTATTCCCTTTCTTGTTGATTTTTAATATAATAATTTGACAAGCAGTCCCATGAGCAAAACTGCTCCCAGCAAAGTCAGCCGACGAGTATGACCGATTCCATAAAAAATGCCTTTCAGCAAGTGCCATGCAAAAGAAATTGCCCATAGAGCAGATCCGCCTTTAATCACAAGCTCCACTGCTTTCCAGCTCAGGCATTGTGAAGGATCTTCCATAGTACTTGATAATAGAAGTGCGCCACGCAATGCGAAAGAAAACAGCCACCAAGAAATGACATTCCGGATAATCTGTTCTGTCAGAATATGTGAAAGCGGAAATTCATATCCGCAGGCAGGTTCTTTTTTCTGAAATAGAGTTTCATATTCTAGGCATTCTGCCGGACGGAGTTTCTGTAATAGATTAGAAGGATGATCCATAGATTCAATATTTCTGAGCTTATCATTTTTATTATGATAACAACGGTCATAGCATTGGGAACAGATTTGCATTTGATCCCCATAAGCCGGATTCAGGACTGTCCGGCCATTTCGTTTTTTCTGTCCGCAAACAGGACAACAATCTTCCATAGGAGATAATCCAGAAGAAAATGCCATAAATCCCCCTCCTTAAAATGGCTGGTAGCTATAATTTATATTTGATGATAGTTTTGTCCAGCCATCATTTTGATTTTTATTTGTCAGTGACAGCAATTTTCTGATCAGCTTATTTTGACTGCCCCGGCGATAATGCGTAATCTCGGCAGAAATCATTTCTTCTGCATTGATTTGAATCTGGAATACAAGTTTATCATGAGCTGATTTATACTGTTCCGGAGGGGTGAATTTGATCATTCCGATACATCGTATTTTCTCACCACCGGGATCAAGTGTACTCTGAATTTGTTCCATACCACGGGGACGAAGATAAAGCCGCAATTGCTGTTCTGTATGCAGATCTGATTCGTTCAGATAAAGATCATAGATACAGGAAGCCTTTTCCAGCGGTGTTCCTGCCGGGAGAAGGCATTGAAAGACGGGAACAGAGCGGATCATATCAGCTGTAATAATGCCAAGATCACTATCTGTTTCCTGTGCAGAAGGCAGACTTTGCTTTTCAGAAAGCATACCGGCGCAGACTGCCGCCCCACGGACAGCTGAGAAAAATCGATCAGAGTGTTGAATTAGAATAGAAAAAGAAGATTGCAGAAATTCTTGTAATACAGGAGCAGAAGCATTTCCGCCTGTCAGAATTACATTGCTGACAGCATTGGCAGAAATATTTTCTGCTGTCAGACATTGCTGAATACCAGCCCGGATGCTTTTGAATATGGGTTCAATCAAATTGCGGTACTGCATTCGATTATAGCACAGCCGGATAGCTTTTTCTTCTCCGGAAGCTGTGCAAAGATAGAATAAACAAGTTGCTTCTTCTTGAAAAGAAAGTGAATGACGGATGTATCTGGCTGCTTTTTGAATTTTTTCTTGATTCTCTGCAAATCGAACAGCATTCAAGCCGGAATCTTGCTGATGATACATCATGATTTCATATTGATTGTCTAATATTTTCAAAATATCATTGCAAAGTGCTTCTGTCATAGCTTGTCCGCCGGAGGTCTGAATACTACCATACGGCCATTTTCCAGCAATATGTTCAGGAGAAATCAGGCTAATATCTGTACTTTCACCGGCATCGATTACTAATATAGATTTTTGATCCTGCATTCCGTGCCAGAGTACAGAACAGGAAGAAGAAGCTGTTAACTGTACGGAAATATCTGCTTCCTCGGCGGTCTTCTGCATGAATGTGCGAATTCCTTGTGATAGCCCTGCATGTAATGACATGATACAGGGGGCATCTGTATAATAATATAATTTTTCCGTCATTTGACGACGGAGATATTTAAAAAATTCTAATATAATAATATGCCGTGTTTCTTGGATAAATGCACCATCTGCCGCTGTTACGGAAACAACCTGTTCGGGATCTGTAAACAGATCAAAGCAGTGAAGCAATCCGGCTGTTCCTTGCTGATGGAGGGAAATCGCTTCTTCTCCAAATACGCACCGACCTTGACTATGATAAGCAATCACAGAGGGAATCATGGGAAGCTCTTCCAGTACACCGGCACGACTTAGACGGGAAACACGGGTAAAATCTGTACCCGGATCAATCCCGAAACACCAGGCATTTTCCGGAATCTGAAGTGAAAAGCCTGAAATCTGCATTTCATGTGCAGGAATGCCGCAGGAAGGGAAATCAGACATCAACCATTCCAGAGCGGTATGCCGAGTGATCCGGCGATCTGCATGGCTTTCTGTCATCTGCATCAGCAAAGCATTGAATGCAGATGCCTCCACATGAAGCGGCAAAGTTTTCTGATCTGGAATTTCTCCGGTCAGCATGGTAAATAACAGCATTCCCATGACAAAAATAATATCTGCATCTGTTCCGTCAGGATGTGCCGGGCGAAAATTTTGATCCCAATCCTGTGCAGGAGAAATGAATTTTAGAATTTCTGCTTGATCATTCTCCTGTTCGATCATGAAGCAGGAAGGATTTAATTTTCCGTATGTTTTTACGGGCATCAGCAGCAGCTGTGACAGAATGCCAGCAATTTGCCTTTCTTTCGGTTTTTGCTTTATCCAGTCTGAAAATAAAATTTCCATGATTATCCTCCAAGTCTGACATCAAGCATCCGTTCATTCTTATCCGCCTGGATCACTTTGAGCTGCAAAATTTTATCTTCTGTGAAATTGGCCTGAAGCTTCAGCTTTGGCACTGCGGAACGATGAAACAGGCGATGAAACAATGTATCCTGTTTCAGAGCCGTCAGCTGGATGGTTTCACAAAGAATGGGGGTACAGGTATCAGGATGAAATTCGCCCTGATATTCTACAAGTTCGATCCGCATGGCAGTTGCTTCCGCAGTAGAGGGAGAAAGCACAGCTTCAAAAATTTTCCCGGTGCGGATCACATCGCCCTGACAGATCAGCGGCTTGACGGATGTTCGATTATGCTCTAAGAGGCCGATAGAAGTATAAGCTTTATTTTCTACATGCAGCCGTTGATTGCTATTACAGATCGCCGCACCTTTGGCAACTAGAAGCATGGAATCCTCAGGAACAATGACGTTTTGCCTTCCGAATAGCTGATATAAAATATCCAGCAAGCAGGGTTCATGTGCCATGCCTCCAACGACAAGCACATGATTGACATCCGCCGCAGAATAGCCCGAACCTGCAAATAGATTCAAAAGGCAGTCTGAAAATTTTTCTGCGAGCGGAGACATGGCTTCTAGATAATTTTCTTTTGAAATCTGAAATCGGAATGTATGACCATCCAGCAGATCCGCCAGACTGATAGAAGCCTGTCCGGCACTGCCTTCATAAAGCTGTGATTTCAGCCGGATGGCTTGTGTCCGGAGCAAAGCCGCCGCCCGTGTTTCTTCTTTCCGGGCAAATATTGTTCCAGCTTCGGCATATAGATTTTTTCCGCTTTCCTGCTGAAAGGATTTTGCCATTAATTTGATCAGAATTTCATCTACATCATTACCACCAAGATGCAGATCTCCGCCCCATGCAACCGGCTCAAGCCTTCCAGGATGCACAGAAGATCCTACAATTGTGGCTTTCATCAATGACAGATCAAACGTACCACCGCCAATATCTACAACTAATACCAGTTTGTCACCATCAAGGACAGAACTGTAAGCAATTGCTGCGGCAATCGGTTCATCTGTCAGGCAAGCATTTTCTGTTTCAAATCCGGCGGCATGAAGGGCATCTTTTGTAGCTTGCCGTGCTTCACTGCCGAATCGTGCTGGCACGGTCACAAATGCATTGAATGTTTTTTCATTCGGAAACTGTCGGCTCAATTCAAGATAAACTTCTTTGAGAATGATTTCTGCCGCTTTGCGAGCATTCAAACGGCGTGAGCCAATATGCCAGATTTTATTTTCATTGCCCATATCATATTTTGTATTACTAACGCATTCTTCCGGATGATTCAGCCCATGAGCTACCGCAGGCTGGCCAACGAGCCACCCATCATTTCGGACAGCCACACAGGATGGCAGAAACTGTGGCGCACCTGTGCGGCCGGAACGGAATTGCAAGATTTTAAATATTCCATTTTCATCAATATAACCGACAACGGTATTTGTCGTACCTAGATCAATGCCAACACGCATTAAAAAAACCTCCTAATCAGAACAAATTCAGAATTTTTTGTGAAAGCCAGAGATGAATTTGTCCGCCACGTTCTGAAAAAAATGCAAACAGAATGATCAGGAGAAGCAAAGCCCGGAGAATCCAGCCACGAAAGCGTGGAACAACTCTATAATAGACACGCTGTCTGAATATCTGATCATTTTCTTCCAGAGAAGAAATGATATATTTGGTAACGCCCCAGCCTACATATTGTGTTTCTACGACATCCGGGAGCTTTCTATCAGGCCAGTGGCGTTTATCAAGCCATGAGCGAGTATCTGCAATAAATTCGCATTCTCTGCCTTTTCCGACGGAAATTCTTGTTTTTTCACGAATCGCTTGTTCTCTGTAGAACGGTACATTTTTGAAAAAGCGATCTGCTGCTGAGCGGGCAGCATTTACATCTTCTACCAAATCCAAAGCTGTCGGATTTGTATTGGCAACGATATTTTCCTGTCGGCAAGGAATACCCAGCAAAGGGGCAGTGCTGGAAAAATTGGAATTATGAGAAGACAGCACATGAATAAATACAGCCTGTCGGAAAATGCTTTCTTTCCAATCCAGAAGCACCAGCACCAGCCAGCAGATAAATACCGGATCAAATCCATAATAAATAGAAATAGAATTAAAATGATAATAATTCCCAGCAATCCATTTCACAACCGTTCCGATGATACCGCAGATGAACAAAGCTTTCAGCTGATTCGGCTTCAATGCAATCGCATAGGGAAAGAAAATTTTTTCTTTTGTTTCTGGTTTCCAATTCTCATAAGGAGATACAGACCCGATCCAATATAATATTGTCCCTGCAACGGGAAGCATCAGAATCAGGCTTACCCATGCAAGTGTATGAAATGTATTTTGATTTTCTTCAAGATTGCCAGTTTTCAGTGCTTGATGATCAGCACTGATACAAGAAATCAGGCCTATGAGCATCATGCCAAAATAAATAACCGTCTTCCATGTAGGCATTCCCTCAAATGCAGAGGAATAATAATCTAATATAAGAAACAGGTCTGTCAGCATTGTCAATTCTCCTCAGGGGCAATGATAATTTCATCTGAAATTTCTTCAGAAGCATCTTCTTGATCTTCATTTTCTGCTGTTTCATCAGTCTGCTCTTCTTCATTTTCAGGATCATCTGTAGTTTCAGAAGTATCTGTTTCTGTTGGTTCTTCTGTTGGAGGTTCATATACTGTTCCAAAAAGACTGTCAAAATAGGGATTTTCCGGATGAACATTAAAAACAAGCATACCATCCTCCGGATCAAGATGCCTATAATACATCAATTCGCTGACAGTAACAAGCTGATAGCCTGCTTCAATCAGGTCAGGAATAATTCTTTCAGCGGCTTCGGCAGTTTCAGGATGAATGTCATGCATCAGGATAATATCACCATCATCTACATTATCCATCAGGACATCATAGACTTTATCAGCGTTTCTGAACTTCCAGTCATTTGTATCAACAGACCAATAAATAAACATGCTTTTATTTTCTTCACGGATTTCATCTGTATATGCACCATAGGGCGGTCGAACAAGATGAACATTTCTGCCGGTTGCTTCAAAAATTTTTTCATGACAGGATTTCAGGGATTCTAGAGCGGCTTCTGTGCCGAGTTCTCGGAGATTTTCATGTGCCCAGGAATGATTTCCGATTTCACAGCCTAATTCAATTTCACGTTTGAGAATATCTTCAGTATCTTCTGTGATATTTTCACCGACAACAAAAAAAGTAGCATGTGCGCCATATTCTTCAAGAATGTCCAGAATTTTGGGGGAAGATTCTGCGCTTGGCCCATCATCATATGTAACAGCAATCATAGGTTTAGAAGGATCAATTTCCATTTCATAGTCAATAAATGGTGCATCGGGATCAGGTTCTGTTTCTGGTTCTGTAGTAGGCTCTTCTGTAGTAGGTTCAGTAGGGGGGAGAGTTTCGGAGAGATCGACTTGAATGACATTTTGATCTTCTTCAATAGCGGCACTATGCTGACTAATTTTTCCAATGACTAATGGGAAGATCAGGCAAGCGGCGCAGATGGTAACAAATGCAACTTTTACGCTTTTCTTTAATTTCCGTTTCTTAGGCTTTTTTTCTTCAGAAGCAGGAGTTTCAGAAAGCTGTGATGTTTCTTCTGGTGTTACAACAGGTACAGGATCAGCTTTGATTTCTACTTTCTTAGCAGATGCAGGAGTATCTTTGATTTTTGTTTTCTTGGCAGATACAGGGGCATCTTTGGTTTCAGCTTCCTTGACAGATGCAGGGGCATCTTTAGTTTTCGGTTTTTTAGCAGATGCAGGAGCGGCTTTAGTTTCCGGTTTTTTGACAGATGCAGGAGCATCTTTGATTTCCGGCTTTTGTGAAGCTTGTGTTTTTTTCTTGGAAACAGGAATCACTGTTGTTTCTGTTTTCACTTTTTTCTTTGATGAAGATGTTGTTTTTGTTCCGGCCTTTTTGAGGGTCGATTCTGTCGGAACAGATTTTTTTGTACCTGTTGTTTCAGATTTCTTAGAAACAGAAGTCTTTGCAGCATCCGCTGTTTTTTTCGATTCAGAAGACTTCTTTTTCCGGGGAACCTGTTTTTTCATAGTTGTCTCTGACTTTGATGTCGTAGATGCGGGCTTTGTGGTTGTTACTTCTACTTTCATTTACCATACACCAGACCTTTCATTATTGATTCTTTTGTTCTCACTCACATGCTTTTTTTGCATCAAACAACTGCGGCAGACATTTCCCGACAATTGCAGGGAAATGTTTCTGATTTTTATATCAGACAGATTCAATTTTATTATACATCAGTTTTTTCGGAAAGTCAACAATTCTGAGAAAATTTTTTCACTTTCTATTTCATGGCATAGCGTTTGATTTCACAGTTGCTCATGAAGAAATGCATGAATCTGTCAATGCTCATGTCATAGAAATAGCTATCTATCACACGTGCAACACCGCCATGACATACCAGAATCGTATTTTCAGAACAATGTTTTAATTCTTCAATCAGGCTATATGTCCGGAATACGACTTGAAAAACAGATTCACCGCCGGGCATTTTACAGCCAAATTCTGCTTTTGCTTCCTGAAATCCTGATGTCAGACGGCTTTTTCCTTCGAAATCGCCATAATCCCATTCCCTGAGACGAGGATCTGTTTCAATCGGAAGTCCCAGCGCATGAGAAACAGCTTCTGCTGTCTGCTGTGCCCGGATCATCGGGGAAGCAATGATTTTTTCAATATCGCCAAATGCGGCGGCTTTTTGTGCCATTTCAGCGGCCTGCCGGATTCCTGTTTCTGTGAGGGGAATATTGGTTGATCCGCATACACGTTCTTCTGCATTGAATGCGGTTTGTCCGTGCCGGGTTACATATAAATATTTCATGTAAAATCCTCCTGTTATGTAAGAGCCGTATACGGCTCAGATCAATGTTATTAGATAATAAATCAGCCCATAAATGACAGAAGCCGCACAGCCATAAACAATAACAGGGCCTGCTATGGTAAAAATTTTTGTACCTATGCCAAGGATAAGCCCCTCTGTTTTTGCTTCTATGGCAGAAGAAGCAATAGCATTGGAAAAACCTGTGATCGGAACAAGCGTTCCTGCTCCGGCATGTCGGGCTAATTTTTCATATAAGCCCAGCCCTGTCAGCACGGCACTGCTGATGATTAAAATAACAGATGTCCATGTTGCCGCCTGTTCCTGTGAAAAGCCGGTATTGATAAGTGCATTAAAAATAAGCTGGCCTGCTGCGCAGATGCCTCCGCCGATTAGAAAGGCCATAGATACATTGACTTTACTATTGGAACGTGGGGCGGCCTGTTTCTGCATTTCCTGATATAATTCCGGTGTTACCTGCATTGAAAATTCCTCCTGATTGATTTCATACAGGAATAGTCTGCCCTTTTTTTCAGAAAAAATTCTTGCTATTTTCTGAAAATTATGTTATGATATTAGTATAACATAATTTTTTACAAATTGCAAGTATGCTTAAAAAAATAATACAGAAAGGAAAGAATCACATGAAAATTTTAGTAGTAGAAGATGAAGAAGCATTAGCAGATGCACTCAGCGAAATCCTGAAACGGAATAAGTATTCTGTTGATACGGTCTATGATGGAGAAGATGGCCTTGCCTATGCAATGACAGATCTGTATGACTGCATGATTCTGGATATTATGCTTCCCAAAATGAATGGCTTGGATGTACTCCGGATTATGAGAAAAAAACATATCTCTACGCCGGTTCTTCTTTTGACAGCAAAATCAGAAGTCGAAGATAAGATTAATGGTCTTGATAGTGGTGCAGATGATTTCTTGACAAAGCCTTTTATCAGTGGTGAACTGCTTGCCAGAGTCCGGGCTCTTACACGCCGCAAAGGTGAAGTGGTAACAGATGAATTTACATTTGGAGATGTTGCACTGAATAAAAGTACATTCAGCCTGAGCAAAGAAGGCCAATTTGTCAAACTTAGCTTGAAAGAATATCAGATTATGGAAATGCTCATGGCAAACCCAAAACAGCTGATCCCGAAAGAACGCTTTATTGAAAAAATCTGGGGCTATGAAAGTGATGTGGAATATAATAATGTAGAAGTCTATATTTCATTTTTAAGAAAAAAACTGCATGTAATTGGTTCAAGTGTGATTATTAAAACTGTCAGAGGTGTTGGCTATTTTCTGGAAGGCGGTGAATGATGTGTGAAAAAAATGAATTTAGATAAATTCCCTAAATGGATACAGGAATTAATCAAGCCGGATGTGATCAAGTGTATGCAGATCAAATTTGTTGCTGTAGCAATGGGAATTTTGATTCTTGTATTTCTGCTCATGCTCGGATCAATTAATATGATCATGAAAACCGTCAGTCAGTCACAGTCTATGCAGCTTCTTGAACAGCTTGCACAGAGTGAAAGATATGACAAAGTAACGGCTGATATATTCGGCGACAGACCAGCAGAAGATATTCCGCCCCCAGATCGTGAACCCCCTACAGAAGAAATGACAGATACAATTCCTTCTGCTGAAATCATGCAAGAAGGTGTGATTGCCCTCTCTTGGGGAAATCGGGAAAATGATCCCCGTTTTCATGATGATTGGAAACATGATGATGACGATGATCCTCAAAAAAAAGAATGGGAAGAAAATTGGAAAAAATATTGGGAAGAATATGAAAAACAATATGAAAAAAATCCAGATCTCCCCCCTCCTCCTGATGATTGGGACGATTGGGATGACTGGAAAGATGATTGGCAGGAGTGGGATAATTATTATCCATTAGAAACAGATATGAATATTCCGCCGGAAACAGTTCCGTCTGATCCCCCTCAGACTGATCCGCCACCACCTCCGGAATCTGATCCCCCTCCCCCTGAAATTCCTGCCGCTGTCGATCCTGTTCCACCCCCTCAGGAATCTGAACCACAATCCCCTCCCCCTGATGATCCTGAGCCAGTGAGAGAATCTAATCCCCCTCCTCCTCCTCCGGAAACAATTCCCACAGAATCTGATCCCCCAGTTACAGAAGTATTGACTACAACACAGACTGAACCCGTTTCTCCTACAGAAACAGAAATGCTCAATGAAACAGAAGAAGAAACACAAACATCTGCTTCTGAAACCCTTCCTCCACAAACAACAGTAGAAACATGGGAAACACCGCCACCCATTCCCAGAGATGACCCTAACAGAGATTTCCGCATGGATATGCGCCCTGATAAATGGAAGCTGAATATCATGCTGGATCATTTCGCACTTATGGCTGATAGTAAAGGCAATTTCCTTGGTATTCGCAATACAGAAAATTATACAGATGAACAGGCAGAAGAAATTCTTTCTGGTATTCTAAACGCCGGAAAACAAAAAGGGATGTATGGCTGGCTTCAGTATTATAAAACAGAAAAAGAATATGGTACACTGATCGTTCTTACAGATAAAAGCTCTGATCAAGGTTTGCTGAATAATCTTTTCAGAACAACTGTTATTATTGGCCTGCTGATGCTTCTGATTCTCTTTGTCTTCCTGATTTTCTCCTCCAGATGGATCACAAATCCTGTCAGAATCGCTCTTGAACGTCAAAAACAATTTGTTTCTGATGCTGGTCATGAATTAAAAACACCTCTTGCTGTCTTGACTGCCAACGCCGATATTTTACAGGATGAAATCGGGGAAAATAAATGGCTTGGATATATGCGTGAACAAACCGATCGTATGAGCCAGCTTGTCGGCGATCTTCTCCGGCTTGCAAGAATGGATAATGCTGCACAGAATTATACTATGGAAGATTTTAATCTCAGTACCGCCATAGAAGCCACCGCTCTCCCGTTTGAAAGTCAGGCTTTTGAACTTCAGAAAAATCTTGAAATTGATATTCAGCCAGATATTAATTATTATGGCAGTCAGCAGCATATCAGACAGCTTGCCGCTATTTTTATTGACAATGCTATGAAATATTCTGATATACATGGGACGATTAAAATTACACTTCTCCAGAGAGGAGATCATAAAATACTGGAATTTTATAATACTGGCTGTGAAATTTCACAGAAAGAAACTGAAAAAATTTTTGAACGCTTTTATAGAGGCGATAAGGCACGGAAAAATACTGGCAAAAATGGCTATGGCCTCGGCCTTGCCATTGCAAAAAGCATTATGGAAATGCATAAAATTAAAATTCAGGTCACTTGTGAACAAGACTCTTGGATTCGTTTTTTAATGATTATGTAAAATATTCCGAATGGCTTTTGCATGAATAAATAATACAGTCTGTAAATCTATTTTCCCTGCGTTTCCTGTCAAATTTCACTGCTTTTCTTTTCCGGTTTTATGAAAGATTAACAAAAATTTTACTTCCCATTTGTTACCTATTGACAAGAAACCGGGAATCGTGTATAATAAATAAAAGCCTTATCTCATCCGTTTTGGTTGTCAGCCCGCTTTTTGAGGGGAAAGCTTGCTTATGTCCCAGCCCTTGGATGATTTTGGCTCTACTTTTCCGCAGCTTCCATGCACTGAGGAAGCGCAATTCCAAAAAGGGGGAGTTACCATTGATAAAAACCGCCAATGTGGCATATCAGAAAAATGTTTCTGAAAGAAACGAATCAAAAGCAACTGTGATTCAGATGTACACCAATGGACAGCTTGTGAAAGAAAGCCCGATTCTGGATTTGCCTGTCAGCTTTCAGGAAAAGCCCGTCTATGATAAAATAAAAAGAATTGGTGATGTTGTATGTTCTGCACTGGCCTTGACTGTCCTGTCTCCGCTTCTGCTCCTGACAGCTGTCCTGATCGTTGCTGATGATTTCGGTTCACCATTCTATACACAGATCCGTATCGGTAAAAACGGAAAAGAATTTAAAATTTATAAATTCCGTAGTATGTACCTCAATGCGGATGAACGCAAGGCCGAACTCATGAAACAAAATGAAGATAACGGCGCAAATTTTAAAATTAAAGAAGATCCCAGAATTACCAGAATCGGCAGTATCCTCCGTAAAACTTCTATTGATGAACTGCCGCAGCTTCTGAATATTCTCAAAGGGGACATGTCAATTGTAGGCCCAAGGCCATTTATTCCCTGTGAACAGGAACAGCTCCCGGAGGACAGGCTTTTTGTCAAGCCCGGTCTTTCCTGCTATTGGCAGATCGGAGGTAAAAATGATCTTTCACAGGCGGAACAGATCGCTCTGGATCGGAAATACATAACAGAGCGTTCCCTCTGGACAGATGTCAAAATCATCGCCAGAACCGTTGTTCATGTGCTCAGCGGCAAAAACAGCTGATAACAAATGTTTACAACAGGTGCTTCATTCTTGATCAGAGTGAAGCTCCCTGTTGTTTTATTCCGGATGGAGGGTATTTATGGCAAAAAAAGAAGAACGTTCTCTGAATGTGACGTTGAAAAATGAACCAGAAGAAAAAAAAGAGGAAATCATTATTTCCCTGTCTGCGATTTTCAAACAGCTCCGTCGATTTGTCCTTTTCTGGCTTGCGGCTTCTATTATAATGGGAATTCTGATTCCTGTCGGTGTGGCGATCTTTGCCGCCGATCAACATAAAAATCTTACTGCCCTTGTTAGTTTTAATTATAACGGGATTGAAAAAGGAAAAGCCCCTGATGGGAGTGATTTTGACCCGGATTCTCTCAAAACACCCACGGTAATTGAAGCAGCACTTACTTCTTTGAATGAAGATTTAACAGAATTGGAATATATTCGTCAGGGAATTTCTATCACTGGTATCATTCCAGATGATGCAATTGATAAAATTACAGTCTATAAAAGCATTTATGAACAGGGAAATTTGACCGCTGGTAAAGAAATGCTTTCCGTCAGCTATAATCCAACGCAATATAAACTGACTTTTAATTATTCAAAAACGGGCTTCTCTGGAGAACGTGCCGTTGAAGTGTTTAATACACTTCTGGAATGTTATCGAAAATATTTTTTTGAAACTTATGGATTTAATCAGGCTTTGGGAAGTGCCGTCAATGCACTGGATTATACAGATTATGATTACTCAGAAGCTGTAGATGTCTTTGATTCTACATTGGTGACATTACAAGATTATGTCAGCAATCTATCATCAAATGATACTACCCGTTTCCGTTCCAATGTGACAGGCTATTCTTTTTCAGATCTTTCAGAATCCATTGCCACAATCCGTGATGTAGATTTGGATATTATCTCTTCTTATGTTACTGTCAATAATGTTACAAAAGACAGAAACAAGCTGATTGATTATTATAATTATCGTCTGGAATCTCTGAAACGTCAGAAAATCATTGATCAGGAGACATTGAAAACTATTACAGATTCTATTGCTAGCTATACAAAAGATACTATTATTATTTATGGAGAAAATCAAGATACTTCAGAGTATACACAGGCCTCTGCAAAATATGATTCTTTAATTCAGCAGAAAATTGATGCACAGAAAAAGCTTTCTACCTGTACACAGAGTATTGATGCGGTACAGACCAGAATCAAGGCATTACAGAGCAAGGCCGCCGCTTCGAAAGATAAAGTTGAAAAAGTGGAAAAAGATCTTGCTTCCCTGAATGAGAAAGTAACACTCCTGCTGCAAAAAGTTAATCAGACAGCGAATGAATATTATGAAACTGTATATCTTGCCAATTCTTACAGCATTCTTGTTCCGGCTAGTACATCCGGACTCCGCACAACCAAAAATGTCATCAGATCCTCTCTTGAACCTCTGCTGATTGTGGAAGCCCTCTTATTTGTAATTTATTTCGGCACTTCTTTCATAAATGCATTAGTTCTGGAAATCCGTGCCAAGAAGGAAGAGAATGATACAACGCCTGTAGATGAACAGGTTTTTGCCCCTTCGCTGAATGATATTATTATCACCACAAAGCAGGAAGTTCCGGTTTCTGTTGTAATTCCTACAGAAAAGCCGCCTGCTCCTACAGAAGTTCCTTCTGTCCCCACAGAGATACCATCAACAGAGGAAGAAGCTCCTCAGGATACAGAACCTGCTCCACAGGAAGAAGCATCTGAAACAGAAAATCATGAATCTGTATAAAAAAAGCTGTTGCATCAGAATCCCGATGCAACAGCCATTTTTTTGTATTAATCCGTACCATCTACGGTATAAATAAATTTCACAGATCCATCCATATCATCAGAAATGCCTGAAAAAGAATGATAATTTTCAGAAGCATCTCCCACTGCTTTCAGACGCTCCAGCAAATCGCCAATTTCATCTTCATAAAGCGTATTGATAGTTTCAATGCCTTCTGTTTTGAATTTCTGCATGCCACTGCTCAATTCTTCTGAACCATCTTTCAGCTGTTTGATACCATCAATCAGATCTGCTCCGCTGTCTTTGAGCGTTCCCACGCCTTCATATAACTGCTGACTGCCATCAGATAATTGATTTGTACCATCTTTCAGCGTAATCATAGAAGTATAAAGCGTATTTGTACCATCATACAGCTGTACACCTCCATCAGATAACTGAGAAAGGCCGTCATCCAATGTCTGCGCACCATCAGACAGCTGAGAAATTCCATCAGCAAGGGTATTTCCTCCATCTGTCAGCTGATTCATGCCATCCGTAAGAGTGCCAGCTCCCTCTTTTAGCTGAATCATTCCGCTGTTGAGTGTTCCTGCGCCATCTGATAATTGTAGAAGCCCATCATAGAGCGCATTGCCGCCATCATACAGCTGATTCATGCCATCTGTGAGAGAGTTAGATCCCTCTTTTAGCTGAATCATTCCGCTATTCAGTGTACCTGTGCCATCTGATAATTGTAAAATACCATCATACAGGTCACTGCTTCCGATCGCCAGCTGATCCATGCCATCTGTAAGAGAGCCAGATCCTTTTTTCAACTGGATCATTCCGCTGTTGAGTGCCCCTGCGCCGTCTGATAATTGCAAAAGCCCATCATAGAGCGCATTGCCACCATCATACAACTGATTCATGCCATCCGTAAGAGAGCCAGAGCCTTCTTTCAGCTGGATCATTCCGCTGTTGAGTGCCCCTGCGCCGTCTGATAATTGTAGAAGCCCGTCATAGAGCGCATTGCCGCCATCATACAGCTGATTCATGCCATCTGTAAGAGAGCCAGAGCCTTCTTTCAGCTGGATCATTCCGCTGTTGAGTGCCCCTGCGCCATCTGATAATTGTAGAAGCCCATCATAGAGCGCATTGCCACCATTATACAGCTGATTCATACCATCCGTAAGAGAGCCAGAGCCTTCTTTCAGCTGGATCATTCCGCTGTTCAATGTGCCTGTGCCATCTGATAATTGTAGAAGTCCATCATACAGGTCACTGCTTCCAATTGTCAGCTGATTCATGCCATCTGTAAGAGAGCCAGAGCCTTCTTTCAGCTGGATCATTCCGCTGTTCAATGCGCCTGTGCTGTCTGATAACTGTAGAATTCCATCATAGAGCGCATTGCCGCCATCATACAGCTGATTCATGCCATCTGAGAGAGAGCCAGATCCTTCTTTCAGTTGGATCATTCCGCTGTTCAATGCGCCTGTGCCGTCTGATAATTGTAAAATGCCATCATAGAGCGCATCACCGCCATCATATAATTGATTCATGCCATCTGTCAGCGCACCAGAACCATCTTTCAGCTGATTTAATCCATCATGCAGTTGTAAAGCACCTTCAGAAAGATTAGAAACACCATCATTCAGCGCATTTAATCCATCAGTGAGCTGTGTGCTTCCATTTGCCAGAGCAGAAATTCCCTGATTGAGATCATTTGCCCCGGCGGCCGTTTGTTCTGCACCTTCTGCCAGTTTCAGGGCAGATGTATATAATTGTTCCGTTCCTTCTGATAAAATTTTTCCGCCTTCATCTGCCTGGAATAATCCTTCTTGAAGAGAAACCGCTCCATCCTGTACCTGTTCCAATCCCTGTGAGAGATCATTCAGGCCTGTATGCAGATTTCCAGAGCCTTCCTGTAAAGCCGTCAATCCATCTTTGAGAGTGCCGCCATTTTTCATAGAATCAGAAATCTGTTTCTGACCTGCAATTGTTTGTTCCATCTGAGCGATTGCGGCGGCAAGTTCTTCTGAAGGGGCGGCTTCATAAGCAGATTTGAAAACAGATAATACCTGTTCATTAATTGCAATTGTTGTATCCAGAGAATTAGCAGCCATATCCATGCCATCAGAAATATCAGCTGCACCGGATTCTAAAGCAGCTGCGCCATCATTGAGAGCATCTGCGCCAGATCTGACAGAGCTGATTCCTTCATTGAGAGCATCTGCGCCGGATTTGGCGGCACTGATGCCATTTGAAAGGCTGTTTGTGGATGCGCTGATCTGTTCTGCACCATCAGAAAGAGCCTGTGCACCGTTAGACAATTCAGAAGCCCCTGTTTTAAGCTGTTCACTGCCAGTGATGAGAGCATCTGTTCCCTGTGTGAGGGAATCCGCACCAGTGCGGAGGGCGGCAGAGCCATCTGTGAGCTGATTGCATCCATCAGCGAGAGCCTGAGAACCATCAGCGGCCTGAATGATACCAGCATTGAGTGTTTCTGATCCAGTTTTTGCAGACAGAATTCCCTCTTTGAGAGATTCTGCACCGGGAACAACCTGATTAAATCCATCAGTGAGAGCCTGAGAGCCATCAGCAGCCTGAATAATACCAGCATTGAGGGTTTCTGACCCAGTTTTTGCAGACAGGATTCCCTCTTTGAGGGATTCTGCGCCGGGAACAACCTGATTGCATCCATCAGCGAGAGCCTGAGAGCCATCAGCGACCTGTGTAATGCCATCCCGGAGAGTGACAGAGCCATCCCTTGCGGAATAGATTCCATTTTTTAATGATTCCGCACCGGGAACAACTTGAT
>DJXD01000040.1 GCA_002449585.1 Ruminococcus sp. UBA7013
AAAACAGGAACAGGCATTGCACTCGTCAGCAATGTAACAGCAGATAATGCTGAAATTAATTTTTGTATTTTCATGAAAATTCCCCCATGATTTTTTATTTATTATAGCATATCTGATCCCGGAAATCAATGGATTTTTTGTGAATTATGTAAAAAATCAATTGATTTTTATTTTTTCCCAAAAAAATTAAATTTTTAAGATTTTTTTAAGAAAAGTTAGATATAATATAGACAGTTCCTGAAAAGGAAATACACAAAGCTCAAATCAAATTTACCTGTTTATAAAATCAATTCAAAAAAGGAGAAATGCAACATGAAGAAACAAAAACGCTTTCGCCAAGGTTTTGCGGCTCTGCTGGCTGCCGGTACAATGTGCGCTGCGCTTCCGGTGCTTCCGTTTTCTGCCTCCGCCGGCCTTTCTGGTGATGTAGATCTTGACGGATCTGTTTCTGTAACAGATATAGTCCTGCTTCAGAAATATCTGCTCGGAAAAGATACGCTTTCTGAGGATGCTGCTGCAAATGCTGATGTAACAGGCGATAGCCGTGTTAATATTTATGATCTGGTGATTCTCAAAAAACAGATCATTCAAACACGCTCTGAAAATCCGGATACACCTACAGAACCTTCTTCTGAATCTTCCGGAAATACCGTTGCTTCTATTGTTTATAATGCTGACAGCGTGACACTGTATAATGCAGAAGGTACAGAAGTCGTTATTTCTGATGCTGAAAATGTTACCGCAGAAGGTGCTTATGTTACAATTACAAAAGCGGGTGAGTACGCTGTAAGCGGTTCTTCTGAAAATGGTCAGCTCAAAGTCAGCACAGATAATACTGCTGAACCTACTGCCGCAGTCACACTTAGCTTTGAAGATTTGACATTGTCAAATGCAAGCGTTGCCCCTGTTTATGTCGAAAATGTCGGCGATGCTGTCACAATTTCCGTCAAGAAGGGAACAACAAATACAATTTCTGACGGCTCTGCACATACTGATAGCTATACAAATAGCTCCGGTGAAGTCAAGGAAATCAACTCCCCCATTTTCTCCCGTGATGATCTGAAAATCAAGGGCAAAGGAACGCTGATTGTAAACGGCAACTATCAGGATGGTATTGTTTCTAAGAATGATCTGAAAATCTGGAATGGTACGATCCAGGTAACTGCCAAAGATGATGGCATCCGTGGTGGAAACTCTGTCAGAATCGGTGATCCTTCTGATCTTATTGCAAATGGCGGTACTGGTGATTATTCTAATCTTAATATCACCGTCAAGACAGAAGCCGGTGACGGTATCAAAGCAACAGAAACAGAAGCCGAAAAAGGATTTGTTACAATCAATGGCGGTACAGTTAATATTAATTCCTATGCCGATGGCATTCAGGCAGAACAGACTTTCACCATGAATGGCGGTGATGTGACAATTTACACATATCAGGGCAGTGATTACACAGCTTCCGGTTCTTCTTCCTCCGGCTCTACAGATCCATGGAGCGGCGGCTGGGGCGGCATGGGCGGTATGCAAGACGGAAATTCCAATAAAACGGATATTTCTGCCAAAGGTATCAAGTCCATTGGTCTCTATGACACAGCAGGAACAACATGGCAGTCTGAAGGCAATCTCATCATCAATGGCGGTACACTGACAATTGATTCTTCTGATGATGCTTTGCATTGCGGCGGAGATATGAGCATTACTGGCGGTATTCTTACACTTTCCTCTGCGGATGATGGTGCACATTCTGATCATACTCTGAATATCGGAACAGCAAATGCCGGAACATTTGATGATGTACAGATTTATATCCCTAAATGCTATGAAGGCATTGAAGGCGTAACGATCAACCAGAACAGCGGTTCAGTTTATATTATCTCTGGTGATGATGGATATAATGCTGCTGGCGGCAATGATAATTCCGGCTCTGGTAATACAAATCCATGGGGACAGGGCGGCATGAGCAGTTCCACAGGTACAATGAATCTGAACGGTGGTCTTGTTGTTGTAAACTCTGCAAATGGAGATCATGATGCATTTGACTCCAATGGAGACCTCAATATCAATGGCGGTTATTACTGCGCAAATGGTCAAGAACCGCTTGACTGTGGCGACGGCGGCTATTCTATTAATTATAATGGCGGCAGTGTGATCACCATGACAGCAGGTAACACCAGCCTGAACAGCAGATATAGCTTTGTAGATAACAGCGGAAATGTGATTGTATCTTTCGTATCTGCAAGCGCAAGCGCAGGACAGAACTGCACAAACTGCACAGCACAGTCCGGCGGCACGGTTTCCGGTGGTACAACTGTGATGGAACAGGCAGGAGATAAGGCAGTTACTGTAGGCGGCACACTTTCCGGCGGCACGCAGATCACTGCCGGAGCTAGTGAAGGCGGTAGTCAGCCAGGAGGTCCAGGAGGCCCCGGCGGCGGCAGATAATCAAATTTCTGAATGATTAATTCCTTTTATTAGATAAAAAACAGCGGCTTGCTTCGGCTTGCCGCTGTTTTCTATGTTTCCTGAAAAAACAGCAGTCGGGAAAACTGCTGTTCTGCTTCTTGTTAATCCAGAAAATCTTTCACTTTCTTGCTTCTGCTGGGATGGCGGAGCTTACGGAGTGCTTTTGCTTCAATCTGCCGGATACGTTCACGGGTCACTTTAAACTGTTCTCCGACTTCTTCCAATGTACGGGAACGGCCATCAATCAGGCCAAAGCGCAGACGGAGTACATTTGCCTCCCGTTCTGTCAGTGTAGAGAGTACTTCATCCAGCTGTTCCTTGAGGAGGGTATGTGATGCCGCATCTGCGGGGGCAGGTGCATCATCATCCGGAATGAAATCGCCAAGATGGGAATCTTCTTCTTCTCCGATCGGCGTTTCCAGTGATACCGGATCTTGTGCAATTCTCATAATTTCCCGTACACGTTCTACAGGCAGCTCCAGACGTTCGGCAATTTCTTCCGGTGTCGGATCATGACCGTTTTCATGTAGCAGCTGACTGGAAACTTTTTTGACTTTGGTAATTGTCTCCACCATATGCACAGGAATGCGAATTGTTCGAGCCTGATCTGCAATTGCTCTTGTAATCGCTTGACGAATCCACCAAGTGGCATAAGTAGAAAATTTAAAGCCTTTATTATAATCAAATTTTTCTACTGCTTTGATCAGTCCAAGATTGCCTTCCTGAATTAGATCCAGAAATTGCATTCCACGACCGACATATTTTTTGGCAATGCTGACAACAAGACGGAGATTTGCTTCAGAAAGTCTCTGTTTGGCACGTTTGGCTTCCAGTGGTGTGCCTTCTGCCATCATGCGGGCAAGCTTAATTTCTTCATCACTGGTCAGAAGCGGAACACGGCCGATTTCTTTGAGGTAAATCTTCACGGGATCATCCACAGCAAGCCCTTCTGTAGAAAGCGCAGAATCAAGATCTTCATCCGGATTATCTGTATAATCAAAATTTGTCAGATCCAGATTATCATCAATAATGCTATTGTCAATGATTTCAATATTATGCTGTTCGCAGCTGTCATAGAAGGAATTCAGCTGATCAGCATCAAAATCCATTTCTTCCAGAGCATCAGAAATTTGCTTGGTAGTGAGTTTGCCTGTTGCTTTGCCTCGCTCCAGCAGAGCTTCAATTGTTGATTTCTTGTCCATGAGAAGTCCTCCTTAAGATTTTAAGTGAATTACACTTTTTTTTTGTTTATCTGCGAACGCCTTCCGAAGGCTGTCGTCCGCTTGTTTCTGTTCCGGCTGATTTCTGATTTCATGCAGATTTTGAATGCATTCCTCTGCTGCGGCATCTTCTAAAGCAATATTCCGGAATTGATACAGAATTCCTGTGATATAGCCCATTTCTTCCGGAGTCAGAAAACTGCCCAGCAGAGAAAGATGAAATTTTGCTGTTTCCGGGATGATGTGAATCAGCAGGCTGTATAATTTTTGATGAAATTCTGTAATAAAATCTTCCGGAAGAATCCGTTTCATAAGGGAAGTACAAGTTTCCGGCCGCCGCATCAGATAGGCTAGTAACAGCCGCTCTGATTCATTCGCTTTCGGCTGACGAACTGCGGAAGGATTTACCGGATCAGCCTGATAAAAATCAGCTGCAATCATACGAAATTCCGTCCGGATCTGAGTCCGGTTCTGCTTTTGTTTAAAATTTTCTGTCTGGCGGCTAAGTACTTCCGGACGAATATCCAGCTCATGGCTCAATATACGAATCAGATCCTCACGCCTGTGCAGATTAGAAATATCCGCCAGAATTGGCACACATCGGCGAAGAAAAGCCGTTCTTCCTGTCTCAGAAGTCAGATCCAAACCATTCCGACAGCGATTCAGCCGGAAACTAGTGGCATCTTCTGCCTGTTCCATCAGCTGGCGGAAATGATATGCGCTGAATTTTTGAATAAATTCATCCGGATCTTTTGCTCCTGTCATATGCAGAACCCTTGCCGGAAGCCCTGCCGCCTGAAATTGATGCAATGCCTTCAATGTAGCATTCTGCCCGGCGGTATCACTGTCATAAGCAATGATTACTTCAGATGCATATTGTTTCAGAAGTCTGGCCTGTTCAGATGTGATGGCTGTTCCCAATGTTGCAACCGTGTTTTCAAATCCTGCCTGATGCAGAGCAATGACATCCATGTAACCCTCTGCCAGAATCATTGCAGAGGGAGCGGCTTTCCTCGCAAAATGCAGGGAAAATAGCTGACTGCCCTTGTCAAATACAGGAGTATCCCCTGTATTAAGATATTTTGGCTTACTATCATCCAGCACACGCCCTCCGAATCCGGTTACATTGCCATCAAGGCCAACAATGGGAAATATGACACGATTCCGGAAATTATCATAAACATGGCCTTTTTCGTTTTTGCGGCAGATATTAGCAAGAAGCAGATCTTGTTCAGAATAGCCCTTACTGAGCAGATAATCTTTCAGCATATGCCAGTTATCCGGCGCAAATCCAAGCCCATATTTCCGCACAGTCTGTGGAAAAAGCTTTCTTCCTGCCAGATATTTTAGCCCTCGCCGATCACTGCCTCTTAATAAACAATGATAATAAAAATTAGCTGCATCACGATTGATAGCAAAACAATGTTCCCGTGCCTGGCGTATATGATTCACATCCATTTCTTGAGGAACTGTCATGCCGCACCGTTCCGCAAGAATGCTGACGGCTTCCGGATAAGAACAGTTCTGTGTCAACATCACAAATGTGAAGGCATCACCGCCCTTATGGCATACTGGACAATAAAAACTGTCATTTTCAATCTGACAGGTATAATAACGATCTGCATGAAACGGACAGCAACAAGAATAAAATCTATCATGTGCTTTCAGCTGGGTACAGGACTGAAATAATATTGTCAGTGGATTCTGTTCCAAAAGACGGAATAAGAATGCTTCCGGCAGTTTTTTCATGATGATCACCCTGTCAGCAAATTGATGGCGTTCCGGAAATCTTGATATGAAATTTCCAGATTCTGATATATTTCCCGGAGCTGTACTGCTCTGTCCTGTTCTTCCTGTTCGAGATCCCTTCCGGAACAAAGTGCTCGATACAGCTGTGCATCTTCCGGAAGATCAAAATGCTTTCCAGAAAGGTGAGATGCCTCCGAAATCGCTTCCGGGTGGCGCATCAGATAGATCAAAATTTTTTCTCTGTATGGCTGTTTGTTTAATACAGGCTGTTGCAATTCGACACTTGTAAGCGAACGTGAACCAGAATTGACAGGCTGTTTTTCATGACGCAGCTTTCCAACATGAGATTGCAGAATTTCTGGAGCAATGCCAAGCTCTCTGGCGGTATTTGTCAGATAAATTTCACGTTCCAGCGGATCATGAATTTCCACAAGTACCTGCACAATTCGCTGAATGACATTTCCCGGATTAGAATCCTGATCAGCAGCCTTCTGTAATGCTATCCGCCGGGCATCTCCTGCCTGATCCAGAAGATGGCGGAATGCTTCCGCACCAATTTTTTGTATCAATTCTCCTGAACTGTGTGCATCCCCGATCTGTATGATTCTGGGTGAAAGATCAGCATTACTTAATACATTCAGCATTTGTGGGGAAATAATCTGTAAATCACTGCTGATCAGGATGATTTCTGAACAATATTGCTTGATAAGCTTGATTTGTCCTGATGTAAGAAATTTCCCCGGAGTAGCAATGACATTCTGAATTCCTGCCTGCCAAAGAAGAACGGCATTAAGCGGATCTTCCGCAAGAATGAAATTTTTCATGGAAGATTTTTCTGCCATGGACAGAGAAAATAAAATTCTGTCCTGATTAGGAGAAGCAGAAGCAAGCCGGCCAGAAGGCTGATAAATTTCAAGACCTGAAAACCCGGCCACATTTCCACGCAGATCAATGACAGGAAATATAAGTCTGTTCCGGAAAGTATCATAGACACTATTGTGATTTTTCTGACAGACACCAGAAAACAAGAGTTCCTGTTCTGAAAAGCCTTTCTGTTTCAGAGCATCCCGGAGAGAATGCCATTCATCCGGCGCAAAACCAAGGCCAAATTTTTTGACCGTCTGCGGCCGGATCTGCTGAGCAGCCAGAAACTGCAACCCTTCTTTTCGTGTACCTCGCAAAAGATTTTGATAATAAAAATTTGCCGTCTCTCTGTTGATTTCATAGCATTTATCACGAGAAACAGAAATTCTCTGTTCTCCGGGATTAGATGCCGGAACAGTCATGCCGCATCTGTCAGCAAGAGCTTTGACAGCTTCCATATAAGAAAGATGTTCCACTTTCATTAAAAGTGTAATCACATCACCACCCTCATGACAGCCAAAACAGTAAAAGCTTGCACTATCCGGATAAATCGTGCAGGATGGCGTTTTTTCTGCATGAAGCGGACAACAGCAGACATAAATCCGGCCACGCTTTTTTAAATCCGCATACATACGGAATACTTCAACAATATCATTTGTAGCTTTCAGCCGGGAAATAAATTCTTCCGGCAATTTTGCCATACAACCCCACCTGCCTTTAATGCCAGAATTCCGGAATGAACAGTGAAGAATATAAATTTACAGCATAGCTGTCACTCATGCCGGAAATGTAATCACAGACACCTCTGTCAAGATCTGTCTGTTCTGCAATCTGCCGGTATTGTTCCGGCAGCTGTTCCGGATGCTTCCGGAAATGCTGATATAATAATTCCAGTAATTTCTCCGCTTTCTTTTCCTCTTTCTTGGCTTCTGGATGAAAATATACATTCTGATACATGAAATCATGTAGTTCATCAAAAACCGCTTGCACCTCCGCATTCATGCCGATCTGTTCCGCCCCATGTGTGACCATTGCAGAAACTAATGACGTAATCCGTTCGGATTTCGTCTGTCCTAGTGCCTGAATCACATGTGAGGGTAGATCTTGTGGCCGGAGTATGCCTGCACGGAATGCATCTTCAATATCATGATTGATATAGGCAATTCTATCCGCAAAACGAACAATATTTCCTTCCCGTGTCGCCGCAATGCGATTTGTATGACACAGTATTCCATCCCGGACGGCAAATGTCAGATTTAAACATTCTAGCTGATCTGCCACACGGACACTTTGTTCATAATGCCGATACCCATGCGGACAGATCTGATTTAACACAGCTTCTCCAGCATGTCCGAATGGTGCATGTCCAATATCATGCCCTAATGCAATCGCTTCTGTTAAATCTTCATTCAGGAATAATGCTCTTGCTATCGTTCTGGCGATCTGAGAAACTTCCAGCGTATGGGTCAGCCGAGTTCGATAATGATCACCAATAGGCGAAAGAAATACTTGTGTTTTATGTTTCAGTCGTCGAAAAGCCTGACTATGCAGAATCCTGTCACGATCCCTTTGAAATTCTGTTCGATAAGGGCAGGGCGTTTCTGGTTTCAGACGGAGAACCGCTCCGCAATCTGTGCTTTTACATGCTTGTGGCGCAAGAAACTGCCGTTCATGGGCTTCCAGCTGTTCACGAATCGTCAATCAAAAATCCCCCTTTCCTGTTTTATAATACGCCGGAGAAATCAAGAACTCCTTCTTTTTCTGAAAAAATTTTTCAAATGACAGAAGAAAAATCTGCAAAAGCGGTTTTTCCGCATTCTGTGCGGATTTTTCCACCGGAAATTTCTGTCAGCTCATCCAGAAGAGCAGGAAGCACTTCATTTCTGACAAGCAATTCTAATAATACATCTGTTCCGAAATTACTATTTTTTTCGAGAACGCCATATTTCGGAAGACAATGACTGACTTTTCCATATAGAGTATAATCCATATGAATACTTAAAGAAGTACTTTCATACATATGTTGAATCTGTGCGGCTTCACATGTGAGTGCTGCGCTGTGAGAATAGGCACGAACAAGCCCACCGCCACCCAGCAGAATACCCCCGAAATAGCGAACCACCACACAGCAAAGATCTGTCAGCTGTCTTTTTTGCAGCACTTCCAGCACAGGGACACCAGCTGTCCCCTGTGGCTCACCATCATCGCTGAATCGTGTCATATGATCCTCTCTTAAAATATAAGCATAAACATGATGTTTAGCTTTTCGATGCTCTGCTTTTATGGCATTAATAAAATCAACAGCATCCTGATTTGTATGAACTGGAGATAGAAAACCTATAAATTCAGAACGCTTTTCTATAAAAGAAGATCGAGCTGGCACAGCTATCGTATAATAATCCATAACTGATTTCCTTTCTTGCTAAGACAGGAAAACGGGCAGCTTTTTGACTGCCCGTATGTGAAAAATTACTTGTCCAGATTAAAACGTCTCTTAAATCTGTCAACACGTCCGCCGGTATCAACCAGCTTCTGCTTGCCAGTATAGAACGGATGGCACTTGGAGCAAATTTCCACCTTGATGTCCTGCTTGGTAGACTGTGTTTCAATGACATTGCCGCAGTGACAGGTGATTGTTGTCTTGTAAAGTGTAGGATGGATATCTTTCTTCATGCTGAACTCACCTCACATTAAATGAAAATTCGTATCCGTAGCCCATCAGTTACTTTAGACAGTAGTACGATACAACTATTATATTATAACATGCAGATCTGAATTTGTCAAGAAGATTTCTGAAAAAATATTTTTTTGTCAGATTTGCATAATTTCTGACCCTGAAATTATTAAAAATTTACAATAGGGTTTCTTGTCACAAAACAGAAAATCAATTGACTTTTTAGCAAAAAAGAGTTATAATGAAAAAGAACGATTTTATTATAAGCTTTGGGAGGCGATGAGAGTGCAGAAAGAAAACAGAAAAAAATCCCGCAGCACCTCTGCTGCAAGTACTCTGATTACATTTCTGATGCTCCTGATTATCATTTTAGGAATTTACGGAATTATCCGAATAAAAGCAACTCCGATTTCAACCGCAGAGGATACCACAACGGAAACAACGGAAGCCGAAACAGATCCTCCAACTGATCCGCCCACAGAACCACCTACTGATCCCCCACCACTCGTGATTTATCCTGAACCAGATATGCTGACGAAAGATGTTTCTAATGTCATTGATAGCAAATATGGAGTTCTGATTGACTATACAAATAATAAGATGATCGCACAGAAAAACGGAGAAGAAAAAATTTATCCGGCATCTATGACAAAATTGATGACAATTATTGTTGCTATTGAACATACAGAAAATTTTCAGGATACGTTTACTATGACACAGGATATTCTGAATGATTTATATGCACAGTCTGCTTCTATGGTTGGTTTTTCTGCAAATGAAGAATGTACGGTCATGGATATGCTTTATGGTGCGGCACTCCCTTCTGGTGCAGATGCAACGGTTGGACTTGCTATGTATACTGCCGGATCGGAAAAAGCATTTGTTAAGCTCATGAATCAAAAAGTAAAAGAACTCGGTCTGCATAATACCCATTTTGTGAATACCAGCGGTCTGCATGATGAAGATCATTACAGTACCCCCGCAGATATTGCATTGATTCTGGAATATTGTCTCAAGAATGAGCTTTGCCGTCAGGTGATTTCTACACCAGTGTATACTTCATCCCCGACGGAACAACATCCGAATGGAATTACTATGTATGATACTATGTTTAATAAAATGGAGGGAACGGAAGTCCCCGGCATTACCATCCGGGGCGGAAAGACCGGCTACACAGATGAAGCCGGTCAATGTCTTGCTAGTTATGCTGTCACTCCTGATGGACATTATTATATTGCTGTGACTTCCAAAGGCGAAGGCAAATATATGCCTGTATATGATGCCTTCAAATTATATGGCACTGTCACGGGAACTTATTCCACAGAAAATGAAATAACAGAACCAACAGAAGTAGCAGAAACTGTTTTTATTCCAGCTGCCTGATAAATGAAAGGAGGCTCTTATGGGCGCACGGAAAAAAAAACGAAGAGCTGCCACAGGAAGAATTCTGGCTGCCTGTCTTTTAGTAATAGCCGTTTTCTGGGTAATTATGCGGAATAATATGCCCTCTACTGAATCCGGAACGCTTGATATTATTGATGAAAGAATTGCTGATTCTGATGAGCCGATGCAATATCTGACAGAAACACAGCCGTCTGCTATTAATGGGTATGATCTTTATGAAAAAAGCTCTGCCATTATTCCGGATGGCTATACAATTTTAAAAAAAGAATCTACTGGCATTTATGAGGGACTTCTGCTTGATGTTGATTTTTTATATCCTTTTACTGGGACTGCTTCGAATTTGACCACTTTTGATAATCAAAATATTTCTTTTCGTGTTCGAAATGCAGATCTTTTGATTATGGATTCAGCACTTTTAGCGATGAATGAATTGATGATAGCTTATGAAGAAGAAACCGGAAAAAAAGATCTGCTAGTTTATAGTACCACGGAAGCCTGTCAGACAGAAGGCAGTCTATACCCCCAAAGTATGCCAGACAGTGGCATTGGCAGCTGTCTTGATCTGGCTTTTCTTAATGATGATGGTACAATTTCCCCTATGACATCAGAAAATAATACCTGGCTATTAGAAAATGCCTGGAGATTTGGCTTCTTTTTCAGTATCCCGGATTGTGACTGGCATATTCGTTATATTGGAAAAGTACATACCGCCATAATGCAGGAACTGGAACTGAATTTTGATCAATATCTAGTAAAACTTCGCTCTTATTCTGTCACAAATCCTTATGTGTATCATGCTTCTGCTTTCCTGTATTTTGTTCGGGCTTCTTCTTCCGACAGCACAGAAATTCCTGTTCCAAAAGAACAGGATTATCTGATTTCTGGCAATAATGTAGATGGCTATTTTGTCACGGTCACAGCAGATTAAACAGGAAGGCTTGACATCATTCTTTTTTCGTGATATAATAAATGCAAGAATAAAACAGAAAGGAAGAAACGCATGATACAAGATATTCCGCATAAAATGCTGTCAGAAGATGATGTTACCAAAGTTACACTTGCATCATTAAAAAAAAATAAAAACGGTGTGACAGCATATCCCATTCTTGAATTTGATGACAATGCATTATATTTGCTGTGTACCGGCGTACATGAAACACTGAAGCATTCTAAAATCAAGCCCGCAGGCGGAAAGATTTATCTTGTCAGCAAGCGGCTATTTGATATTGCAGTATCTTCTGCTGCTCTTGTGATACTTGCCATTCCTTTGGGTGCGGTTTGCCTTCTGATTTATCTGGAAGATAAAGGCAGTCCCGTTTTTTCACAAGTACGTCTGACACAGGACGGCAGACCTTTCCGCATGTATAAACTTCGATCTATGTGTGTGGATGCAGAAGCACGATTTGCAGAAGTGCAGAAAGAAAATAAAAGTGATGGCTTGGCATTCAAAAGTGATGATGATCCCAGAATTACCAAAATTGGCCGATTCATACGGAAAACTTCCATTGATGAGCTTCCACAATTCTGGAATGTTCTCAAAGGGGATATGTCATTAATAGGCCCTCGGCCACCGCTTCCACGGGAAGTGGTATTATATACACCGCATCAGATGGACAGACTTCTGGTAAAAGGCGGCCTTTCCTGCATTTGTCAGACAGAAGGCCGGAGCGATATGCCATTTGCGCAATGGGTGGAAAGTGATATTGCTTATATTCAGAATCGAAGTGCGGAATTGGATCTTTCTTTGCTGCTGAAAACAGTGGCGGCAGTGCTTCTTAGAAAGGGCGCAAAATAATATACATAAAAGGGGGGAATATTTTTGAATCGTTCCAGAAATGATACTTTGCAATCTATTTATGAGCTGAGTGAATTATATGAAAAACAGGGTTTCCGTGTCAGGGGCATTTCGCTTCCCTTGCGAGATTATGCACAGTTTTCTGTGATGAAATTCATGCTATATATTGCATCCAGTGACAGATATATCAGAGATTATGAAGTAGAATTAATTAACAGTTGTCTTGGATTTTCTCTGTCAAGAGATTATGTGATCCGATTTCTGGAAGAGCATCGGATCTCCGCAGATGGTGTATTTGAAACGCTTCTCGGCCTGCTGACTGTATTTATCCGAGCAGATCTCCGCAATCATGAAAAATATGGCAATACTTCTTTGATGCTGGTAGAATTTCTAAATGAATTGGGTGTTGATTTTATTCAGGAAAACAGCGGTTATGATGATCGGCAAACGCAGGCAATGGCATTATTAATTATCCGTCTCCGGAATTATCGGGAAGCCTATTTAAGAAACTGGTATAAACAACATCCGGAAGCCGCCGCAAATAGTCTGAAAGAGTCTGTGCATAAAACAATACAGGAAAAAAATATCATAGATCAGAAAGATCCTGTTCCAGAACAACAGAAAGAACAAACGCCGGAATCTGAACCAGCTGCGCCAGAACCAGAGGAAACATTGGAATCTCTTTTACAGGAACTGAATGATCTGACAGGACTGGAAAAAGTCAAAGAAGATCTGAATAGTCTGATCAATTTGCTGAAAGTCCACAAAATGCGGCAGGAAAGAGGAATGCCGGCGGCATCTGTTTCTTTGCACATGGTTTTTTCAGGAAATCCGGGAACAGGAAAAACAACCGTTGCCCGTCTGATGAGCCGGATTTATAAGGCAATCGGTATTCTTGATAAAGGACATCTGATTGAAGTAGATCGCTCTGGATTAGTCAGCGGCTATGTCGGACAGACTGCAATCAAAACGAAAAAAATGATAGAAAGTGCGCTTGGTGGTGTATTATTCATTGATGAAGCCTATGCGCTGACGGTAAACGCCGGATCTAATGATTTCGGAACAGAAGCTGTTAATACACTCTTGAAAGCAATGGAAGATTATCGGGAAAATTTGGTTGTGATCGTTGCCGGATATCCTGAACTGATGCAGGAATTTCTGGATTCTAATCCAGGATTGCGCTCCAGATTCAACAAGCAGATTTTGTTTGAAGATTATAGTACACAGGAATTAACAGAAATTTTTAATGGCATCTGCAAAAAATCATCTTTTCAGCCAACAGAAGAGGCTTCTGCCTGTGTCGAAGCTTTTTTCAGAAATCGCACGGAAGAACATCCGGCAAGTTTTGCCAATGGCAGGGATGTGCGAAATTATTTTGAAAAGGCTCTCACTAATCAGGCAAACCGCCTTGCCGCAAAAACAACCCTTTCTGATGAGGATTTAATGACAATTACAGCGGAAGATGTCAAATCTATTGTATTGTCCTGAAAATTTGCTTGACAAATCAAGAATTTTGTAGTAATATTAATTTTATAAAAAATAGCTTGACATTTTGATAAAAATATGATATGATAAACTTATCAGGGGCGGCAGTGAATTCATCATGCAAAGCAAAATGATCATGTTACAGCCTATGCGCTGAAAGATGTAACAAGAGCGGTATGATGTTTGATAACAAAAAAGTATCCTCAAGAGCTTGCCGCAAATGAGGTAGAGGGAGCGTATCACTCCCATCTGTAGTAGGTGTGAAAAAATCGCATCGAACAGCGAAGAAAAACATTTTTAACAGAAGTTAGCAAGAAATCCCCCACCTCTGTAGGTGGGGGATGAATTGCGTACCACCCTCTTGACAAAGACTGAAAA
>DJXD01000055.1 GCA_002449585.1 Ruminococcus sp. UBA7013
TCTCGATGTGGATATGTATGTGATTCTGAATCTGCATTATGATAGCGGCTGGCGTGACATCCTCCCCCACCTAAAGAGGCAGGGGCTTCCTCCCGCAAAAACGGGCAGTCGGTTCCTGCTCGACAGTACCAGTGTACTGAGCATAAACAGGCTAATCCCGTGTGTCCCACGGTTTTATGATAAGTTTGTCGGCAAAACTGACTTTGCACTTTTCATTCCTGATTGGTTACAGGTCATAGAGGTCAACTTATCAGAATCCCTTATCATGGGCGGAATGATTACCCCCAATCCATTCTCCTTTCTTTATTCTCTGTACTCACGGCTTGGTTATCGCTCTATCGGAGTACAGGCACACCATGAGAGATAACACCCTGTTATTCTCTCCAAAACTCTAAGTTTAGTATACTATATTTTTTAGCATTTGTCAAGAGGGTGGGAGAGGAATTGCTAACTTTTGTTGAAGTATTATAAGTAGTTCTTCCGCCAAGTAAGTTTTTCCCAGAAATGCTAAAGCCTTTTTTATTTTTACGAATTGTTAACCCCAAAATTTTTAAGGCTGGCCATCTAAATCTAAACGGCATAATATTCCCCCCTAAAAAAATAAAAGGGTGGGTAATCGGATTCGAACCGATGGTCTTCAGTGCCACAAACTGACGCGTTAACCAGCTACGCTATACCCACCATATATGGCGCGCCTTGCTGGACTCGAACCAGCGGCTTACTGCTTAGAAGGCAGTTACTCTATCCAGCTGAGTTAAAGGCGCATGTCATTTCAACAAGATTTATTATAGCATATTTTTAACGGCTTGTCAAGAGTTTTTTGAAAAAAATATCTATTTTTTTTATCAATGATATAATTAGTATTTTATTGATTTGACAAATCCCGGCAACTGTGTTATAATAATAATGATTTTGTCCCCTACTAGATGCATTTGAGAGGTGAAACAATGAAAAATAGAAAAGAATTTTATAAATCTGCATGGAAAACACTCCGATCGCATTATTTTCTGAATGTCATGATTGTTTTTATGGTGGGGTTTTTCCTCAGAGATGGCTATCAATATGCGACAGACTGGAATCAGAATAATATGCAGGAAACGGTTTCCAATGTACTCAGAGAAAACAGAAAAACAAATGCTGAAATTATAACAGAATTACTCCAGGAACTGCATATTCTGGACATGAATCCTGAACAGCTTGCCGAAACAACTGCCGAAAAATATACAATGGGCTATTTTTCGATCATTGTGAATGAAATCACTGCTTCCGGCTCGCTTGGCTTCGGATTTCTCAACGGCCTGAATAAAATTTTATTTCATGGGAAAATTGCGGAATCTATTACGATTTTTATTATGACAGCATTGACGGCTCTGCTATGGGTATTCGGGAAAAATTTAATTCTGATCGGACGATGCAGATATTTTCTTGAAAGACGAAATTATCCAAATACTAAGGCAGACAGATTATTATTTATCTATCGCACAGAAAGTATGAATCATACTGCAAAAATTATGTTTCTCCGTGCGGTTTATCAGACACTATGGAATTTGACAATTATCGGGGGCGTGATCAAATATTATGAATATCTGATGATTCCCTATATTCTGGCGGAGAATCCTACTATTTCAGCTAAAGATGCTTTTGCCCTCTCAAAACAGATGATGACAGGGGTGAAAAAAACAGCCTTCGGGATTGATGTCAGCCTTCTGCCGGGTCTGCTTCTGGATGGTGCAACTTTTCATTTGACTTCTTTATTTTTATTTAATCCCTATAAAGAATGCCTATATGCTGAATTTTATGCACAGATCCGGGAGGAAAAATTTGGATTGCTGAGACATAATGAATTATTATATGATTCCGGATTATTTGCAAATCCTGGTTATGAAAGCTATCCGGATGAAGCATGTCCCACACCTCATTCTGAAAAGCATAGATGGATGGCTACTGATTATGAAAAAAGCTATTCTGCCCAGACAGCTTTATTATTTTTCTTTTTATTTTCGCTGATCGGATGGCTATTTGAGGTCTGCTTTTATCTTGTCAATGAAGGATCATTTATCAATCGTGGCACAATGACAGGCCCATGGCTTCCTATCTATGGGGTTGGGGGGCTGGTGATTATTTATGTTCTGCGTCCTTTGCGGAAGAAACCGGGATTATTATTTGCAAGCGCATTTGTATTATGCGGCTGTCTGGAATATTCTGCATCATGGATTCTGGAACAGCTTGCCGGAATGCGTTGGTGGGATTATACAGGTTATTTCATGAACATCAACGGCAGAGTATGCCTTGAAGGGCTGACGGTGTTCGGTCTTGCCGGCGTAGCGGTGACATATTTCATTGCACCTGTATCTGATAATCTGCTGAAACAGATTCCAGATCAGAAACGGAAATTTCTCTGTATTGTGCTGACAGCATTATTTTTCATTGACTGTATCTGGTCTATCTTTCATCCCAATACTGGGAATGGCATCACGGAGGGATTTTATTAATGAAAAAAACGACATCACAGCAAGAAGACATTCTTTGTCTGCTGCCGAAGAAGAAAAAAGGGGTGCTTCGGATGATATTCAGCCGAACAGGACTGCTTTTAGTATTGATGATTCTACAGTTATATATTCTTTTATCTGTCTATCATTGGTTTGCGGAATATTTCAGATGGTTTGCAGGGGCACAGGCGGCATTTTCTGTTTTGATGATTTTCTGGTTGTTTAATCATGATATGGATTCTACAGCTAAACTGACTTGGCTGAATCTGATTATGTTATTTCCTGTACCGGGAACTATTCTTTTATGGTTCACACAGAAAGAGATCGGACACAGGGCAGTCAGTGCCAGAGCGGCCGAACTGGCTGAATTCACAAAAGAAATGTTGCCGCAAGATCCTGCTGTGATCAACATGCCAGAATTGATTTCTTCCGGAACAGATGATCTATGCAGATATATCAACAGAACAGGCTGTTTCCCGATTTATGGGAATACAGAAGTGACATATTTTTCTCTTGGGGAATATAAATTTCAAGCCATGATTCAAGAGCTGAAAAAAGCGGAAAAATTTATTTATCTGGAATATTTTATCATAGATGAGGGATATATGTGGGGGACAATCCTGAAGATATTAGCCGAAAAAGCCGCACAAGGAATTGAAATCCGTGTGTTATATGATGGAATGTGTGAAGTATCCACACTCAGTGCGGATTATCCCAAACGGCTGGAAGAGCTTGGCATCAACTGCAAAACATTTGCGCCGATTCTGCCATTTCTTTCAACTTATTATAATTATCGAGATCATCGGAAAATTCTTGTCATTGATGGAAAAACGGCTTTCAATGGCGGTGTCAATCTTGCTGATGAATATATTAATCATATCGAACGTTTTGGCCATTGGAAAGATACGGCCTTGATGATCAAGGGGGATGCCGTCCAGAGTTATCAGCTTATGTTCCTGCAAATGTGGAATATGATCGAGCCTGATCCAAAATGGAATATTGCGCCGCCCGTTTCCTGTCCGGCAGATGGGTATGTGATGCCTTATGCAGATTGTCCGCTGAATGATTATAAAGTTGGGGAAAGTGTTTATATAGATATTCTGTATCATGCTAAAAAATATGTTCATATCATGACACCCTATCTAATTCTTGATGGCGAACTGGAAACAGCATTGAAATATGCTGCTGAACGGGGCATTGATGTAAAATTGATCCTTCCGGGCATTCCTGATAAAAAAGCCGCTTATGCTCTGGCCAAAACACATTATGCTTCATTAGTCAAGGCAGGTGTAAAAATCTATGAATATACACCCGGCTTTGTCCATGCAAAAGTATTTGTCAGTGATGATGAAAAAGCGGTGGTTGGAACAATTAATCTTGATTATAGAAGTCTATACCATCATTTTGAATGCGCAACTTATCTCTATCATGTAAGATGTATTGCAGAGATTGAACAGGATTTTCAAACAACGCTGGAAAAATGCCGGCAGGTCACTCCCGAAACCATCCGACATGAAAAAATTTCCTATAAACTGCTTGGCAGTTTCATGAAACTGATCGCCCCCCTGATGTGATTTGTGAAATTTTATGAAAAATTGTTGACAGACTATGAAAAATATGTTATAATATTATTATCTTGAAATACATAAGGGGGAAATTTCAATGAAAAAATATCAATCCATCATAGCCGGACTTTGTGCGGCAGTGATGTGCCTCAGCACGGCGGCCGCCATTCCAGCTGATGCCCTTGAATTGCATCCCGTAGAAGCCACACAATCACAGGCTGATCAGCTTATGACAAGGGATGTCTGGTGCGCAAATGAAGATGTTAACAGATGGGAATCAGAACATTTTCAGTTTATCTGGGGCAAAAATGGCGCAGATTCTTCCAAAATTACAGAAGCATTCTTACAGGAAAATGCAAAGCATCTGGAAGCCTGCTGGAATGTCTACATGAATGATCTGCAAATGGAAGCACCAACACAGTCAGTCAATCTTGCCATGCGGGATGGAAATCAGTACAAAGTGAATTTTTATATTTCCGGTACAGGATTAAGCCCGTTTGCAGATGATTGGGCGTATATGGGCTATGATGGCCAAGGGTATGCCTTCATGTTCTGCTGTGTGGGTGCAATGCAGAATGATCCTAATCCTTCATGGGTATTGCCGCATGAATTCGGCCATGTTGTGACAGCCCATCAATTAGGCTGGAATGATAATAAATATGTTCAGTCATGGTGGGAATCCATTGCCAACTGGTACAGAGAACAGTTTTTATATTCTGATTATTACAGTCAATGGGTCACAGATCCAGCATCTGGAACGGATTATTTTGAAACATATATGAAAAATCTGTGTTTTACGCCGATTCTTGGAAGAGATAATTATGCATCATGGGCATTTCTGCAATATTTAACAGATAATCCGGATCATCTGGATGGCTATGGAAAAGATTTTATGAAAACACTCATGCAGAATGGTCAGCCGGATGAATATCCCTATAAAGAAATTGATCGTCTGGCCAATGCCGATATCAAAGAAACACTTGGCAGATATGCGGCAAGATTAGCCACACTAGATTTTGATCAGCAGGAAAAATATCAGGCTCGTCAGAATCAATTATTAAATTCTGGTGCATGGAACTGGGGAGAAATTTATACCGTTCTTGAAAAAACAACAGCAAAAGAAAATTATTATACTGTCCCTACAGAAAGAGCACCGCAACAATTCGGGATTAATATCATCCCACTGAATGTAACAGGAAATACAATTTCTGTCACATTAGAAGGCCTGACGGATGTCAAAGGCGCAGACTGGCGGGCATGTATTGTATATAAAGGCGCAATGGGCGGCGATTTGCGCTATTCTGATTTATTCAAATCCGGGGAAACCATGACCATGACCGGAACAGAAGATACAGAATATGCTTATCTGGTTGTCACAGCTACTCCTGATTCTGATACATGGCAGGAAAACGGCGTTCCATGGGCTTACGGAGAAGGCGAATTTGATGAAAATAATCGCCCGTTCTTAGGAAAAACTCGCTATCCTTATGCTGTCACGATCGAAGGCGCAGAAATGCAGCAGACGCAATATCAGTATGCACAAGGCCATCAACATAGCAATGGCGGCGGATTTGTCGCTGATACAGCACATGTAGATGATTCTGTCTATGTTGGCGAAAATGCCAAAGTCCTTGGCTATGCCAATGTGACTGGCAATGTCAAAATCAAGGATTATGCCATTGTAACAGGATCAGCCACGGTTCTTGGAAATGCTGTGATCTCCGGTCATGCTGTTGTCGCAGAAAATGCAACTGTAAGAGGAAATGCCATTATTTCAGATCATGCCGGAGTGATGGGAAATTCTGTGATCTCTGATAATGCAAGAGTACTTGAAAGCGGTCTTGTGTTCAATGATTATAGTGTATCCGGAAATGCAACTGTCAAGGGCGTATCTTATGGATTAGCTAAGGGAGCGGCCACAGGTCAGGCCATTACTGATGGTGATTATTATGATGATTCCAGCAGAACATTACAAGCTGGTGCAGTTTATGGCTGGGCGAGTCCGGATGCTTATGCAAATTCCCGTCCCTATAATGATGGGCAATATGCTGGTCTTGAATTTGATACAGACAGCTCAAGAATCGCAAAGGATAATTATATTTCCACTTATGGTGTTTCTGTCAATCAGCCGACATGGGAAGAAACCCGCACCAGCGGAAAAGGGGTTCTGACATTCAACGGCATCAATCAATATATCATTGCAGACAGTTCTTATGCAAATTTCCATGATGTGGAATATCAGACAGCTGTTTTAATTCGTGATTTCAGCTATATCTTCCAGTTCGGCAATGATGAAAAATATATTTGGTTAGTAGCCGGAGCTAATGGAAATCTTATTTTATGGGTAAAAGATGAAAATGGTCTGCAATCCTTGAAAGCACCAGAGGCTGTATCGCTTGGAGAATGGGCAGTTATCAGCGTAGCATTCACAGGCGATGAAGTAAAACTCACTGTAAATGGCAAAGTATACGGAACGAATAGCATTAAAATTGATCCTGTTGATGTTGTCTCTGAAAATTCTACATATTATATTGGCAGGGGCATGGATGGCTCAATGGATTATTTCCGTGTAAACTTCAAAGAAACGTCTCAGCCGGAGTATTATTATACGGAATCAGAAGATATTACAATTGGAAACAGAATTTTATTTGATTTAAATCAGGACAATATTGTTAATATTTATGATCTGATTCTTCTGAAAAAAGCAGCTTTACATAATACATATTATAAGTATGGAGATGTCAATCAGAATGGGAAAATTGATGTGACAGATATTATTGTGCTTCACAAGTTCCTGCACAACAAGATTGAAAAAACGAGAATCACCAGCGGAAGCAGTGCCGCAAAATCAACATATACTTCCGTTTCAGCTTCTGTGATTGATCTTGATTCTGATGACACAAATACAGATTTTACTGAAAAAATTGAAGAATATTTTGCTGATGAAAAATAACAAAGCAAAGCCGCCTTTTCGGGCGGCTGCTTTTTGTTCTGATTTTTTGGAAAGCTCTGAGACTTATTCAGCGGGATTCGGAGCACCAACGGGACATGTAGCTGCACATGCACCGCAGTCAAGACAGACTTCTGCATTGATTTCATATTTAGTATCGCCGGCAGAAATTGCGTTTACAGGGCATTCGCTCTCACATGCGCCGCAGCTGATGCATTCGTCACTAATTTGATATGCCATAGTTCATGACCTCCTTTTGTTTGATAGTGTCAGGACGATTCCTGTTATTTTTATTTTAGCACAAATCAAGAAAAAATGCAAGTGTTTTTTCAA
>DJXD01000044.1 GCA_002449585.1 Ruminococcus sp. UBA7013
CTTTAGGCGGGGGAGGACGTCACAATCACCCTCTTTTCTTTTTTATGCACAAAAACAGGCAGAGCCGAAACTCTGCCTTGATAATTTGATATTCTGTTAAGATTGCCATTTTTATACAAATCTTATGAAACGTATCAACTTTGTGTCCGTGTCACAGTTCGTGTCACAGAACCCTGAAATCACCTGCAAATCATGGAATTTTCTGCATATCATGAAAATCATTGCAATAAAAAAATGCCTGTGTTTCAAGCTTTCTCAAAACACAGGCATTTATTATAGTCGAGGTGACAGGATTCGAACCTGCGGCCCCTACGTCCCGAACGTAGTGCTCTACCAAACTGAGCCACACCTCGATAAAATTAAGCACAAATCACTCAACGGATATTATTATAACACAAAATTGCAGATTTGTAAAGAGGTAAAATGCATAAATATCAAAAAACTTTTTTTGCTTTTTTGTTGACTTTTTTCTGTAAATATGTTATAATTAAATTTGTATATTCCCAAAACAGATGAAAGGATGATGTTATGTCACGTTATGATTATGCAGAAGCCGCTTGCCCTCTGATTGATGATCTTGCCGGAATTTGCAAACAAGAATTCCCAATTGATCCGGAACTATATACAAAATATGATGTCAAGCGTGGGCTGAGAGATCTGAATGGTAAAGGTGTTCTTGCCGGATTGACAAATATAGGAAATGTGGTTGCTTCTGAAATGATAGATGGTGTCAGTGTGCCTTGTGAAGGCAGATTATATTATAGAGGTATCAATGTGGAAGATCTCGTTTCTGGATTTGCACAGGATGACAGACCCGGATTTGAAGAAACAACCTATTTATTATTATTCGGGCAGCTGCCAAATCAGAAACAGCTTGCGGAGTTTCAGGAACTGCTTGCCAGTCTTCGCTATCTGCCGGCGATTTTTACTAGAGATGTGATCATGAAAGCTCCTAGTGATAATATGATGAATACACTTGCTAAATGTGTTTTGACTTTGTATTCTTATGACAGCCGGGCAAATGATATTTCTATTTCTAATGTACTCAGACAATGTATGTCATTAATCAGTCTGTTTCCGCTGATTTCTGTATATGGATATCAGGCATATCATTTCAAGGCAGGAGAAAGCCTGATCATTCGTCAGCCCAAAAAAGAGCTGTCTCTTGCGGAGAATATTTTATATATGCTTCGGGAAGATGCGAAATTTACGCCTTTGGAAGCTAAGCTTTTAGATCTTGCGCTGGTGCTTCATGCAGAACATGGCGGCGGAAATAATTCTACGTTTACTGTGCATGTGGTATCTTCTTCGGGGACAGATACATATTCGGCAATAGCGGCAGCATTAGGATCATTAAAAGGCCCTAAGCATGGCGGCGCAAATATCAAAGTTTGTCAGATGTTTGATGATCTGATGGAACATGTCAAAGATTGGGAAGATGAAGACGAACTCCGGGCATATCTGCGTTCCCTTTTGCATAAAGAGGGCTTTGATCATTTGGGGCTGATTTATGGAATGGGGCATGCTGTTTATTCTATTTCTGATCCAAGAGCGAAAGTATTCAAGAAATTTGTGCAGAAATTATCTGTAGAAAAGGGACGGGAAAAAGAATATGAATTATATGCTCGTGTAGAAAGATTAGCATCTGAAGTGATTGCATCAGAGCGGCGAATTTATAAAGGTGTCTGCGCAAATGTGGATTTTTACAGCGGTTTTGTTTACAGAATGCTGGGGCTTCCGGAAAAGCTATTTACGCCGATCTTTGCAATTGCCAGAATTTCGGGATGGTCAGCGCATAGGATTGAAGAATTGATTAATTCTAATAAAATCATTCGTCCGGCATATAAAGCAATTGTGGATTCTCGTGCTTATGTACCCATGAAGGATAGAATTTGATGAAGCTGAGAGAAATTTGTAACATCACAATGGGGCAGTCTCCAGCGTCCTCCTCTTACAATGATAAGGGGAGGGGGCTGGCTTTTTTTCAGGGAAATGCGGATTTTGGTGAAAAGCATCCTTGTGTGAGAGTATGGTGCGATGCTCCGGAAAAGATTGCACAGCCAGGTGATATTTTGATTTCTGTAAGAGCACCAGTTGGAGCAATGAATATTGCGGAAAGTGTATGCTGTATTGGTCGGGGGCTAGCGGCATTAACAGCGGATGCTAAAATGATAGATAGAAATTATTTATGGTATGCATTGCAAAGTCGAAAAAATGAGCTGGACAGGAAGAGCACAGGAAGCACATTCAAAGGTGGATCAGACAAAATCAGCTGTCAATCTCCAGCTCCAAAAATTCCAGATATTATATGATTCTCTCATGCAGGCGTATTTCCCCCAAACATGTTAATTTTGATCACTTTTTTAGAACAGACTATTGCATTTCTGTGAAAAATGTGTTATACTAAGAAGAGATATTATGAATTAGGAGGAATTTATAAATGTCTTTTTTTGATAAATTAGGCGCAAGCCTGACCAATGCCGGAAGAATCGCCTCTCAAAATGTCAAAAATATGAGCGATGTCAGCCAGCTGAAAAACGAAATCGAAACAGAAAAGCGCAATATTCAGCAGAATTTTTCTAAAATTGGAAAGCTGTATTATGATAAGATGAAAGATCAGCCCGGTGAAGAATTTCGTGAAATGATCTATGCTGTGAGAGATTCTGAACAGCATATTGCTGATCTGGAACGTCAGATTCAAGTCGTCCGTGCAAGAGAACCGGAGCTTGTTCCTGTTCCGGATACTCCCTCTGCTATGAAAGCATCTGTTGGAAAACCTGCCGGAATGGTTTGCATGAACTGCGGTAATACTTATGAAGCCGGGAATACATTTTGTGCGGTATGCGGTCAGAAACTGACTGCACAGTATGCTACCCCCGAAGATGCCGCCGCCGCTCCTGTTCAAACTGCGGAAGATGTCCGCAAAATTGATGATGCTGTTACACCACCCCCACAGGAAAAAATTTTTGATGCTAAAATCATTTCTCCAGAAGAATCCCGTTTCCGCATTTGTCCTAACTGTGGTAAAAAAGCAGAAGAGGTAGATCAAAAATTTTGCGCTGAGTGCGGTCATGCATTATAATACAGAATGCAGATGTTACGGGAGGTGACACGATGAAAACTCATGTTCATATTGCTGTGATTGTTTCCACGCTGGATGAAGAATATCAAGCAGGTATCCTCAGCGGAATCCGGCAGTATGCTTTTGCGAATGGCATTACTCTGGAGCATTTTGCCGCCTTTGCCAATATTGGGGATAATCTCGGCCATGATACAGGAGAATATAATATTTTCTCCCTTGCCGATTTTCATCAGTTTGATGGGGTCATTCTGCTGATTAATACAATTCAGAATCCGGAATATAGTCATGCTGTGCTGGAACGTGCGCATCATGCAGATGTACCTGTTGTATGTATTGATAAAGATGATCCGGATTTCTATACAATCTGTATTGATAATCAGAAAGCAATGCAAAATATGGTAGAGCATTTTATTCTACATCATGGCTATACAAGAATTAATTATGTATCAGGGCCAGAGAATAATATAGAAAGTCGGCAGAGATTACAGGCGTATCAAAATGTATTGCAGAAATACGGAATTCCAATAGAAGAACAGAGAATTTATCATGGAAATTTTCTATCCAGTGACGGAATAGGCGCAGTAGAAAAATTTTTACAAGGGGTACTGCCGCAGGCCATTGTATGCGCAAATGATAATATGGCGATTGGTGTCATGAATGCGCTTATGATGCAGGGCATTCGAGTGCCGGAGGATATTGCTGTTTCGGGATTTGATTATACTTATCATGCCCGGAATTATGCACCAGCTCTGACATCTGTGAAAAGACCGCTGGAGCGAGTAGGTCAGCTTGCCTGTCGAAAGATCATGAATCATATTCAGGGGATTTCACAGGAAAAAGATGAAATGATGGAAACACATTGTTGTTTTTCTCAAAGTTGCGGCTGCAATCAAGAAATTCTCATGAATACGGATGAATTCAAGAAACGGAATTTTTCAGTATTAGAATCTTTTTCTGTTGATATTTCACTGGTGGGGCGAATGGCATCGGCATTAGTAGGCTGTGACAGTCTGGAGCATTATACGGAACGGCTAAAGCCTTTTATTCAGAAAATCAAATGCAAAGAATTTTATCTCTGTCTGTGCGATAACTGGAAGCAGGGTATCATGGCGGATGAGACAGAAGAAAATTATTTGATGCATATTCTTTCACCGGATCATTATACAATAGATGGCTATGGCGGAATGATTCTTGTGCCTTTGGCTTATAAAAACGGCAAGTATTTTGATATGCCGGATTTTCCAGCTGAGGAAATGCTTCCTGGTCTGTTTGATGATGCCAATGAACGGGGCAATTATTATTTCATGCCTTTGCATTTCGGAGAAAGAGCAATGGGCTATTGTGTGATCAAAGACAGTGAATTCCCTGTCACCAGCAAATTATTTCATAATTTCATGATTAATATTAGCAATTCGCTGGAAAGTGTCCGGAAAATCATCTGTCTGGACAGAGTGACGCAGAAATTAAATAAATTATATACGATCGATACGCTTGCTAATATTAATAATCGCAATGGATTTAAAATAGCTTGCCAGCATGTCTATCAAGAATGCATTGATCAGCAGATTCCTGTGATGCTGATGTTTCTGGATATGGATGGATTGAAATATATTAATGATACATTCGGGCATAAGGCTGGAGATAATGCTATTTGCTGTATGGCGGAAGTCATCCGGGAAGCGTGTCAGGGGGAAGAAATTTGCTGTCGATTCGGCGGAGATGAATTTTTGATCTTTGCGCCGCATTATACAGAACAAAAAGCACAAGCACTCGGCGATCAGATACAGGTACTTCTTACAAATATGAATCAGAGAAAACATTTTTCCTATACGCTCGCCACAAGCCTAGGTTGGCATATTACTGTTCCACAGGCAAACATGAATTTATTCCAGATCGTGACTATTGCGGATAAAGCCATGTATGAACAGAAAAAAAGGCATAAAAATTCACGCTATCTGAAAAAATCAGATAAACCCTAACAGCACAATGATCTGTGCTGTTTTTTTTCGCATAATCCGCTTTCTGCCGGATATACTAATTGCGAAATCATTCACAAGGAGGTATTTACATGCGTATCGGATCAAGCATTGTATTCAACAAACCTCGGTCTATCTGGTCATTCGCAAGCATTGCCGGACAGAAAGAGGGGCAAGGGCCTATGAAACAATATTTTGACGAAATCGAAAATGATCCCTCTTTTGGCCAGAAAAATTGGGAAAAGGCAGAAAGCACCCTGCAATCCCGAACACTTCAGCTTGCCATTGAAAAAGGTAATCTTCAGCCTTTTGATATTGATTGTATTGTTGCAGGAGATCTGATTAATCAATGCACGGGATCAAGTTTTGCTGTTAGAGATACAAAAATTCCTTTTCTAGGGGTCTATGGGGCATGTTCTACCATGGCTGAAAGTCTGCTTGTGGCAGGGCTTCTGGTTGATGGAGGATATTCTAATAAATCCGCCGCTGTGACTTCTTCGCATTTTTCAACTGCGGAAAGGCAGTTTCGATTTCCGTTATCCTATGGCGGACAGCGTACCCCCACAGCCCAATGGACTTGTACCGCCTCCGGTGCAGTGGTACTTGCCGCCGAGGGTGGTGCACCCTTTGTGGTGGGCGGATGTATCGGGAAAATTGTCGATCTCGGTGTAACAGATGCTACTAATATGGGTGCGGCAATGTCTCCTGCTGCCGCTGATACTATCATGCGCTATTTGCAGGATACCCAAACCCAGCCGGAAGATTATGATGCTATCGTGACGGGTGATCTTGGGAATATCGGCTCTGAACTGCTGATTGATCTGCTTTTGAAACAGGGAATTGATATTTCTAATAATCATTATGATTGCGGCTCTATGATGTTTGATGATGAAAAACAAGATACGCATGCAGGAGGATCAGGATGCGGCTGTTCTGCGAGCATTCTATGTGGCTATTATCTTCCCAAATTACAAAAAAATCAATATCAAAAAATTTTATTTGCGGCAACAGGGGCATTATTATCAGCGATGTCATCCCAGCAGGGGGAAAGCATACCGGGGATCTGCCATCTGGCAGAGCTGAGAAGTCAGGAGGGAATTGCATGTTAATCGGCTTGCTGAAAGCGTTTTTCATCGGCGGAGTGATCTGTGCAATTGGCCAATTGCTGATTGATTATACTAAATTAACCCCTGCCCGGATTCTGACAGCTTATGTCATTACAGGGGTAATTTTATCCGGAATTGGGATTTATCAGCCTTTAATGGATTTTGCAGGAGAAGGGGCAGGCGTACCATTGACAGGATTCGGGCATCTATTGGCCAAGGGTGTCCGGGAAGCGATTCAAGAGCGTGGAGCGATCGGGATTTTAACAGGAGGATTGACAGCAGCGGCCGGAGGTATCACGGCGGCATTGCTGGCAGGATTGACCGCCTCCCTGATTTTTAAAAAAAGAATCAAATCATGAAAAATGCCGGCGGATCTTTCTGCCGGCTTGACTTTTTCTTTTTGTTATGCTATAATATTATTATCAACAGAAAGGAAAGATTTTTATGAATCCTAACAAAAATAGATTGATCATGTATCTGATCATGTTTCCCGGATTTGGGATTATGGGCTTTGGCTCATGTTCAGAATATGCCCTTGACAGATGGGTGTGCTGGATCATTGGTATTATTATGGTCATTGTTGCTTTTATCTGGGGTGTGAAAAAAATCCGCTGTCCTTACTGCAATTTATTATTAAACATGAAAATTACATATAGCATGAAATGCCCACGCTGTCAAGCAAGATTAGATAATATCAAATAACCGCCTGAATCATTCAGGCGGCTTTTTTAGATTAATGATTTTCCAGTGTCCCATGAGACAGGGATTTTAAATAAGCATGAATAAATCCATCAATATCGCCGTCCATGACAGCATTGATATTTCCGTTTTCAAATCCCGTTCTGTGATCTTTTGCCAGCGTGTAAGGCATGAATACATAAGATCTGATCTGTGCGCCCCAGCCGATTTCTTTTTGTACGCCCTTAATATCTGAAATCTTTTCAAGATGTTCTCTCTCTTTGATCTCTACCAGTTTGGCAATCAACATTTTCATTGCATAATCTCGATTCTGGTATTGGCTTCTCTGCGTCTGGCATGATGTCACAATCCCAGTAGGTTTATGAATCAGGCGCACGGCTGAACTTGTTTTATTAACCTTCTGACCGCCTGCACCACTGGAACGATATACTTCCATTTCAATATCTTTATCAGGAATATCCACTTGCAAATTATCATCCATTTCAGGCATGACTTCCAGAGCCGCAAATGATGTATGCCGCCGGCCAGATGCATCAAACGGAGAAACACGGACTAATCTATGCACACCTGCCTCAGATTTCAGATAACCATAGGCATTTTCCCCTTCTACCATGATAGATGCGCTTTTAAGTCCAGCTTCTTCTCCGTCAAGATAATCTAACAGCTGTACTTTGAAATTATGCCGTTCTGCCCATCTGTTATACATACGATACAGCATTTCCGCCCAGTCCTGCGCTTCTGTGCCGCCTGCGCCTGCGTGAAATGTCAGAATCGCATTTCTGCTATCATATTCACCAGAAAGCAGCGTTTCCAGATTCTTATTTTCCAGATCCTGCTTGAATGCTTCCATTTCCGAAACAATTTCCATCTGCATGTCTTCGTCTTCTTCTTCCATGCAAAGCTCAATCATAGTAATAATATCATCAAGCCGGGTCTGCATTTTTTCATAATCTGCAATTTTATTTTCAAGCTGTTTGGTTTTCTGCAATACTTTCTGAGAATTTTCAAGATCATTCCAAAAGCCTTCTTCTGCGGCCTGATCCTGCAAATGTTTCAGTTCTTCACGAGCTTTTGCAATATTCAGCACTTCGCCGAGTTCATTCAATTCTTTTCGGAAGCCATTGGCTTCTACTTTACATTCATCCAGTAAAATCATAAATAAATATCTCCTTTGATTTGCTTTTTTTTATTATACACTATTTTCCAAAGAAAAGCAAGAGCTTTCATAAAATATCTTTCAAACAGGCAATCCAGCCTTGTGCGATTTCATCATGACCGATCAAAGTCGGATGTGTACCATCAAGCGTTTCATAATAAATATTTTTAGCAGATAAATCTGCAACAGGGCATTTATGCTTTTCAGCCACAAAGCGAATAGAATTATTATAATCTTCCAGAGGAATCCCGGCGAATTCCTCCGGGAACTGCCAATTATGAATTTTTGCGTGATATGTCCGGGCAATCGTTCCGCAGATGATCACCGAAGAAGGATAATTATCCTGAATTCTGGTCAGCATGATTTGATAGGCATCTTCAAAATAGATGGGATTTTTCAAAAAAATATGCTTACTGCGGAGGGGCACACCTCGGCCAAAATCTTTGAGCCCCATGTAGATCAGAATATATTCCGGAGCGATTTCAGCAGTATGAAGCAAAGACGTGCGTTTTATGCTATTTCCGGAGGGGAACTGTTTTCCGGCAACACATGTTCCCGAATAAGAATTATTCACGCAGATACTTCCATGAAAATGAGAAATGACTCTTGCCCACCAGACATCTGTAAGATAACGCATTGCATTTTTTTTAAGATTATCATAATCATAATAAACGCCATAGCCTTCGGGCTGTGTGCCGACAAATGTGCTGATCGAATCGCCCATAATAGAATAATAATCCATAAAACAGCTTCCCCCCTTTTTATATTTATCTGAAATTAAAATTTAGGAAGTATGTCCGTATATTCTTTAGCGCAGATCCCACAAGCCCAATAAATATTTGTATAATTAGCTAATTCATCTGCTGAAATTTCAATGATTTGCACATTTTCATCAAGCATGCTTTGGACGGCACGGCAATTCCCTTTATAATTAGCATCATGAACGCAATTTGTGGCTGTATTAAGAAGGAAAATTATTTTCTTGTTTTCTGATTTTATCTTTGGGGGAGATGTTGCCGGAGGTTCAGTAATCGGCGGAGATGTTGCCGGGGGTGCTGTATCTGGTGCAGATGTTGCCGGGGGTGCTGTATCTGGTGCATCAGAAATAATTTCTATCTCTGCTGTTGCTTGCTCATCAGAAGCATCTCTATTTCCGCATCCGGTCAGCAATATCAGCATCATCAAACTGAATGAAATAAATTTTCTCGCTTTCATGTAAAATCCTCCCTAAATTATTGATCTTCTGGCTTTTGCATCTTCCCGAAAATCATCTTTGTATAAACAGGCGTAATGATGAAGATCAGCACAAACCCCACCAGCATACTAATTCCCAATGAGGGCAGATACATCCGGATCAATGGCGGCATTTCTTGCCCATGACTCACAGCATTGTGATGCGCCATTGCTACCATACAAAATGTCATCACAGGCGTATAGATCAGATCAGAAATCAGGCTTTCAAAGCATCTTGTTCCAAATTTCCCCGGTGTCATGCCTGTTTTCTGCACGGCGGCATCTGTGATTTTCTTCATGGGAATGAATAATCCGATCACTAAGCTGATCACAGTACTGATCAGAAAATTAATCACAAAACTAGGAATTGTAAAATGTCCGGATGATAATAAACCTGTCAATGACAGAAAGAAACTCATTGTGATCCCCATGCAAAGGGACATTTTCTGTCCTGCTTTTTTCATATCCATAGAAATTTCCCCCTTTATATATAAAATTCTTCCATTGTATCCAGGCACAGGCAGGCCAATCTTCCGCCCTCGAAGCATGCGCCGCAATCAATGCAGATATTATTGCAATTCTGATAAATTTCACTTTTTCCAGAAAGAAAATAAGTCGGTGTATGGCCAGTAATGATATAAATAGTATCATCATCAAAATATCTTACATTGGGGCTTTGTCTGGTTAATAATAATTCTTCGGGGGTGTACTGGGTTAATTTTTTATTTTTCCGAAAATTCCCCAGTCCGGCATGGATCAAAATAAATGTTTTCTCACCGACATCAATACATTCCCAGAGAGAAAACTCTTTGAGATAATCCAGCACATTTTCCTGATCTTCATGGGAAAGCTTCTGAAATCCGGCAACTGTTGTATTTCCGCCGTCATCGATCCAAGCAAGCATATCCTGCATTTCTTCAAATGAAAGATGACTGATAGATTCCTCTGTGATCTCAGTTGTTAATTTTTCCAGCAGATACAAAGCGATCCAATCATGATTTCCCATAATAGGATAAACATTAGGGCGATTCATCATATCAAATAAAATTTCAATTGGATGTTCTCCTCTGTCGCAGACATCGCCGAGAATGAACAGTGTATCCTGCTCAGAAAATTTAATTTTTTCGAGCATTTGCAGATATTTTTCATATTCTCCATGAAGATCGGACATCACATAGGTCATAATAAACACGCCTTTCTTATCTATAGCATATGACAATTTTATCACAAAAACAGAGATTTGTCAACAGACATATCTTTTTTCTGAAACAGAATGAAATCCATATTGACATTTAGAGAAAAATATGCTAGAATAAAAATACAAAAAATCTGAATCAGAGAAAGGAAACCTATTATGACGGAAGATCAGAGAATTTATTCACATGCGATCATTCATACAGCAAGTGCGCTTTCAGGCTTGTGTGGATTTCTTCCTATTGTGGAAGAATTGCCTGTGATCATCATTCAGGGGGGCATGATTATCGCATTAGGATGTGGCGTATATCAAGTTCCGATTGGAAAATTATTAGAAAAATTGGGTTTTGCTGCTGGGGCAGGTGCGCATGTGCTGAAGCTGGGTAAAAATGCAATTCTGAAAGGATTAGGGGCAGAAGCAAAAAAAGTTATCGAGATCAAATTTTTCCAGGTTGGTGCAGATCTGATTTCCTTGCCGGCATCTATTCCCACTGCTGGAATCGCAAATGTCATTAACAGTTTTTTATCTCTGCTAGGAACGGAAGCGATTGGCTGGATTGTGGTAAATGCATTAGAAAATGAAACTGCAAAAGCATAAAGATACCCCCGGTTTAAACCGGGGGGAATTTTTTTAGGCTTTGGCATCACGCATGGTAAAAACAACTTCCTGCATCAGATCGGCAGGGGGTTGATTGGAAAGCAATTTGACTCCAATAAAGGGCTTTTCTTTGCAGGAAAATAAAATTCTTCTGCCGTATTTTGCAGATAATGCCATCAGCTGACAATCTTTTGGAAGCAGAATATAAAATTGCAGACTGCCGTTTCTCTGTGTGATCTCTGTGATTCCAAGAGCGGCGGCGGCATTTCTTAGCAAAGAAACTTTGATCAAGCCAAGAATTGCCTTCGGGGGTTCACCATAACGATCAATTAATTCATCAATCAATTCGCTTTCATCAGATTCATCATGCACAGTTGCAATTTTTCGATAAATATCAATACGTGAGGATGTACTTTCTATATAATTTTCAGGGATATAGGCCTCAATCTGAATATCGACAGAACAGGCGGCGGCTTTTTGAATAGGTTCGCCTTTGGCTTCGGCGATGGCTTCATTAAGCATTTGCATGTACATGTCATAGCCGACGGTTTCCATATGTCCATGCTGACGGCCGCCGAGAATGCTTCCTGCTCCACGGATTTCAAGATCTCTCATAGCAATCCGGAAGCCTGAACCAAATTGTGTAAATTCACGCATGGCTTCCAGACGTTTAGAAGCCACTTCTGATAGAACTTTATCTTTTTTAAATAAGAAATAGGCATATGCCCGGCGATTGGATCGGCCGACACGCCCTCTTAGCTGATATAATTGGCTTAATCCTAATTTGTCAGAATCTTCTATAATCAATGTATTGACATTTGCGACATCAACGCCAGTTTCTATGATCGTTGTACAGATCAAAATATCTGTTTCATTTTCAACGACACTCTGCCAAATATCAGACATTTCCTCCTCGGATAATCTGCCATGTGCAACGGCAATGCGAGCATCAGGAAACATGGCTTGAATCCGGGCGGCACAATTCAGGATCGTATCAATTCGATTATGAATATAATAAATCTGGCCGCCCCGTTTGAGTTCACGGGAAATAGCCTGCATGACAATGCCATCTTGATACTCTGTGACATAAGTCTGAACAGGATAGCGATCCTGAGGGGGTTCAGATAAGACAGACATATCACGAATGCCAGATAATGCCATATTCAAAGTTCTGGGGATGGGCGTGGCGGATAATGTCAGAACATCAATGCCGGCAAAGATTTCTTTGAATCGTTCTTTATGAGCAACGCCGAAACGCTGTTCTTCGTCGATCACGGCAAGGCCTAAGGCATAGAATTTGACATCTTTCTGAACAATTCTGTGTGTACCAATAATAATATCTATTTTGCCTTTTTCGAGATCAGCAAGAATTTTTTTCTGTTCTTTGGCCGAGCGGAAGCGTGAAAGCATTTCGATTCTGACAGGCATTCTATCGAATCTTTGGAGTGCTGTTCTATAATGCTGTAATGCAAGTACCGTTGTCGGGGCAAGAATCGCACATTGACGGCTGCTTAATACGCATTTCATCGCTGCACGGAAGGCAACTTCTGTTTTCCCAAATCCGACATCACCGCATAATAGCCGATCCATTGGCCGGGGTTGTTCCATATCTGCCTTGATCTCGCCGATACTTTGCAATTGATCCTCTGTTTCTGCATAGGGGAAGCGTTCTTCAAAATCATGCTGAATTTCATCATCTGGAGAAAAGGCATAACCCTGACTTTTTTCACGTTTGGCATATAATTTCATGAGCTCATCAGCCATATCACGGACAGCTTTTTTCACATGATTGCAAGTTTTCATCCATTGGGGGGAAGATAATTTATTTAATTTTACAGCAGATTCATCCTGTGCGCCGATATATCTGGAAACAAGATCCATCTGTGTGACGGGGACATATAATTTTTCTGTTCCGGCATATTGAATAGTGATATAATCTTTGATAATGCCCTCTAGTTCTAATTTATGAATGCCAATAAATCGGCCGATTCCGTGCATGGTATGCACAACAAGATCACCAGGATGCAGATCTGAAAGTGTTTGAATTTCAAGGCCGGCTTTATGCTTGAAACGGCGTTTTTTGGAGCTATGCATTCTAGTTTGAACGATCACGGCAGTTTTATTTTCCGGATAAGCAAATCCAGCTGAAAGGCTTTTTGCTGTGACGAGTACCATTCCGGGGGGGCAAATATCTTCTTCATGAGCGATTCTGCACGGAATGCCGCTTTCCTGCAAATCATTCACAAGAATCGGGAGTGTTTTCTCACTACCGGCAGCAAGTATAATTCTATAATCATGGGAAAGATATTCTTGCAAATCTTCGAGAAGCTGACGGATTTCTCCGCCCCATGCCGCATTCTGCATTGCTTCCATGCTGATGATCTTCCGGAATGGAATTCTTTCACTTCCCTGTAAAAATTGGCTGACATAGATTGTCTTCCGGTTTTCCAGCATGATTTGAAAATCTGTAAAATCCATAACAGGGCTGTCAAGATGCTTGTATAATATGCCATCTTCATAGAGCATTTTTAAATCTTCTCTGGCCTGAGCCGTGAGTGCCTGCGCATGACGATGAATATCCGGATATTCACAAAGCAGAATCATTCCGGGCAGATAATCCAGAAGTGTGACAGGCGTTTTCCCATAGATCAGCGAATAATATTTATCTGCATTCAGAAGAGAAAGGCCATTTTCCAGGCGTTCGGCATCATGCAGAAGATTGGCCTGAATTTTATCTTTCTGTTTGGCCTTGATGGTTTTACTGCATGACAGTATTTGATTTCTAAGCTGTTCGGAATCATAGAGAATTTCAGAAGCCGGAGAAATACAGCATTCTGTGATAGCATCTGTTCTGCGCTGTGTCTGAGGATCGAAATGGCGGATCAGATCAATTTCATCATCCCAGAATTCCATACGAACGGGCTGTATTTCCTGCACAGGGAAAATATCAAAAATAGATCCTCTGACTGCAAATTGTCCTTTTCCTTCGACTGTTTCACAGCGGGTATATCCTGCCTGTATCAGTTTTTGTATCAGAAAGGGCATTGTGATCACATCGCCCTGCCGGATCGTCAGGCAGGCATTTTTCAGAATTTCAGGAGGGATAGTCGGCTGGAGAGCGGCTTCAATGCCAGCGGCTACGATCCGGATTTTCTGTTCTGTCAATGCATGGAGTACATGCAGACGTTCATGTTCATATTCAAAAGATTTGCTTTCTGCCGAAGTAAACAGCATTTCTTTTGCAGGATAATGCATTGCTGTTTCGATTCCGGCCATGCTATTGATATCAGCACATAATCGAATCGCTTCTGCTTCTGAACCTGTCAGCACAAGCAGGGGGGTATCTTGATAGAGAGAGAGAGTCAAAGCCAGCTGTGCCTTATGAATCAGCGAAAGTCCGGCGATACAGACGGGGGTTTCACTGGTTTCCAGCGAATTCGAAAGGCGTTTCCAGTCGGATAATTCCTGAAAAGTCTGTGTAAAAAAATTCATGTGTTCACCTCAGGCATTATATAAATTCATGGCCTGATCGATCTGATCATTGATCATGAGTTTCAGGCATTCACAGGCATTTGCAGAAGATTTCTGTATTTCGGAAAATTCCTGATCTGTGAATTTGCTAAGTACCCAATCCGCAAGGTTCATATTTTTATTTGGCTTTGCGCCAACGCCTAATTTAATCCGGGGAAATGCTTCTGATCCGGTCAATTCGATAATGCTTTTAATACCGTTATGTCCTCCGGCCGAACCTTTCCGGCGAATTCTGAGTTTTCCGGGCGGAAGAGAAATATCATCAAAAATCACAATTATATGATCCGGCTGGATTTTATAAAACTGCATGGCTTGAACAACGGCCTCACCGCTATTATTCATATAAGTCTGTGGTTTGAGCAGAAGACAGCGTTTTCCGGCAAGTGTGAGATCTGTGCAGTAAGATTTAAATTTCATGCGATTGATCTGCACATGTTCCTGTTCTGCGAGTGTATCGAGCGTGATAAATCCGGCATTGTGACGGGTTTTTTCATAGATCATGCCAGGATTGCCCAGCCCAATGATCAGCCATTCCGGTTTTCCAGTGGATGCCGTGTGTTCTGCTTCGATTTTTGCGAAAATATCCATAATTCCCATATGAGAGACTCCTTTCATGCATAACAGATTCAGACGGTACAGAGCTGCACCGTCTTCTGATGATTTATTATTATAGCATGAGATTCGAAAAAATGCAAGCCCTGTGACGAAATTTCTCTGTTTTTGACAAAATTCGACATTTGTGAATGATAATACTCCTGTATCACAAGCAGAAAGACTTTGTGATCCTAGTATAAAATAGATATTAAAAAAAGCATATTTTTATTCAAAATGCTGATTTTTATTTTTTTTTGCAAAAAGACTTGTATTTTTTTTTTTTTTGTGTATAATTAATATTATAAACAGTTATCATGAACAGGATATGTATTAAATTTTCGTGACTTTTGTGACTGTATCCGGCAACATGTTCCTGTTTGCATGACTGTTTATATTGCATCAGTTTTTCTCTTCTGATGTCTATCACATGCAAAATCCCCCGTTAGAAAACGGGGGAATTTTTTCAGCCTAATGTGATAATAATCCTATTGCTGTCATTGAGATCAGCCACTTTGATATATGCGCTTTCCTGTGTCTTTCCGTTGACAGATACGGATTTTACACCGCTCTGGACATGATCCGGATTAGAGACAAGAATATCTAATATCTTTCCTCTGAATTTCTTTTTCATCTTAAATTGATCCCATTCATGCGGAATAGACGGAGAAATCAAAATGCCGTCAGCATCCGGACGAATGCCGCAGATCCCTTCTATACAGCCTACCATTACAGTAGATGCCGTTCCCGTCAGCCAATGCACGTGAGATCTTCCAGCAAAGGGGGATCTTGTTGCTTCTGTGAACTGTCCATGTACATAGGGCTCCATCACACGGATTTCCGCTTTTTCATTCATGCTTGCCGGGGAGGATTCTTCAAAATACTGGAATGCTCTGTCACCATGTCCAAGCAATCCTTCCGCAAGAATCAGCCAGCCTTGTGACTGTGAGAAAATACCGCCATTTTCTTTGGTATCCAGATTGAATATATGCATCAGTGCTCCGTCAAAGAAATGATCTTGATAAGGCGGTTCAAGAAGCTTTGCCCCATAGGGAGTATTTAAAATATCATGTACACTGTTCATAGCTATTTCTGCCTGATCAGGATTTGCAAATCCGGAGATCACGCTCCAGCTTTGCGGATTCAGCCACATATTGGCCTCCGGATCTTTCTTTGCTCCGACAATCACGCCATTTTCCCGGATTCCTCTGATAAATCGGTCTTCATCCCAGCAATCTGACAGGGCATCACCTAATTTTTTCTGAATCTCATCTAGATAATGAATATAATCTGTATCATTCTTAGAAGCGGCCATATCTCGGATCACATTCATGGCATAATACAGCTGAAAAGCCACAAAAGTAGATTCGCCCTTTGCGCCGAGTCTCAGGCAGTCATTCCAATCGGCATGAAGACCAGCAGGCATATGATGTTCTCCCATATGATTCATAGAAAAATCAATTGCCTTTTTCAGGTGATCATAAACAGTATCCTGACCCCCGTTTGCATAAACAATGACTTCATCCAGGAAGGCAGCATTTCCGCTTTCACCGATATATTTTACAATTGTCGGGAACAGCCAGAGAGCATCATCCGCACGATAAGAAGGATGGCCTGTTTCTTTGACATATTCCGGATCATCAGGCGTATTTTCATGACCAGCATTATGATTAAATTTCACAAGCGGAAGCCCTCCGCCATTATCTACCTGTGCAGATAGCATAAATCTGATTTTATCAGCGGCAAGTTCCGGATCAAGATGGATAATTCCCTGAATATCCTGCACAGTATCCCGATACCCGTAGCCGTTTCTCAGTCCGCAATAGATCAGGGAAGCCGCTCTTGACCAGATAAATGTAATAAAGCATTGATAAGCGTTCCAGACATTGATCATATTATTAAATGCTTCCGAAGGGGTTTCGACTTGGAAATTTTCCAGTTTTCCATGCCAATAGGCTTTTAATTCTGATAATTCAGCATCAACTTTTCCGGGCTGTTCATAGGCTTTGAGAATTTCGGCAGATTCTGCATCTGTTTTCTGGCCTAGCAGATAGATTAATTCTTTTGTTTCACCAGGATTGAGGGTGATTTCTGTCCGGAGTGCGCCGCAGGAATTGGCATTGAAATTCATAGAATCATCGCATTTTCCGGATTCTACCATGATCGGATTTGAATAAGTGCGATATGCACCAATAAAAGCTTCCAGACTGCCGCATCCGTCAAGCACTTCACTGCCGATCATAGCAAAAAATCTTTCTTTTCCATTTGAGCCATCCGGACGCTTTTTTTCATTTTCATTCATACGTTGAAGAATTTTATTGCCGATCCGTTCCGTTTTGGTGATAAACAAAGTATATTGCAAATTCACCTGATCTTGTTCATAATAAGGCTCATTTGTGAATTCTGTAAAGCCGAATACAGAAAGTGTTCTGGGCTGATCACCAGTATTTGTAATTTTTATCCGCCATACTTCATGCGTTTGATTGCGGGGGACATAATAGGCTGTTTCCGTATGAATGCCAGAATAATCGCTTGTCATGATAGAATAAGCTGTTCCATGACGGCAGATTGCTTGATATTCTTCCAATGATTTGCTGACGGGCTGCCATGTGGCTGACCAATAATCATGAGAATTCTTGTCATGCAGATAGATATATCTGCCGGGGAGTGCCATCATAGAATTAAATCTGAATCGGGTGATTCTTCCGGCCGCACCGGATTTGACAAAGCTGTACCCAGCGGCATTATTAGAGATAATAGCACCATATTCCGGATCACCTAGATAATTTACCCATGGTGAGGGAGTATCTGGCCGAGTGATGACATACTCTTTCTTTTCCAGATCAAAATAACCGTATTGCATAAATTTTGCTCCTTTATGAAGATATATATATATTATTTTAACATAGTATCAGTTATTTTGCAAGAGGTGAATGAGATTTTTTTGAAATCTCCTACCTCTTTAGAACGCCGTCCGGCGGACTGACCCGACATCGTGGGGCAGTTGACATTCCCCCTTACACCAAAGATATGCTCTGATGTAACTGTAAGTGTCCGATGGTTTTCTTACAGATTCGTGATCCTGACTCCTTTTTACGGAAGACTAACCGACACTAAAAATTTTACGCACTGAGTGATTGGTCAAAGTGCAACTTCCTATTTTTACCATTGTCAAGATGCATATGTGAGTGCCTTTCCTGTCAGTAACGGTTTTCTCACTGCTTCTGTCTATGGTAACAGTATACCACATTATTTTTTATTTGTCAAAAAACGAAAGGAGGGAGTGGCATTCCTCCCCGACTTTAGAAGTCAGGGTATCCTGCCGCCTATTGATGAAATCCCGGCTATCCCAGCCGGGATTTTTATGATGCTTTAGATTTGCGCAGAATAATTAGGTGCTTCTTTTGTGATATAAATATCATGCGGATGGGATTCTTTCAGCCCTGCGCCTGTGATTCTGACAAACTGGGCTTTTTCCCATAATTCCGGAATGGTCTTACATCCACAATAGCCCATACCAGCACGGATGCCGCCGATCAGCTGGAAAATAGTATCTGCCAATGCGCCCTTATATGGCACACGACCCTCGACACCTTCGGGAACAAGTTTCTTTGCGCCTTCCTGGAAATAACGATCTGTCGATCCGGCAGCCATTGCGCCAAGACTTCCCATTCCTCTATAGACTTTGAATTGTCTGCCCTGATAGATTTCTGTTTCTCCGGGGGCTTCTTCGCATCCTGCCAGCAGACTGCCCAGCATGACACAATCCGCACCGGCCGCCAATGCCTTGACAATATCACCGGAATATTTGATACCACCATCTGCAATAACAGGAATATTATATTTCTTAGCAACACAGGCAACATCAAATACAGCTGTGATCTGTGGCACACCAATTCCGGCTACTACTCGTGTCGTACAGATTGAGCCAGGGCCAATGCCAACTTTCAAGCAGTCTGCGCCTGCCTTAATCAGATCTTCAGCGGCTTCTGCTGTGGCAATATTTCCAGCGATAATAGGCGTATTCGGGAAAGCATCTTTCAGCTTTTTCAATGCATTAATAATATTTGCGCTGTGACCGTGTGCAGAATCCAGCACAAGCACATCCACCTGTGCATTAATCAAAGCTTCGGCACGTTCCAGCATATTGGCAGTCATGCCGATCCCTGCACCACACAGCAGGCGACCTCTTTCATCTCTTGCGGAATTCGGAAATTTCACAGATTTTTCAATATCTTTGATCGTAATCAGGCCTTTTAAAATGCCATTATCATTCACAATGGGAAGCTTTTCGATCTTATGTTTTCTTAAAATTTCCTGAGCCTGTTCGAGTGTTGTTCCTACAGGGGCAGTGATCAGATTTTCTTTTGTCATGACATCACCGATTTTAGCACTGAAATTCGTCATGAAACGCATATCTCTGTTAGTGATGATTCCGATCAATTTCCCAATGCCGTCCACGATAGGAACGCCGGAGATTCTGAATTTTCCCATTAAAGCGTCTGCTTCGGCAACGGTTTTATCAGCTGTGAGGGAAAACGGATCGACAATGACACCATTTTCAGAGCGTTTTACTTTGTCAACTTCTCCTGCCTGCTGTTCGACAGACATATTTTTATGAATAATGCCAATACCACCCTCTCTGGCGATAGCGATCGCCATCCGGGCATCTGTGACAGTATCCATAGCGGCAGTCAATACGGGCGTATTCAGTTTAATACCGGCAGTTAATTTTGTTTCCAAAGAAACCATATTGGGAGTAACATCTGATTTTGCAGGGATCAGCAGGACATCATCAAAAGTGAGGCCTTCTTTCTGGAATTTGGTGTTTTCGTTCATCTGCATATCATCCTTTCATTGATATTATTTCTATGATACTCTTTTTTTTTAGAAAAGTCAAGGGTTTGCCGGGGAAGGGAGCGGCAGAATTTTGACCGAAAAAAAGCGTTGATATTTATGGATTTTCCACAAGAAAAAATTTTTTAAAATTTTTTTGAAAAAACACTTGACAAATGCAGAAACATGTGATATAATAAATACTGTCGTCAGGCGATGACATAAAAAATAAGCTGGTGTAGCTCAGTTGGTAGAGCAGCTGATTTGTAATCAGCAGGTCGGGGGTTCGAGTCCGTCCACCAGCTTTATATTTGGGAGAGTTCCCGAGCGGCCAAAGGGGGCAGACTGTAAATCTGTTGCTTCGGCTTCGATGGTTCGAATCCATCCTCTCCCATCATGATTTCCCATTTCCAATGAGATGGGAAATTTTTTATGCCGTTCTAATCAACTCAAAGTTGATTTATATGAAGAAATGCTTGCTTGCATTCAACTGAAATTTGTGATATAATAAAAATGCAAACCAAAACAGATCATCAGAAAGGATAATCCTCTATGCGGTTGAAATTTGGCGAAAATCTCGCCTACTATCGGAAATTGAAAGGCATGACACAAAGTCAGCTTGCATCTATGTTATTAGTAACACCGCAGGCTGTTTCCAAATGGGAAAAAGGCAGCTATCCGGATTGCGCATTATTGCCGGAGATCGCTTGTATTTTGGATGTGTCACTAGATGTGCTTTTTGGTCTCAAAGATGAAGATGGGAAAATTCCCCTATGTACAGCCGTATTTGATGAAATCCGCCGCCTTCCCGAAGAAGACAGAGGACGGTTTGTCATGGAAGCCGGTTATAGCATGATCTGCGCATATAATCCCAATATCGCCCCGGAAAATGCAAGCCTTCCTGAAAGATTTACAGGGGAAACATTTGCACATCTCCGGACAGATTTTGAACTTGCTGTTGCCAGACTCAACCCCGATTTGCAATATTTCAGCTTTCTGCGGATTCCTGAAACCGGGATTAATAGCTATATTTCTATCAATGACAGAATTCTTGAATTATTTGGAATGCTTTCAGATGAAAATGCATTGAAAATTATCTGCTATGCAGAAGCCCTTGACAGGAATTGTATTCTCACAAAAGAATGCATTGCCAAAGATCTAGACATGTCTCCCGATCTGGTTTCTGAAATTGTAGATCGATTTGACCGTTTCGGAATCATGTGGCAGTTAACGGCAAATACGGAAAATGGTACATTTCCACTGTATGGCTATGTGCATAATATCCCTCTTGTGCAGATTCTGACCCTCGCTGAATCCATGTCTCATTTTATTGCACGGCGTGAACCTGATGTTGATATCTGGACAAAAGCCCCTTTCCGGCATCCTGATCCGGATGCTGAATGATTACCCAAGGAGGAAAATTTATGAAATCTAAAAAATTATCCGCTGTGATTTCGGCCATCTGTGCGCTTGCAATGACAGCATCTATCCCAGCGCAGTTTATCAGCGCAGAGGATGAAAGCTATGATATGACGATCTCTGTCAATCTAGCTGGAGAAAAGAAAAGCATTAGTCCCTATATTTATGGCGTGAATGAATTCAACGGGACAAATCAGTTTAAGAATGTTACAGTGAATGCCGCTCGTGAAGGCGGAAACCGTTTTACAGGCTATAACTGGGAAACGAATTATTCCAATGCCGGAAATGACTGGCTGCATTCTTCTGATTCTTATTTTGGCACACCTGCTGACGGTGCGGCCGCCGCTCCTAGAAAATTTTCTGAAACCTGCAATCAGAATGATATTGCTTATAAATTGGCAACTCTCCAAATGTCCGGTTATGTTTCCGCTGATATGGATGGTACTGTCACAGAAGAGCAGACTGCCCCATCCTCTCGCTGGAAAGAAGTCAGATTCCGCAAAGATGGAGAATTATCTCTTGAGCCGGATACTTCGGATGATTATGTTTATATGGATGAATATGTGAATTATCTGGTAAAAACTCTCGGCGATTCTACAACGAAAACCGGCATTCAGGCCTATAGTTTGGATAATGAGCCTGCACTCTGGAATGATTCTCACCCCCGTCTGCATAAAGAAGAAGTTTCCAGCAAAGAATTGATTTCTAAATCAATCGAATTGGCCAGCGTTGTCAAGGAAATTGATCCGAATGCAGAAGTATTCGGCGGTGTATTCTGGGGAATGCTTCCCTGCATTCAGGCTGGAGAATCTGAAAATTATCAAGATCCTGATTGGCAGGCAGTAAAGAATAATTATACTTGGTATCTGGATTATTATCTGGATCAGATGGCACAGGCCGAAAAGACAAATGGCAAGCGTCTGCTGGATGTGATTGATGTGCATTATTATGCACAGGATTGTGCAACAGATGATGCAAAATTGCAAGCCCCCAGAAGCCTTTACGATCCGGATTATAAAGAAAATAGCTGGGTTCAGCAGTGGTTTGGCAGTTATTTCCCGTTCCTGCCTAATATTCAGAAATCAATTGATCAGTATTATCCGGGAACAAAGATTTCTGTTTCTGAATATAATGTTGCTGATATTGCCAATGAAACCACAACCGGAAAATCTGTGATTTCTGGTATTGCAGAAGCGGAAACATTGGGCTGTTTTGCAGATAATAATGTTTATTTTGCGACATATTGGGGAACGCTTTCTGAATGCCCTTATGTTGCATCTGCGATCAATCTGTATACTAATTATGATGGAAAAGGCGCATCTTTCGGCGATACGCTGGTAGAAGCTAAAACAGAAGATCTTTCTCAGGCGGTAGCTTATGCGGCTGTGCATGGTGAGGATGATTCTGTCGTCAATGTCGTTGTTTCTAATAAAGATAAGACAAAATCTGAAAAAGCACAGATCAGCCTTTCCGGTACGGATAAAAATTATAAGAGTGCTGTTGTCTATGCGATCACTCAGGATAATAGCGATATTCATATTATTGATGTACAGAATGATCTTTCCGGTGATGTGATTACAGTAGAGCTCCCACCTTTATCCGTTGCACAGGTAGTGCTTTCAACAGAAAATTCTGATCAAGAAGTTTATGTTGCGCCGAGTATTGAGAAAAAAGAAATCACATATCAGTTCACAGAGCTTGAGAAAAATGCCGATGGAAATTATATTATTCCGATCGAAGATAAAAAAGCTTTGAAAAAAGTTGTGATCAATACAACCGCAAGCTGCTCTTCTGATGCTGGTTGGTATTGCGGCGGCGGCGGTCTGTGCTTCAGTCAGCTGAAAGATGCTTCCGGAACAGCATTCTGGGGACAGAAATCTTTCACCTATCAGGGCGGTAATTATGATTCTACTATCACATTTGATGGCACTTTCACAAATGCAGACAGCGAAGAAGTCAACGCTGAAATCGGTGATGATTACATGGAATTCCAGGATTGGTGGAAAGCTTCTGCTAATGATGAAAAGGGCGAAGATGTCAGCGTAACTTATAATTCTATTACTGTTTATTATGAATCTGAAAATACTACGCCTTCTGAACCCACTTCTGAACCGACATCTGAACCCACTTCTGAAACTGCTGAGACAACTGTGCATTATGGCGATGTCAATGAAGATGGCAGTGTCAATATCATGGATGTGATTCTTCTGAATAAGGCCATTTATGGAAAAGCAGATCTTTCAGAACAGGCTCTCAAAAATGCCGATGTGGATGCAAATGGCAAACCGGATTCTACAGATTCTCTGAATATCATGAAACTGGTGATCAAACTGCTGGCCGCAGAAGATTTCCCCATTCAGTAAATCCATCAAAGACTGTCCTCCGGGACAGTCTTTTTCTATCAAGAAAATCTCCTCTTGACAATTTTCAGATTTTTGTATATAATGAATATAATGCATCCCCCTAAGTGCAGGGGGGCTTTTTTTTGACAGGAGTGATTGATTTTATGATTCAGATTTTTAATACTCTGACCAATCGGAAAGAAGAATTCAAAACCATTCAGCCCGGAAAAGTCAGTATGTATGTATGTGGGCCTACAGTGTATAATTATATTCATATCGGAAATGCAAGACCTGTATGTGTCTTTGATGTGTTTAGAAGATTTCTGGAATCACAAGGCTATGAAGTGATTTTTGTACAGAATTTTACAGATGTCAATGATAAAATTATCAGACAGGCGCAGGAAGAAGGCATTTCCCCAGAAGCATGCGCTGAAAAATATATTGCTGCTTATCGCCATGATGCAGAAGGGCTGAATGTCCGCCCGGCTACCGTGCATCCCAGAGTATCAGAATATATGCCCAAAATTATTGATTTTATCCAGACTTTGATTGATAAAGGCTATGCCTATCAGATTCAGAATGATGTGTATTATAGAACACGGAAATTCACTTCTTATGGCAAATTATCAAATCAGTCATTGGATGATCTTGTTGCTGGTGCTCGTGTGGAAATTAATGAAGCAAAGCAAGATCCTCTTGATTTTGCCTTATGGAAAGGCTGTGACGAATCCGAACAGCATTGGAATTCCCCTTGGGGAGCAGGCCGCCCCGGATGGCATATTGAATGCTCCTGCATGGCAAAGCATTGCCTTGGGGATACGATCGATCTCCATGCAGGCGGTCATGATCTGATTTTTCCACATCATGAAAATGAAATTGCACAATCCGAAGCCGCTAATGATGCACCTTTTGCGAATTATTGGATGCATAACGGCCATATTAACGTGGATCATCGCAAAATGTCAAAATCAGAAGGCAATTTCTTCCTGACAAAAGATGTTGCCGAAACATATGGCTATGAAGTCATTCGCTATTTAATGATTCAGGCGCATTACAGAGCACCTATGAATTATACGATTGAATTGCTGAATGCATGTAAATCTTCTCTGGATAGATTATATCAATGCAGGGATACTCTGAAAAATGCAATCCCGAATGCACCTGCCGGAGAGATCACACCAGAAGCAAAGGCCGATTTTGAAAAATATCAAAAGCAATTTGATCAGGCTCTTTCTGATGATCTTAATACAGCCGATGCTTTGACAGCTGTGTTTGAACTTGTCCGGGAATTGAATATTATGTGTACAGATGGAAAGACTTCCCGTGAACAGCTTCAGGCCGGATCAGATCTGTTTGAACGGCTGATTGCAGTATTGGGTTTGTTATATGAACGCAAGGAGGAAAGCATTCCACAAGAGGTGATGCTTCTTGTTAATCAAAGAGCAGAGGCCAGAAAGCAGAAAGATTTTGCAGAAGCTGACAGACTTCGGGAAGAGATTTATAAACTGGGCTATGCTGTCAGAGAAACCCGGCAGGGCGTGGAGATCACAAAGCTGTCATCATGAAAAGAAGCAAAAAACTTTCTGTTCTCGGTATTTTTCTGATAGCAGCGGCAATTTTCAGTTTTCTTGTATTCTACCTGCTTGTAATGATTTCTAATCAGGGTTATAAATATATTGACCCGGATACTCTGGAATTAGTACAGACAGAACCCATTCCGGAAGGCTCTCCTGTAGTAATTATAGAAACTTCTATGGGAGAGATCCGGGCGGTATTATATCCCGAATATGCCCCGCAGACGGTTGCGGCCTTCACAGCACTTGCCGAGCAAACAAATTATGATGCTTCTTATCTGTTTGATATTAAAAATGGCATTTATTTTGCCGGGGGAAGTACAGACACGATAGGAACACCCATTCAGGAAAATCGAATTCCGCAGGAACTGCATCAGAATCTATGGCCATTTCGTGGGGCACTCTGTGCGATGAATACAGCAAAAGATACTAGCTTTTTCAAGCGTCTGTTCAAGACAGAAGCTTATTATACGGACAGCCGGTTTCTAATATTAGATACCATTCCGGATTTTCAGGATGAAGCATTTATAACACAATTTCAGGAAGCTTCCGGAAATGAAGCATTAGCAAATGCCTTTCTTTCTCTGGGGGGCGTTCCTAATTTTTCCCAGCAGATTACAGTATTTGGGCAAACCTATGCCGGATTTTCTGTGATTGATCAGATCTGTGCGGCAGAATTGCAATCAGAAACCGCTTCGGGCTATACCCCCCCAAAAGAAGAAATGCAGATTCTCTCTGTCCGGCTTTCTTCTTATAGCCAGGAAGATGAAGCCCTGAATGAATTATCTTGAAATCGCCCTAGTATGTACTTTTTTACAAAGATTTCAGTAACATAGTGCAGACTATTATTAAAAATCCTGAATACTTGCAAAATTTGCGTTTTTATACTTTACAAATTCTAAAGAATGATGTATAATATTTCTTGTAAGTAAATCCAGACAGAAAGGGGATTATTTCTCATGCATCTGAAACTTCCGGTCATACTGCTGAGTGTCTGCCTGTTGACATCCCTCACAGGATGCGGCCGAAAACAAATTCAGCTCCAGGAACTTCCTGTCTTGAATTATACTGCTCCTCAACCAGAGGAAGAAATCATTGTCATGAAAATCAAAGATTATGGTGAAATTAAAATCAAACTCTTTCCGGATCTGCTTCCGGAAGCCTGTGAAAATTTTATCACATTGGCCGAACAGGGCTATTATGATGAATTAATTTTTCATCGTGTGATCGAGAATTTCATGATTCAGGGCGGTGATCCCAAAGGCGACGGCACAGGCGGCACAAGCTGCTGGGGCGGTCAGTTCGATGGCGGCGTTTCTTCTCAGTTGATTCATGTGCCTGGTGCGCTGGCATATGCCAACAGCGGCAGCACAGCAACAGATGCTAGTCAATTTTATCTTGTCACTGGGGAAGCCGTTTCTGAGAAACTTCTGGATGATTTAGTCGAAAATTATGACATGTATTTTACACAAGAAGCAAGACAAGATTATACACAGTATGGCGGCGCACCCTATCTTGATGGGAATTATACTGTTTTCGGACAGGTCATTGATGGTCTGGATCTGATTTATCAGATCTCTGCTGTCGAGACAAATGCGCAGGATAAGCCTAAAAAAGCTGTGTACATAGAAAGCGTGAGGGTAGAACATTATGACAACAGCCAGATTCGCTGGTATCCGGCGGACTACGGATTGTAAGCAAGAGTGCAGAAAAAAAAGAACACTCGTCAGAGGAGAGAATTATATCGTGGATAAATTTATCATCAATGGCGGAAAACCGCTGAAAGGAGAAATCCGTGTCAGTGGTGCAAAAAATTCAGCCGTGGCCATTCTTCCGGCCATGCTCCTGCTGGATGCACCGTGTATTATCGAAAACGTTCCTGCAATCAGTGATGTAGAAATCTGCCTGAAAATCCTGAAAGGCCTGGGCGCAGAAATTACCTGTCTCGATCAGGAGGGCAGTACTTACCGGATTTCCTGCCAATCCGTTTCGGATTATTATGTTCCTTATGAAGAAGCCAAAAAAATGCGGGCATCTTATTATTTCCTGGGCGCATTGCTCGGAAGATGCTGCCGTGCATGGGCGGCCATGCCGGGGGGCTGTCCTCTGGGAGAAAGGCCGATTGATCAGCATTTGAAAGCATTTGAAATTCTCGGCGCAAGACAGCTGATTAAAGATCCTGCTTCTGATATTGTAGAACTCAAAGCCAGAAAACTCCGGGGCGGTGTTATCAGCATGAATGTCGTATCTGTTGGCGCAACTATGAATGCGATTCTTGCGGCGGTCAAATCAGATGGAACAACGATTATAGAAAATGCCGCAAAAGAACCCCATATTGTAGATCTGGCTAATTTCCTGAATTATATGGGCGCAAAAATCAAAGGCGCAGGAACAGACGTGATCAAGATTAAAGGCGTGTCCCGTTTGGCCGGAAATGGACAGCATGGATCTGTGGAAGAATATCGCTATTCTATCGTCCCGGATCAGATCGAAGCAGGGACATTTATGGCGGCCGCAGCCGCTACCCGTGGTGATGTGCTGATCCGTGGCGTGATTCCCAAGCATCTCGAAGCCATTACAGCAAAACTCCGTGATTGCGGTGTTTGTGTGGAAGAATTGGAAGATGATGAAGCTGTCCGGGTATATGTACCCGAAGAGGCGCATCTACATGCGACAAATATCAAAACAGATCCATATCCCGGATTTCCAACAGATATGCAGCCCCAAATGGCGGCATTATTAACCCTTGTCAGCGGAGAAAGCAATATTACAGAATCTGTCTGGGAAGATCGCTTCCGCTATGTGAAAGAATTGCGCAAGATGGGCGCAAAGATTGATATTACACAGAATGGGGCAGTTGTATCCGGAGGAGCGCATCTGAAAGGCGCAGCGGTACAGGCCTGTGATCTCCGGGCAGGAGCGGCTATGATTATTGCCGGACTTGCCGCACAGGGACAAACACAGATTACAGATATTCGTCATATCGAACGGGGCTATGCCGATATTGCCCAAAAGCTTCGGGGAATCGGGGCAGATATTGCGAAAATCACAGAATAATCAAAAAGGCAGTACTCTGTACTGCCATGATTTTTTTACTTTCTGAGGTGAGGCTTTTCATGTCAAAATTTTATCCATTATTCAGCTCCAGCAAGGCAAATGCTTCTTATATCGGCACACAGCAGGCCGGTGTGCTGATGGATGCAGGGGCAAGCTGTAAAAAAATTCTGGATTCTCTGAAATGCAATGATATTCTCGATTCTGCCATAAAAGGGATATTTATTACACATACACATAGTGATCATGTAAAGGGATTGAGAGTGCTTGCCGGAAAACTCCGGATTCCGGTCTATGGATCAGAAACAACGCTCGAAGTATTAGAACATAGTGACCAGATTCCTCCCGGCATAAAGACGATTCCGATTAATACAAATGCGATTGATTGCGGAGGATGTGAAATCACCGCATTTCCCACCATGCATGATGCGCCGGGGAGCTGTGGCTATCGAATTCATACGAGTGATGATCGAACCTGTGCAGTCTGCACAGATCTGGGTGTTGTGACAGATGCTGTCAGAAATGCGCTGACAGGCTGTCATATGGTATTATTAGAATCTAATTATGAACCGGATTTGCTTTGGAGCGGAAGCTATCCGCCGGAGCTGAAACGGCGAATTACTTCAAAATATGGGCATTTATCTAATCAAGATAGCGCAGAACTGGCGGATTATCTAATCCGGAATGGTACAACCCGGCTATTATTAGGTCATCTGAGTCCGCATAATAATACACCGGAATTAGCTGTCACGGCAACAGTCACAGGTTTGCAGGAATTCCGGGTGAATTCTGATTATCTGCTTGGGGTTGCGCCAGTCGAAACACAGGGAGGAGCAGTGATTTTCTGATGCAAATTCAGCTGATTACCGTGGGTAAGCAGAAAGAACCGCATTTATTACAGGCACAGGAAATTTATCAAAAACGCCTGACACCTTTCTGCAAATTTGATTTTATACAGCTCCCAGCAGTCCGCCTTTCTGATCAGCCCTCTGAGAAAGAAATACAAAAAGCCTTATCACAGGAAGCCGCACAGATCCGGAAGCATCTCAAAGGCATCAGCATTCCCCTGTGCATCGAGGGAAAATCTTATTCCAGTGAGGATTTTTCTATCCTTCTGACAAAAACGATTCCTATGAAAGATAGTGCCGTCTCGTTCATCATCGGCAGTTCGTTCGGATTAGATTCTTCTCTCAAACAAGAATCTTTTCTGAAATTATCTATTTCAGCTATGACTTTTCCCCATGCATTGGCTTCTGTCATGCTCATGGAACAGATTTATAGAGCGTATCAAATCGCCGCAAATACAAGCTATCATAAATAATGGAGATGATCTCATGAAAAAAGCAATGACGCTGACTTATGAAGTTGGCAATAATTTATATTTAAATATCACAAATCAATGCCCTTGCAATTGTGTATTCTGCATCCGCAAGAATGATGACGGGGCTTATGAATCTGATCCGCTTTGGCTGGAACATGAACCTAGTCTTTCAGAAATGCAATCGGCCATCCAAAAACGCAATATTTCCAGCTATGCGGAAATCGTTGTCTGCGGATATGGCGAGCCTACAATGAGACTTTCATTTTTATATGATCTATGCGCATGGCTCAAATCTGAATATCCCGGTATCTATATCCGGCTGAATACCAACGGCCTGACAGCATTATATTATCCCATAAAAGACCAGTCTGCCCCCGCTCTTCTTGTGCCTGTGATTGATGAATTTTCTATCAGCCTGAATGCCGGCAGTCCTGAAATTTATAATCAGGTCACAAAGCCCCGGAATCTGCCCGATCATGCTTATGATACCATGCTGAAATTTGCACTGGATTGCAAACAGCTCGGCGCAAAAGTCTGCTTCACGGTTGTCGATGTCATCCCCCCTGAAGAAATCCAGAAAGCACAGGAAAAAGCCGATGCTTGCGGCATTCCCCTGCATGTCAGAAATTATATTAGATAAAAATTCCCCCGCCTGAAAAGCGGGGGATTTTTTTATTTTACAATGCCATAGATTTTAGCGGTATGATTCTCATCTGCTTCAAAAAATGTGATCCGGAAATCTCTGGTTGTATATTTCTTTTCCGTTACATCTGGATAATATAAATATTGCCCTGTAAAATCTTGTTCCTGCCCATTATATGCCAGCTCTCCTAAGGCCGTCCCATTCTCTGCAATCTGCTCATATGTCCCGGCCGCTTCTTTCAAAAATGCATCCTGATCAGAAATATTTTCAAGCCAAAGTTCATAGACAGATTCCCCCGATGCAATTTCACATTTGTATCTCACAACAATGACATCTTTCGGAATATCCAGATCCATATGAGATTCAATTTCAGCAATCTGCTGTTCTTCCGGATCAGTGTACACCGTTTTAAACGGCGGTCGGCTTAGAATCGTATGCAGAATATACCCCAGAATCACCATCAAAGCCGCCCCAACTATTACAATTTCCGCAATCAGCCGGAATTTTTCAATTTGCTGATGTTTCTCATCTTTCATGAATCTTACAGTGTGGAAGATATAAATGCATCATAAATGCATCTGATTGCCTGATGCAAATCATGTTCATTTACGCCAACAATCACATTTAATTCGCTTGATCCCTGATCAATCATCTTGACATTGATCCTTGCATGTGCCAGTGAGGCAAAAATTCTTGCCGCTGTGCCCCGTGTCTTTCTCATGCCACGGCCTACTACTGCCAAAAGTGCAATGTCCGGCTCGATCTCAACAGAATCCGGCTCAACTGCCTTTCTTAATTCAGATAATAATTGTTCTTCCTTGCCTTCAATGGCATCCGCATCCGCAATAATGCTTAGTGTATCAATCCCAGAGGGAATATGCTCTACGGGAATTTGCATATCTGCAAATACATTCAGCACATCACGGATAAATCCAACTTCACTATTCATCATGGCTTTTTCCAGATTCACCGCACAAAAACCCTTTTTGCCTGCAATGCCTGTGATGGTTCTCAGACTGGTTTCTTCTGCATCCTGATCCGCAATGATCAATGTTCCCGGATCTTCCGGATGATTCGTATTTTTCAGATTAATCGGGATGCTGACTGTCCGCACCGGGAAAATTGCATCTTCATGCAGAACAGAAAAACCCATGTAAGATAATTCGCGTAATTCTTTATAAGTAATCACCGGGATCACAATGGGCTGATCTACAACACGAGGATCTGCTACCAGTACGCCGGAAACATCCGTCCAATTTTCATAAACAGATGCCCGCATTGCTCTTGCCACAAGAGAACCTGTCACATCCGAACCACCTCTTGAAAATGTCCGGACAACACCGCTTTGCGATCTGCCATAAAAGCCCGGAATTACGGCTCTTTCGACATTTTTCATTCTTTCTCTGAGAACGGCTCTTGTTTCCCGGCGGAGCATAACACCCTCATCATTAAAAACAATTACATCAGCGGCATCAATAAATTCATATCCCAGATAGGCCGCAATGATTTTCCCGTTGAGGAATTCTCCTCTGCTGGCGGCATACTCTCTCCCGGAAGTGGCAAGATTCTTTTTAATTTCTGCAAATTCCGGTTCAAGAGTGAAATCCATTTCCAGACCGGCAATAATATCATTATATCTTTTTTTAATATTTTCAAAATCCTGATCAAAATTCTGGCCTACGCTGGCTTTTTCATAACATGCATAGAGCATATCTGTCACTTTGATGTCATCAGAAAATCGTTTTCCGGGTGCAGAGGGCACAACATAACGGCGTTCCGGATCAGATTTTATAATAGCGGCGGCCTTTTTGATCTGTCCTGCATCTGCAAGACTGCTCCCGCCGAACTTTACAACTTTTACTCCCATGATAAAAATTTCCTTTCTGTATGGCACTAAAAACTATCATTAATTATTATATGCGATTTTGGCCAAAAAATCAAGACATAATAATCACAAAATTCAAAGATCAAATTTTGTTTTTTTGGTGAATACGCCTGTATCTGATACAAGGACAAATTGGGGAGGGGATCTGTAGGTGATATTGCATAATAGCAATATATATTTTTTATCTATTATTACAAATCAGATATAAAAATATACAATTCGCTTGACTTTTATTGAAAAATATTGTATAATATACTAGAATCATGTATTTTTGAAGAAAAGAGGGAATGCTATGGCTAGTAATGGAAATCGAGAAACGATCACAATCATTGGTGTAATTGGAGTGATTGCGTTAGTGATTGGAGCTGTTGCGGATGCGCTTGATGTATGGGATAAGTTCAAACCAGATAATTCAGATCTGGAATTGCTGGAGGAATCTTTGGAAAATGCACAGAATACAGAAGCAGATTTTTTTACAGAAGAAATCAGTGAACAAATAACCGCCCCAGCTGAGATTATTCCAAATCCGCCCCGTTACAGAATCACCTACTGAACCAGCACCAACAGAACCACCTACTGAACCACCGCCCACAGAACCACCTGTCACCTATCTTAATAGTTTAAAAGTAACTGAATATGTTTCTTTTTATGATAACGAAACAAGTGCAATGGATGTGATCGGGAATACTTATTCCAATCATGTTCTTACTATAGGGCAACCCGGCCGCATATTTGATGAAATTGCTTATGCTAATTATTATTTAGGCGGAAATTATAATACATTAAGTGGAACAATAGCTATGAATGATATATCTAAGAATTTTGAAAAAAGAACAGCTGAATTATCAATATTATGTGATGAAAATGTTGTCTATGCAACAGGACAGACAAGCCGATCTTTTGCCCCTGTTGAATTTTCTGTCATTGTAGAAGGGTGTCAATGGTTACAAATTCGTGTCGTTAATTTATATGATGGCAGTTCTGGTAGTCAAAATTATAATTTCATCCTTTCAGATTGGAAACTACAATGAATAGGAAAATATAAAAAATCTCCCCCAGCGATCAGCTGGGGGATTAGTTATCAAAACGGATTTCTATCTAATCATGTGATTTTTTAAACAAAATTATGCGAAATCGAACGAAATCTATTGACTTTTTTGATAAAATCGGATATAATAAAAATATCATAACAAAAAGGAGGGCTTTTCATGATTATTACAGCGACGGAATTCAAAGCTAATTTTGGAAAATATCTTGACATGGTAGCAGTGGAGGAACTTTATATCACTAAAAATGGAAAAACAATTGCCAAATTGATCAATCCTAATGTTTCAGCAGTGGATTCTATCCGGGGAATGCTGAAAGATATTCCTGATATTGATCTCAAAGAAGAACGAGAGGAACGGCTTGCAAAATATGAAAATAATGGTTGATACTAATATTTTTTTGGATGTGCTTCTTGACAGGATGCCGCTTTCTGATAGTTCCTCTGAATTGCTTTCACTTTGTGAAAATCATAAACTTGATGGTTTTGTTTCTGCTTCATGTATTACAGATATTTTTTACATTGTACGGAAATCTATGCATAGTACAGAAATGGCCTATCAGGCAATAGGAAAAATTTTCCAGATTGTAAAGATATGTTCAGTTACTAATCATGATATATTGAATGCTTATTTGATCCATGCAAAAGATTTTGAGGATTGTTTGCTTGCTGTATGTGCAAAATCAAATGCCTGTGAATGTATCATCACTAGAAACAAAAAAGATTTTTCAGAATTCGGGATTCCATTATTTACACCCGAAGAAATCCTCAGTACGATAAAATGAGAATGAACCCCCCTAGCGATCAGCTGGGGGATGCTTTATTTTTAGAATTTCGCCAAAAGAAAGTATTCCTCTTGACAAAAATCTATGCATTTGTTATAATAAAATAAATCATGTCTTTTGGAAAGAGGTGTTTATCAGTGAAAGCCTGTCCTTTCTGCGGAATGCAAAATGATGATGATGCAATTACCTGTCGTTTTTGTTATTGTAAATTTCCTTCCGCCCCTCGTGTGGATCTCGTCAAAAAAGTCCGTGTGAATTTAGATTCTCAACAATCCCCCCCAGATCAGGAGATCCCTAAAGAACCCCCCCCCGAAATTGAAAAAGCTCCTGCGGAAGAAAAAAAATCAGAAAGCCAAAGTGAGCAGTATCAGCTATTGAATTTACTGCATTCTGGTGCTTTTACAGATGTCTATCAAGCAAAAAAGCTTTCAGATCAAAGTATCATTGCCATTAAAATCCTGAAAAAAGAATTTGCCGATCAGCCTGAAATTTGTCAGAAATTTCAGGAACAATATCAGATCAATGCACAGCTCAAGCATTCTAATATTTTAAAAATATATGATACCATTATGTGGAATCATTGCCCGGCAATCACGATGGAATATATTGATGGTATCACGCTGGAAGAATATAAAGATATAGCCAAGCATTTAGAATGGAAAGAATTGCTTTATTTTATCCGTCAGGTGCTGTATGCGTTGCAATATGCGCATGAAAAGGAAATCCTGCATGGAAATATCTGTCCGCAGAATATCATGCTTCTGAATGATGGCACAGTGAAAATGATGAATTTCCGGGTTTCAGAATCTGGAAAAGTATGTCTGATCAATCAATATTCGCTGAATGCTTCTTATGTGAGTCCGGAGCAGATTCAGGGGAAAAAAGGCACTGAAAAAAGTGATATTTATGCTGTGGGGGTCATGTTATATGAATTGCTGACGGGAAGGAAAAATATGACAGCGATCCCAGAGCGGCCAAGAAAGCTGAATCCGGAAATTCCGGAGGGATTGGAGGAGATCATTCTTCATGCCATGGAAAAAGAGCCAGATCAGCGATATCAAACGGCGGTAGGGATGCGGAAGGATATAAAGCATCTTCTGGAGAATCCGGAAATATCGTTTGAATATATCAAGCATCATCCGGCAATGCATTCGGAGAAAAAAGCCGATCCAGAACCAGAAATCAAGCCGGAACAGAAAAAACCAGAAATCAAGCCGGAACAGAAAAAACCAGAAATCAAGCCGGAACAGAAAAAACCAGAAATCAAGCCGGAACAGAAAAAACCAAAAATCAAGCCGGAACAGAAAAAACCAGAAATCAAGCCGGAACAGAAACCTCCCGAAATTGAGCCAAAGCCAAAAAATAATAAAAGCTTTTTTGCATATATGTTTGAGCGGCTTTTCATTCTTTTTATAGGATTTATAATATTCATATTATCTGATCTTTTGACTAGGCAAGAAATTAAAATTTCGACAACACTACAGGTAGAATGGCTTCTTATTTCTATTTTTGGGGCAATTGATTTTATCATAAAAATCAATAAAAAATCCGAAGATCGAGCCAAACAAGTTCTGAAATCTTTACGAGATTGGTCGGTGACATTAGGAATTCTTTCCATATTTATTATAGTGATCAATCTTCATAGAATGCCCTATCTTATTGGGAATAATTATGATGAAATAAGAAATAGCTATGAATATTTGGATATTCAGATCAAAGAAACCGATTTTTCCTCTTATGAAAAAGATGTGATTTATTATCAAGATTTTGCTTATGGCAACACTATTTTTGGCAATCGGACAGTTTATGTCAATGTCAGTCAGGGGAAAAATTATCAAGTCATGGATTTCATAGGCGATTCTCTCACAGAAGCACAGAAGATTTGTAAAGAAGCAGGATTATCTGTGAAATTAGAAAAATTTGCATCTCCGAAAGCGGCCGGAACGATCCTGACACAGAGCATTCAGCCGGGTGAAATAGTAACGCCGGGCACAGAGATTATTTTGACCTATAGTGATGGGATTGGCATCAAGATCCCGGATGTCAGTGATATGGATTATCCAACAGCAAAGAGCGCATTAGAAACAGAAGGTTTCAAGATTATTGAAAAAATAGAAATTTCCGAAAAAGTAAAAACTTTTTGTGCCACTCGCACAGAGCCGGCGGCTGATGAAATGGCGGCGAAAGGATCTGTTGTGAAGTTATACATCAGTCAGGGGGATGTGAAATTAGAGGAATATGTTGAAATACCAGATATGAAAGATAAAACGCTTACTTATGCAGAAAGTTTTTGTTCCTTTTTTGGTCTGGAGCTTCATTCACATAAAGTGCGTTCTCAAAAGGCGGCTTCTTTGATTACTGCGCAGAGCATTCCGGGAGGGCATACGATAGAAATGCAATCAAATGATCGGCTTTGTATCTGCTATAGTGATGAAAGCATATCTGAATCTGATGAGACATATATTGATTTTGATTTTTTTGTACCACTAGGCATTTCCGGCGATTTTTATTTGATAACAGGCTATCGAGATTACGAGGTGGAAATGACAAATGAATCCGGAGAAGAAGCAACATTAAAAGAAGTTTTTATAGAACAAAATAGATATGATTTTAATTCTGATGATTATCAAGGTATTTTTTATCATGCAAAAAAGGGTATAACAGAAAAAAAATTTATTATTGGAAATTATGAAAACGGCAAAGAGGCAACTCTTGGCATTTATAAACTTAATTTTAATACTGGAGCTTGTACCATCATTAGCGAAACGATTCAGGAAGCATTTGAAGCGGTAGCCAGCAATTAGAAATGCAAAAATCCCCCAGCGATCAGCCGGGGGATTGCTCTTTGAACCTGAACTTCATCAGTACTGGATTATGATCAGAGCATTCATAATTTGTATTGATATTCTGAACATAAGTGCATTCTATGTTATCAGATATGATGAATCCATCCAGAATGACAACAAAGCTATTTTCATGATAGGGTTCATTGGTATATCGGGAAGTAGCTGTTATTTCCTCTGTATAATCCATACAGCGGCGGAATCCTTCCGGAATCACCTCTGCTGGAAAGGGATGACACCAGCTATAAGTTTTTTCTGTTCCAAGGTTAAAATATGCTTTTGATGTTCCTGTGAAATCATGATTGAAATCGCCGCCGCAGATAACATAGTTTCCGTTTTCATATTCTGTTTTCATATCGGCAAAAAGCATTTCCAGCTGAGCATTTCCTTGGGCGGCATCTGTTCCATAAGCAGAAAGGTGCGTATTGATGATAATCAGTTCTTTTCCATTTGCGACAGGTAGCCGGGAAATACTATAACAACGATCAAGATCGAGAAATTTTTTCATATTAGTTGCGATCGGGAGACTGCGGCGGAGGGAGGATGTCACATCAAATTTACTTAATGTCAGCAGACCGGCATTTGAAGCACCATGCGGAGCAGTCAAGGGATACATCAGATAGGCAGAGTGATAATTCTGTGCAAATATGCTATCATAGATGTCATTTTCTGCAAAAATTGTTTTCACAAGTTCGACTTCATCGACGTGCCAGCTTCTTGTAGCATCTGTATCTAATTCTTGAAACAGAGTAATATCAGGATTCATAGAGAGGGCAGTATTGGCAATTGTATGAATACAGGTGTTGACGCTTTCCAATGAACGGGCACGGCTTTCTTTTCCTTCATCCATGAAGAATGTAAAATCAGCGGTATATGCACCGAATCCGGCATTATAAGAAACAATGCTATATTCTGCATCAGATTGAATGATTTCTGTAGCAGAGCCTTCTACAGTGAGGGGGAGGCGGTCTTCAATTCTGGAGTAGGAAATCAGAATATATGCCAGATATACTAGTATGATTAAAAATAGCAGCAAGAGAATTGACAGCACAATTTTCAGGATTTTATATTTCATAGACATCTCACTTTCTGTGATCCCCCTGATGAAGCAGATCAGGGGGATTTTTTCTGTTTTTTCTTCTGTTTTTTCCGATGAAAGAAGCCTGCAATTTCAGATCTGGTATGTTTCAGAAATTCTTTGAAATGTTTTTCTATTTCATTTTGTTTCTGAATGCCATAGGGATCGTTATTATAAGAAAAATCTGCAAAGGGATTTTCATCATCTTCGGGGGGCAAGCCGAATTCTTCGGCCATATTTTTCTCCCGGATTTTATCATGTGTCCATTCACGTACAATTTCATAGATAAATGCCACAACAGGAGGGCCTATGATATAGCCAGGTACACCCAGAATACTGCTTCCCAATAATACCGCTGTGATCGACCAGAACGGCCGCAGACCAATCGAGCCGCCTACCATACGGGGATCAAGATAATTGGCATCAAATTGCTGAATAATTACGATCAGGATTAAATAAGGCAATGCCATTTTTGGATTATCAAACAGCACCAGCACAAAATTAATAAATCCGCCTACGATAGGCCCAAAGAAAGGAACAACATTGGTAACGCCTGTAATTACGGCTAATAATACAGGATAAGGAAAATTCAGCCAAGGGAGAATATTAATCAGCGTCAGGAGAGTAAAGCTAATCAGGCCAATGATCAGGGAATCCACCATTTTCCCACGAATTGCCGCACTGAATTTCTGATTGCCCCGTCCAACCGCACGGCGGAGCTTGAATGCGGTTTCTTTGGAAAAGATGCTATAAGTCAATTTTTTGACTTGCCTTTGTAATTTTTCTTTGTCAATCGTGATATACATGGCGAGAATCAGCCCGACAACAAGATTATACACAACGGAAAAAACATTCTTGACACCAGTATAAAAATAGCTGATGATCGTTTCCGCCTGTGATGGCAAATCAGACATGAGCCATTTTTCAGCCGATTGCAATGCACTAAGCACAGCGGTATTGGCATATGCACCCAATGCAGTTGAATTATCAAAAAAAGTTTTATTTTTCAAGCTATCTGAAAGATTTTCCATCTGTGAGGGGAGTTCTTTAATAATGCCAGTAATGCTATTAGTCACTTCGGGAACGATCAGCAGCAATAACAATGCAATCAGGATAAATGCAGTAATGACCATGAGAATTGCAGAGACAACATGCAAAGTCTTTTCTGTTTTTGGTCTGGCCTGACTTTTGGGAAGCCGCCACTCTCTTAGATTGCGCTCCCAGAAAATGGCGATCGGTTCGAGAAGATATGCCAGCACCAGCCCCCAGATTACCGGGCTGATGCCATGCAGAATGGTTTTGATAAAATTGGAAATATTCCCAAGATACTGGATTAAATAATAAAATAAAATAGCCGCCGCCACAACGGAAAATGTGCCTATGAAATGTGTAACCTGTTCTCTCCAGGCGTTTTCTGATGATTTTTCATTTTGATGTTCTTCCATAACATCATCCTTTCAGATCAGTTATGCTCTGCATGAGATACGGCATTCTGATATTGCATTTCCTGTGCATTGATAGCATCTTTTCCCGTCACGGGGATGCAATGCAGAAATGTCCCATCATTTTGACCAATGCGAGCTTTATTATTATCAGAAAGGCAAAGCTGTACCATGCGGACGGCCTGTTCCCGGAGTGCCGGATCAAGCAGAGGCGCACCAACTTCTACTCTATGCTCTAAATTTCTGGTCATGAAATCGGCAGAACTGATATATACTTTCCGGCGGTCTTCTGTACCGGAAATATAAATCCGGCTGTGTTCGAGATAGCGGCCGACAATGCTGATGATTCTGATATTTTCAGTATGGCCGGGAACGCCCGGTTTCAGACAGCAGATCCCTCGGATCACTAATTCTATTTTGACACCTGCTCTAGAAGCTTCTGCCAGTTTATCCATCATTTGCCTGTCGCTGATAGAATTAATTTTTGCGGCAAAATAAGCTTCTTCTCCTCTTCGAGCATGACTGATTTCTTCATCCAGCATGCTCAGAATTCTAGTTTTTAGACAAAGCGGCGCAACTAATAGCTGATTTGTCGTTTCCACAAGGCTTTCTGTTGATAATGCATCAAAAACATGTCTGGCATCTTCTGCGATTTCGGGATTTGCTGTCAGCAAAGAAAGATCTGTATAAATCCGGGATGTTTTTTCGTTATAATTTCCCGTGCCGATCTGTACAAAATTCTGAACACCGTTTTCTGATTTCCGAGTGATTAAAAGCAATTTGGAATGTACTTTCATATTATGCAGACCATAAATAACAGTACATCCTGCATCTATCAGACGGCTTGCCCACTGAATATTATTTTCTTCATCAAAACGAGCACGGAGTTCTACTAATACAAGCACTTCTTTTCTATTTTCCGCCGCCTGACAAAGCGCATCAATCACACGGCTGTTAGAAGCTACTCGATATAGCGTAATTTTAATAGAAGCTACTTCTGGATCAACAGCGGCTTCATCCAAAAGCCTGAGAAATGGAGAAATAGATTCATAGGGGTAAGATAATAAAATATCATGATCTGCAATTTGTGACATCATATCTGTTTTGACAGAAATATCAGGCCGATGCTGTGGCTTATGCGGCGCAAAGCGCAATTCTGGAGCAGGATTAAAATCACCTAGCTGGTAAACAAATGACAGATCCAGCGGAGTGCCTTCAAAAAATAGCTGCTTTTCTGATAATTTAAGCTTTTTCATCAGATAATTCATTGCTGTTTTATTTAAGGGCTTGCTCATTTGCAGGCGTACCGCTTCCCGGCGGCTACGTTCATGCAATAGCTGTTTCATGATAATCCGAAAATCTGTTTCCTCATCTTCGGCGGCACTGTCAAAGCAAATTGTTCCGCTCCGGGTGACACGGATCACAGCGGCATCTAATACTCTGGTATTTTTAAAAATCTGAGGAACAAAATGCAAAATCAGATCTTCCAGAAGCATAAAACGGCCTGTTCGATCCAGACGGATGATTCTTTCTGAACATCCTGCCGGGATCACATTCAGCGTCACGCCCGATTTTGAAGCCAGATGCGCAATCACACAGACCTCTTTGTTTTTGAAGAAATAAGGCGGTTGATGCTTCCCAATCGGATGCAGGGATAACAATGGGCGGATTTCTCTTTTGAAATACTGTTCCAAAAATTTTTTTTCTTCGGGGGTAGCATCTGAGAAAGTAACATGAATCATCCCATATTCTTTGAGCTTGTCCATGGTTTGGAAATAGGCTCGGTCTTTGCGTGGGAGCAGTGTATGCATCCCTTTCAGCATGGCATGGAGCTGTTGTTTTGGCTTCATGCCTGAACGGGAATCTTTCTGGTCTGGATTCTCTTTCATTCTGTCAAGCATCGTGCCAACACGCACCTGCACAAATTCATCAAGATTGCTTTGATAAATCGCCGAGAAATTCAGCTGTTCTAATAATGGATTATTCTGATCTTCGGCTTCTTCGAGTACACGGGTATTAAATTCCATCCAGGAAAGTTCCCGGTTCATATAATAAGGCTGAGACATAAGTATGAAAAACCTCCATCGTGTTTTGATCTTTTTTTATTATAACACAAATTTCAACAAAATGAAATAGTTTTTTCAGAATTTTCAAAATTTTTCAGTGCATATGCATTTTCTAGGCAGAAAATCAGAGATCCGGATTTTCTGGTTGACAAATTTCAGGAAATGTGCTATGATAATCATATCACGCTGATTATTATTAAAGAAGGGATTTATGATTGAATAAATATAAAAAATTGGCCGCCAATACTGCGGTTTTTGCTGTTGGTTCGTTCGGATCGAAAATTTTATTGTTTCTGCTGACAAGATTATACACGCATCATATTTCATCAGTAGACAACAGCACAAAATCTTTATTAGAGCAGACTGCTAATTTTATCATTCCATTTGCGACGCTTTCCATTGCAGAGGCTGTTATCAGATATGGATTAGATAGAGAATATGATAATAAAGAAGTGTTTACTTCTGCCTGCGCCGTGGAAGTGATCGGAATGCTGGAGATGCTCCTGTTTTCACCGCTTTTGACGCTGTTACCCTATACACAAGGCTATGTATTTTTATTATTATTATTTATTATCGCATCAGGATTCCGCCAGTTAAGTTCCCAATTTGTCCGGGCTAGAGGTATGGTGAAACTGTTTGCATTGGATGGGATTCTTGCAACATTGACTTTGTTTATATTCAATGTCGTGCTGATCTCTCAATTTCATATGGGTGTAACAGGCTTCATGTTATCCAGCATTCTGACTGATTTCTGTTCTGGCATATTTTTATGGATCACAGCGAAATTATGGCATTTTCTTGATAAAAAAGCATTTAATCCGGATATGATCAAGATCATGCTCCGGTTTTCTATCCCTATGATTCCGACAGCTGTCCTTTGGATTATTACAGGATTTTCAGATAGATTATTTGTCAGATATATGGTCAATTTCTCCGTCAGCCCCGATGTCGGTGACAGTGCCGCCGGGGTCTATGATGCCGCTTCCAAAGTGCCAAATCTGATTTCTATGGTATCCACAATTTTCTTTCAGGCTTGGAATATGTCCGCTATTACTGAAAATGATAGTAAAGATAGAGGAAAATTTTATTATCAGATCTTTTCCGCTTATCAATCTATCATGTTTCTGGGGGCATCGTTCATGATCGCATTAGTTAAGCCACTCTCTGCCATTTTGATTGATGCTAGTACAGATCCGGCTTATGCCCGTGCTTATGAATTCACCCCTGTGTTGATTATTGGTGTCCTGATGATGAGCCTGAATCAGTTTTTATCTAGTATTTATACCGCCACGCAGAAAACAACGCATAGCTTCTGGACAAGCCTATTGGCCGCTGTTACAAATTTGATTCTGAATGTCATTTTAATTTATCAATGGGGTGTGCATGGCGCAGTCATTGCTACATTTTTTAGCTATTTTGTTTGCTATATCGCCAGAATTATTGATACTCGAAAATTGATCTATTTCAAAGTGCATCATTGGAAATTCTCTATCAATCTGATTGTATTATTTACAATGAGTATCATGGCGATCAAAGAACCCCCGTTTTTGATCCCTGCACAGTTTGCCTTTTTAGTATTCATGACAGCGTTCAATTTCTCGGCCATCATGCAGACATTGAAAAAAGTTCTCAAACGGGGCTGATTGGCATTGACAAATTCCAGTAGATATTATATAATAATATTAATCAGATTTCTAAAAGGAGGTTATTTTGATGAGTACTCCACATTTGCAGGGCAATAAAGGCGATTATGCCCCTATCGTCCTAATGCCGGGTGATCCGCTTAGAGCAAAATATATTGCTGAAAATTATCTTGATCATGCCAGACTTGTCAATGAAATCCGGGGAATGCTGGGCTATACCGGTACATATCAGGGTATTCCCGTATCTGTGCAGGGTAGCGGCATGGGGATGCCTTCCCTTGGCATTTATTCTTATGAATTATATCATTTCTTTGATGTCAAAAGTATTATCCGCATTGGCACGGCCGGAGGAATTGCCCCGGAAGTTAAGCTCCGTGATGTGATCCTTGGTCAGGCTTCCTGTACTAATTCTAATTATGCCGCACAATATAGACTGCCCGGCACATTCGCTCCTATTGCATCATTTAGATTATTAAAAGCCGCCGCTGAAACCGCTCAATTATTACAGATCCCTGCCCAAATCGGAAATTTGTTTTGCAGTGATACTTTTTATGATGATGCTAATTCTTTAGAAGATTGGGCTAAAATGCATGTATTAGGGATTGAAATGGAATCTGCCGCATTATACATGAATGCCGCCCGTGCAGGAAAAGAAGCTTTATGCATCTGTACCGTTTCGGATTGTCCGCTCCGCCATGAGTTCACAAGCGCAGAAGAACGGCAGAACGGATTCACAAACATGATGAAATTGGCCTTAGAAACTGTCAGAAATTTATAAAAAAATTTTTTCACACTTTAAGATTATTTTAAGCTTAGAGGGATATACTATAAGAGGATTAAGAAATTTCCCCTTAGATTTGTTTAATCCTATATTCCCCCCATTATTATTATCTGATAAAGCGGTGATATGTGATCACCGTTATTTTTTTACAGAAAGGATTTTTTCATGACACAGGAAAATATACAGCGCATCAATGAGCTTGCCCATAAATCCAAAACAATCGGCCTGACAGATGCCGAAAAACAAGAACAGCAAATTTTGCGTGATGCCTATCGGGCAGCCTTCCGGCAGAATCTGACAAATCAGTTAGATCATACTTATGTGATAGATCAGAATGGTAATAAGCATAAGCTCAAAGATTAAAAAAAAGCCCCTTGATGGGGGCTTTTTTCATCAGGATTCATCCGGAATGAGATCAATCAGAAAGCCATATTCTTTATGTTGATCAAGCATATCCAGATCAGATTTTTTGACAATGGCTATGACACGATCATGATAATCCCCGATCACATCAAGGCCGAATGCTTTCAGGAGATCTATTTTTTCAGATAGAGTATGATCAGATCCGGTATGCATGTGAATCTGTACTGCATAGCGGTGATCAGGAAAATATTTTTCTGCGCTGACAAGATAAGATTCTGTATAGATACCGCTGGTTGGTTCTATTTCAACATGAGGTTCATCATCTGTACTATAAACAATGCCATCTATTTCCATGAGAAATGCAGGAATCTCCTGAGGGATTTCCGAGGTCGGTTCTGGGATAACAGGATCTTCCGGGAGAATAATATTTGTTTCAGCTGTAGGGATCATATCTGATTCTGTCTCAATGATTTCGGGTTCATCTGTAGGGATCATATCTGATTCTGTTTCAATGATTTCAGGTTCATCTATAGGGATCATATCTGATTCTGTTTCAATAATTTCGGGTTCATCTATGGAGATATTCTCGGTTTCTGTCGATAATTCACTTATTTTGTCGATAAAATCATAAAATAACTGCTGAGTATGATCATCTGAATGATACAGAAAGCCATCAATAAATAAATCATTCATAGTGGCAGTAGGTGAAATTTCATGCTGAGAGCCATCTTTCATGCGAATGGTGAGAACCTGTGTCGGCGTATCATGAGCCAATGTTCTTGTATAAATCGTTGCTTCATGCAGGAAATGCATGAGTTCATCCGGAAAGATATCAGTGGAAAGATGCTGATTAGAATCAAGATCCCAGTCAATAAGATCAGAAAGCTGGAGATCAGCAAAGGGCTGATATGGCTTGATCAATGGCGTAAAGATGACACTATCCAGCGGATGCTGATCCGCATGAAAGACAAGCAAATTATTAGGATCAACTTCCAGTTTGAATGCAAATCCATCAATTTGACAGTCATATCCATTTTCTGATGCTGTCAGAACGCCCACAGAGGGAAAACTTTGGGAAGAATATGCCGCCATCAGAGAAACTTGTCCATTTTTCGGATCAATTTCTAATTCAGCCATGATTGGCCAGCTTTCATCACAATCCGGAAAATAATAATATATTGGCTCGACAAAATCGACAAGCGGCGGAATAGCAATATATAATTGATAATCAATATCAGAAACTGGCAGGGTATAGGCTTCTTCCTCGTCTGTGATCACGGCGGCGGCAGATTCTGTGATAGCTTGTGTTTCAGCAGGGCAATAAATCACTTCGACATCCGTCGACGGTTTCGGGAGAATATGCAGAATCCCCACGGATACGGCAATACATGCCGCTGTTCCGAGTACGATCGAAAGCCATGGCATAGAATGCGTTTCTATGACATCTTCATCCAGAAAAGCATCATCAATATCAGAGATTGCTTGGAATAGCTCTTCTTTTTTCATAGCAAATCCTCCTGTTCTAAATAGATTTTTAATTTTTTCCGCACACGTTGCAGAATCACAGAAACATGATTTGCATTCATGTGATATTCTTCTGCAATTTCTTTAACAGGGTCGGCATAGAAATAACGCCGGATAAATAGAATTCTTTCCCGTTGTGGCAATTGTTTGAGAAACGCATTCATTCCTTGACGAAATTGTCTGGCATCGAATGCTTTTTCGACATCTTCCGAACCGGCGACGCATTCGGCGAGTTCATCAAGAACAGCATCAAATTCGCCGTTTCCTCGTTTTTCAGAATGATGTTTTCGATACATGTCAAAAGCAAGATTTCTGGTAATTCTGGCAAGAAACAGCCGGAATCTGGTCGGGCGGCCGGGCGGAATGGTCTGCCATGTCCTGAGCCAGGTATCACTTACACATTCCTCTGCATCTTGTTGATTATGCAGAATATGATCTGCAATACTAAAACAATATGTTCCATAAATCTTTTCTGTTTCCCGGATGGCGGATTCATCTCGATCCCAATAAAGCTGAATCAGATCTGTATCATGCATATTCTTTCCTCCTCTCATGAGATAAGACGCATTTCCAGAACAGATATGACATTTCCCGCAAAAGAAAAAGACAGAGTTTTCACTCTGCCCAAATTGAAATAAGATAAAAAGAATAAAAAAATGTGTAGAACAAAAGAAAGGAGACAACGTTTCATTTCACACGTTCCGAAGAACGTGACACAGACAGAAATCAATTTCCTGTCTGCCGTTTCACATCGTTATTATAGCATAAAAATGCGATTTCGTCAATAGATTTCTGCAAAAAAGACAAAGAAAAACAAAATTTTTGTGCAGGTTTCATAAATGCCCTGAAATGATTATAGCAAAAACGCCAGTTTCCAAAGTGGAGAAAATTTCCTATGCAGAAAAAATTTGTGCAAATTGTTCAAAAAATATCAGATATTTTGCACAAAAAGACTATTTACAAATTCTCTGTTTTGTGTTAAAATAGAAATGTCAAGAATGTTTGCCTGTCAAACAAAAATAAAAATTTTAAGGAGGATAAATCCTATGGCAAGAAAAATGAAAACCATGGACGGCAATAATGCCGCTGCTTGGGCATCCTACAGATTTACGGATGTTGCCGCTATTTACCCCATTACCCCCTCTTCTGTCATGGCAGAAGTGACAGATCAGTGGTCTGCAAAGGGACAGAAAAACCTGTTTGGCGATCCGGTTACTGTTGTGGAGATGCAATCCGAAGCTGGTGCAGCTGGTACTGTTCACGGTTCTCTGTCTGCTGGTGCGCTGACAACAACTTATACGGCTTCTCAGGGTCTGCTGCTGATGATCCCTAATATGTATAAAATTGCCGGCGAACTGCTCCCGAATGTGATTCATGTATCCGCAAGATGTGTTTCTTCTCATGCATTGAATATTTTTGGTGATCACTCTGATATTTATGCCTGTCGTCAAACCGGCTATGCAATGCTGTGCTCTTCCAATCCGCAGGAAGTAATGGATCTCGGTGCGGTTGCCCATCTGGCTACAATTGAGGGTCGTGTGCCGTTCCTGCATTTCTTTGATGGTTTCAGAACTTCTCACGAAATCCAGAAAATTGAAGTCTGGGATGATGCTGATCTTGATGAAATGCTGAATAAAGAAGCTGTTCAGGCCTTTAAAGATCAGGCTCTGAATCCGAATCATCCTGTTCTGAGAGGCTCTGCACAGAACCCTGATATTTTCTTCCAGGCTCGTGAAGCTTGCAATCAGCATTATGATAATCTCCCGGCTGTGGTTGAAAAATACATGAATAAAGTCAATGAGAAGATCGGCACAGATTATAAACTGTTTAATTACTATGGCGCACCGGATGCAGAACATATTATTATTGCAATGGGTTCTGTTATGGATACTGTAGAAGAAACAGTTGATTATCTGAATGCAAACGGCGGTAAATATGGCATGGTTCGGGTACGCCTGTACAGACCTTTTGTTGCTGAAAAGCTGATTGAAGTGATTCCGGATACTGTAAAGCAGATTTCTGTGCTGGATAGAACAAAAGAACCCGGCTCTTTGGGCGAACCTCTGTATCTGGATGTTGTGGCTGCACTCAATGACAGCAAATTCCATGATGTCAAGATCTTCTCCGGCCGTTATGGTTTAGGTTCAAAGGATACAACGCCGAATCAGGTAATTGCTGTATTCAAGAATACAGAGAAAAAACGTTTTGTCATGGGCATCGTAGATGATGTTACAAATCTGTCTTTGGATGAATCTTTCAGCCCTGATACTGCTCCGGCTGGAACAATCTCCTGCAAATTCTGGGGTCTCGGCTCTGATGGTACTGTTGGCGCAAATAAGAATTCTATCAAGATCATTGGCGATCATACTGACATGTATGCACAGGCTTATTTCGCATATGACTCTAAAAAGTCCGGCGGTGTCACCGTTTCTCATCTGAGATTTGGCAAAACGCCTATCAAGTCTACATATCTGATCAATAAGGCCGATTTTGTAGCCTGTCATAATCAGAGCTATATCAATAAATATGACATGGTATCTGACATCAAGCCCGGCGGTACATTCCTGTTAAATACTATCTGGGATATGGAAGGCCTTGAAAAAAATCTGCCCGGTCAGGTTAAGAGATATATCGCACAGAATAATATCAAATTCTATACAGTAAATGGCGTTCAGCTGGGTATTGAAACCGGCATGGGCACAAGAATCAACACTATTTTACAGTCTGCATTCTTTAAGCTTGCCGCTGTCATCCCGTTCGAAGATGCGCTCAAATACATGAAGGCCGCCGCTGAAGCTTCTTATGCTAAGAAGGGTCAGGATGTTGTTGAGAAAAACTGGAAAGCTATTGATGCTGGCTATCAGGGCATTGTTGAAATCAATGTTCCCGCTGAATGGGCAAATGCAGAAGATACGCCTATGGGTATGGCAAAAGTAACTTGTGATAATAAATTCCTTGAGGATTTTGTTAATAATGTTCAGATCCCATGCAATGCGCAGCAGGGCGATAAACTGCCTGTTTCTACATTTGTAAATCTGGCCGATGGTACATCCCCCTCCGGATCTGCCGCATTTGAAAAGCGTGGTATCGCTGTCACTGTTCCCGTATGGAATCCGGATACCTGCATCCAGTGCAATCAGTGCGCTTATGTATGTCCTCATGCTGTACTCCGTCCGGTAACACTCACACCCGAAGAAGCCGCAGAAGCTCCTGCATCTATGAAACTGGCCGCTTTGAAACCAGCAATTGGCGATCTGAAATTTGGCATGACCGTTTCCGTTCTCGATTGCACCGGCTGTGGTGTCTGCGCTAATGTATGCCCGGCTAATAAGAAAGCAGATACTCTTGTTATGAAGCCGCTGGAATCTCAGCTGGATCAACAGGCTGCTTTCGATTTCGGCACAACAAAGGAAATCAAGCCCGAAGTGACTGCAAAATTCACAGAAGCCACTGTAAAAGGCTCTCAGTTCAAACAGCCACTGTTGGAATTCTCTGGCGCATGTGCTGGCTGCGGTGAAACACCTTATGCAAAGCTCATTACTCAGCTGTTCGGCGACAGAATGTATATTGCCAATGCAACAGGATGCTCTTCTATCTGGGGCAACTCTGCACCTTCTACACCCTATACAGTGAATAAAAAAGGCTATGGCCCTGCATGGTCTAACTCCCTGTTTGAAGATAATGCAGAATTCGGTTATGGTATGTTCCTCGCTCAGGATACATTGAGAAAGCGTGTTATTGCTAAAGTAGAAGCTCTTGCTGAAAAGGCACAGAGAGAAGATGTCAAGGCCGCTGTTGCTAAGTTCCTCGAAACACAGAATGATGGTGCAGCGAATACACCTGCTGCTGATGAACTGATTGCTGTTCTGGAAACTTGCGATTGTGATGCTGCTAAAGCAATTCTTGCTGAAAAAGATTATCTCCGCAAAAAATCACAGTGGATCTTTGGCGGTGATGGCTGGGCTTATGATATCGGCTTTGGCGGTCTGGATCATGTCATTGCATCCGGCAGAAATGTCAATATCATGGTATTTGATACAGAAGTATACTCCAATACAGGCGGACAGGCATCCAAGGCAACACCAACCGGCGCAATTGCACAGTTTGCCGCAGCTGGTAAAGTCGTCAAGAAGAAAGATCTGGCAGGTATTGCTATGACCTATGGCTATGTTTATGTTGCACATATCGCAATGGGTGCAGATCAGAATCAGTGTCTGAAAGCGATCCGTGAAGCAGAAGCCTATGATGGCCCTTCTATCATCATTGCATATGCTCCCTGCATCAATCATGGTATCAAGACAGGCATGAGCACCGCACAGGCAGAAGAGAAGAAAGCCGTTCAGGCAGGTTACTGGCATCTGTACAGATATAACCCCGATCTCAAGAAGGAAGGCAAAAATCCGTTCATTCTGGACTCCAAAGCTCCGAATGTGGATGAATACAAAAACTTCCTGATGGGTGAAGTACGTTATAATGCATTGGCTCGCCAGAATCCGGAACGTGCAGAACAGCTCTTTGATAATGCTGTTGAAAATGCAAAAGATCGCTATGATTATCTGACAAGATTGGCAAAACTCTATAATGATTAATCAGATCATAATAAAACCGCCGCTGAATTTCAGCGGCGGCTTTTTTTGTTAATTACTTGATTGGGAAATCATTTTCTGTCAGCAGTTTGATGACTAATTTCATGATATTAAGAGAATCAGAAGCATCCGGCTTTCCATTCTGATCAACATCCGCATTTTTGAGACCCTGTTCAGATAATTCTGCTTTTCCAAAAATGGCTTTATTCAGCAGGATAATATCCATGATATTGACTGTGCCATCTGCATTGGAATCGCCCCATTTTATAGTATCTGCATCAGGATTTGTTTCTGTGGGTTTGGTAGTAGGCTCAGAGCCATCAGAAGCTTGACCATAAACAATGCCACAACCAACCGTAGACATGTAGACTTTTCCGAATTCATTCATGTCACCAACGAGGAAATTGCCGTTTCCTGTGCCGCCATAGAGATGAGTGGTATTGATGCAGATCCATGTTTTGCCGCCATCTGTAGAACGATAAATGCCTTCCGGATCAGAATCCGCAGGACGGCCATACATGTAGAGTGTATTCAGACCATTTTCTTTTTCCGGTGCGCCATAGCCTACGGTTTTGCAATAAGAGATATTATCAAGTTTTTCCACTGTGACTTTTCCGGCATCATCGACAACAGCATGATACATGCCATAATAGCCGCCGCCAAGAATTAAATTGCCTTTGCCTAAATAGGCGATTCTTCCGGCACTATCACATTGATCATACATGCAAATATCTGTGCTGGTGAAGGTCTTGCCGCCATCTTTGCTGACACAGAATTTATATTGTGCATCAGATGCATCAGGCGCAGTTTTGGAATAGAACCAAGAAGAATTATAATAAGTCGCATAAGCATATACAGTATTAGGATCATCCGGTTCGATTAATAACATAGTCGGCTTTGATCCATACTGTGAGGGGATGCCATCGCATTTGTTCCATGTTTCGCCCCAGTCATCAGAATAAGAAACGCCGCCATCATCTTTGCCAGTGTTAAAAATTCTATAAGTATCTTTATCAATCTGTGCAATGGCCAGTTTTCCGCCTTTGGTAGCCGCTGAGAAAGCATTCCATGTTTTTCCTCTATCAGTGGTATAATAGCCGCTTCCATTATCCCCCTCAGCGATTCTTGCCCATACATCCGTATTCTGAGGGCATACGGCAATTGCAGAAGTAGAGCCCATATTTGGCTGATATTGAAGGCCAATTTTTGTGGGATCTTCATGCACAAATCCGTCATAATCGCCGATGGCAGATAGATCTAATCCATCAGAAGTGCTTGCAAAATCAAGAGCAACAACTTCCTCGATTCCATCAGGATGGAAATAGAATTGAGGGCATTCGTCCCAGACATTATTGCAAGAAAATACACCATTACCAGAAGTTACAAAAATTCTATCAGGATTTGTGGGATCAATCACGATTGAGCCAACCCAATGAATGGCTTTATCTCTGATCCAAGCATAACCACCATCATCAAGATAGGCTGCTTCCAATGGCCCTCCATAACTGGTAGTATTGCCAGGGGTCATGGAAATCCATGTTTCGCCGCCGTCAGTGGATTTGAAAAATCTGTCACCCCATGCAGGCCCATGCTCATCGCTCCATTCCTGCCACATCTGCGAATACCACAGACCACAGGTAGAGGCTACTAATTTTTTCGGATCATTCGGATCTGCATAGATCTCGCCAAAACCATTCCCAGATGGAGAAATATTCTTCACTGTGCCTGTAGAAGGAATATATCTATATGCGCCACCAGATGCCCCATTAAAGGCAAGCCCTGCAATATAAGTGATTAATAATTCTCCGTTCGCATCAATATTGATTCTGGAAGGATATACATCTGTCGGCAGATCTTTGTGAAGTACTTCAAATTTATCATCTTCGACATTTGCAACATGAATATTTTCTTTTCCCGTCACAGATGTGGCAACATAAACTTTTCCATTAGAAATAGCAATTGATGCAACACCGTTCTGTGTCTGATATGCGCCATCTGTGACAGAACGGGCAATATTATCCGTCCATGTCGGCCATTTTGTGGTTTCAGAGAATAAACCCACATCATCATAACCCTTTACAGGTGTCCATGTTTCACCGCCATCCGTGGACTTGATCAATGCAGATTCTGATTTTTCATTAGAAGTAACATCACCGCCAGCATAAATGACTTTTGGATTATCAGGATCTACAGCGATAGATTCACCACACTGACGGCCATCACCATTGCCCATGACTTTGATCAGATTGGTAACATCAATTTCTTTGAATGTTTTACCGCCGTCCGTTGTCTTGAAAATAACCGTTTTTTCAGCAGAGAAATACGCACAGCCACAAAGGAAATAAGCGATATTATCATCAGTAGGGTCAATTGCCATGGCATCCACGCTAAGCAGACCCCTATCAGCTTCTGTGAGGAAGCCAAGAAGCTGATCCCAACTATCTGTATCATAATTATATTTGTAAGCACCGCCCACATCGGTACGGGCGTACATCACTTTTTTTCCAGTGACAATGCCGGATACAAAACCGCCGCCACCAATTTTGAGCGTTCCCCATGTATAAGAATCTTCCAGGGAATCGGTTGCAGCGGATGCAGGCAGAAATGCGGCAGAAGTGCAGAGCATGGCAAGGCTCAGGACAGCCGCAGCTGCTTTTTTCCAGATTTTCATAATACTACAGTCCTTTCTTGATTTCTGAAAATTCAGTATTGATATTATTTTATCATATTTCAGATAGAAATGCAAGAGGATTGTGAAAAAATTTTAAAAAAATCTCCTCATTAGGGATTCTGTAAAATATGACGAATCCTGTCGAAAAAGATCGAAAAGGATCGAAAAATAAAATTTTCAAAAAATATAAAATAGAGATAAATGCAAGTATTTGATGAATTATGTCGGAAAAAGTCGAAAATGATCGAAAAAGAAAATAGAGAAAATAGAGATAAATGCAGATACTTGATGAATCATGTCGAAAAAGATCGAAAAACAGAACCAAGATATGTGACGAAATTTGTCGAAAAAAACAGATACAACTGTATACAAAAGATACTGATACAGATAATGATACAGATACAGATACTGATACAGATACAGATACTGATACAGATATATCAGGGGAAGTATTCCCCGAACCCCCTCTTGTATGTATGGAGATTTTTGTGACGTCCTCCCCCGCCTGAAGAGGCGGGGGCTTCCTGTTTAACCAG